>NZ_BAABJP010000030.1:0-449947 GCF_039543365.1 Actinospineispora eucalypti
GGCACGGACCGGCTCGGGGCCGGGGCGCTGGGCACGGACCGGCTCGGGGCCGGGGCGCTGGGCCCGGACCGGGTGGGCGCGGGCCTGGCCGGCGCCGGGGCGCTGGCCGCGCGGACCGGCTTGACCGGCGGCGGTGGAGGCGCTTGCTTCGCCGGCTTGGGCGGCGGCGGTGGGGGCGCCTGCTTCGCCGGCTTGGGCGGCTTCGGGGCCTTGGCCGGCGCGGGGGCCTGTGGCATGGACCGAGCCGGGGCCGGAGGGGCCACGGGGGGCGGCGCCATCGGCGGCGCGGCCGACGCGGTGGCCCCGTTGTTCGTCTGCACCACCGACGGGGTGGCCAGCAACCTGCGCAAATGCTTCTTGCGGGCCAGGATGCCACGCTTCGGCTCCGGCACCAACCTGCGGTAGGCGGAGTTCCGCTTGGGCTCCACCGCGGCCGGCGGAACTGCCGGCGGCACGACGGGCGGCGGGGGTGGCGGGGGCGGCATGGCCACGGGCCGCCGGCCGGGCACGGTCGGGCTCTCGTTGGCCGGAAGTCCGGCGGTGCTCGCACCGTTCGTCCCGTTGGCGGGCGTGCCGGACAACGGCCTTCCGGCCGGCACCGCGAACGGCTCACGGGCGCTGACCTGGGAATCCGCGCCCTCGACCTGGGTACTGGCCGCGGCCCCCGCCTCGGCGCGACGACGCTCGGCCTGGGCGGCCTGGTTCGCGGCCTTGCGGTGCGCGGCGCAGCAGAACTTCCGTGCCGGGCGGCCGGGCCGCTTCTCCGTCACGTTGTTGCAGCCAGGTAGCTCACATACCTGCCTGGAGCCACTCACGGAGCCCCCTCAAGCTTTACCCGGATGACAGCTCTCCCCAGGGTGCCGTGCGCACCGCGTTTCCGCACCTGCTGGCTCGCCGCCCTACGGTCCCTGAATCCCGGGTAGCACACTCACCATCATGGCCAGGGCCACCACGGCGCTGATCGCTATAACGCCCCACCTCAGTACCCGTTTCCGGGTGCGCCGCTTCAGTGGTCCACCTCCAAACTCGGGACCGGAAATTAGTACAACAATAACGGTAGGCGATGCGCTACCAGCGGGGAAAGGGGGTATACCCGACCGAGAGGGCCGTTTCCACCCCGTTATAAGCGTGACCGCCGCCGACTCCGACGTTTGTGGGAGCCGGCGGCGGTCCGCTACGACGATTGTGGCAGCGGCGGGCGCCCGGGCACCGCCAGCCGGTTGAAGCTGTTGATCACCATAATCATCCAACCGACCGCCTGGTACTGGTCTTCGGTGAACACCTTCATCGCCCGCTCGTAGACGTCGTCCGGCACGTCCTGGGTCCGCGGCAGCTGGGTGATCGCCTCGGTCAGCTCCAGCGCCGAGCGCTCCTGCTCGGTGTAGAGCGCGGTTTCCCGCCAGGCGTCCAGCAGGAACAGCCGGCGCGGGTCGACGCCCAGCTTCACCGCGTCGGCGGTGTGCATGTCGAGACAGAAGGCGCACCCGTTCAGCTGGGACGCGCGGATCTTCACCAGCTCCATGAGCACCGGGTCGACGCCGGACCGGTCGCCCGCCCCGGCCACCTCCTCGGACATCTTGAGCAGGGCCTGGAAGGCCTTCGGGATGCCGTTGTTGAGTTGGATTCGCGTTCCGTTCGATGTGGTCATGCCGGCAACGCTAATCCCGACTTGACCACGGATAGAGTCCAGTTCCATGGAGGAAACGTGGTCCAGTTCGGTGGATGCGCACCTCGCGTGGACGCCCGGAGGCGGGCGGCGTGAGCTGGCCAAAGCGGTGCGCGCGGCGATCCGGGAGGGCCGTTGGCGGCCGGGCGCGGTGGTGCCGTCCACCCGGGCACTGGCGCACGACCTCGGAGTCGCCCGGGGCACGGTCACCCGGGTCTACGCCGACCTGGCCGCCGAGGGCTACCTGCACACCAGCCAGGGCGCGCCCACCCGGGTGGCCACGGCCGGCACGGAGCCGCTGGCCGCGCCCGGCCCCGCCGGCCGGGGCGAACGCCGTTGGCGGTGGACCATGATGCCCGGGCGGCCCGACCCCGGGCTGTTCCCGCGCACCGCCTGGCTGGCCGCCACCCGCCGGGTGCTGCAGCACACCGCGAACTCCAGCTTCGACTACGGCGACCCCCGGGGCTCGGTGGTGCTGCGCAACACGCTGGCCGCCTACCTGGCGCGCAGCCGAGGGGTCCGGGTGGACCCGGCGCGGGTGGTGATCAGTTCCGGCTACGGCCAGGGCCTGGTCGCGGTGTGCGCGGCCCTGCGGCAACTGGGCATCGCCGAGACGGCCTTCGAGGACCCGTCGGTCAACCGCTTCCACGAGCTCGCCGAATCGGCCGGGCAACGGGTGGTCGGTGTCCCGGTGGACGGGGACGGCCTGGTGGTCGAGCGGCTGGCCAGCCCGTCGGTGGTGGTCACGGCGGCCCACCAGTCCCCCACCGGCGTGACCCTGGCCCCGCGCCGGCGCACCGCGCTGGTGCGCACCGGTGCGGTGATCGTCGAGGACGACTACGACGGCGAGTTCCGCTACGACCGCCACCAGGTCGGCGCGCTGCAGGCGCTGGCCCCGGAGCGGGTGGTGTACGGCGGCTCGGCCAGCAAGACGCTGTCGCCGTCGCTGCGCCTGGGTTGGCTGGTGCTCCCCCGCTCGCTGGTCGACCCGGTGGTGGCCGCCCTCACCCACACCGGCGGCCCGCCACCGACGATCAACCAGCTGGCGCTGGCCGACCTGATCAGCTCGGGCGGCTACGACCGGCACGTGCGCCGCTGCCGCACCGAGTACCGGTCCCGGCGGGACCGGCTGGTCGCCGCGCTGCCCCCGGGCCTGCCTCCGCCCGGCATCCCCGCCGGCCTGCACCTGCTGCTGTCCTTGTCCCCGGCCACCGAGGCGATGGTGCCGGCCATCGCCCGCCGGCACTCCCTGGAGCTGGCCACCGTGTCGCCGCACCGGTTCGACCCGGACGGCCCGAGCGGCATCGTCATCGGCTACGCGGCCAGCACCCGACCCGCGTTCGGCGGCGCTCTGGACGCCCTGCTGGCGGTGCTCGACGATCTGCCGTGGGACCGCTGAAGAGTCACTGAAGATTGCCCGGACGCGGTGTCCCCGGCCGCGCGCGGTACCTACGGTCGCTCGGGTGAGCGCCAACCCGCTGAGCGACCGTGACGCGATCCGGAGGTTGCTGAACCGGCTGGGGCTGGGCACCGGCCCGGGCCAGCCGGCAACCTCGCCCGGTTTCGAGGCCACCCTCGGCGCGCTGCTCGCGCCCCCGGCCGCGGAGACCGGCCCGCCCGCCCCGGCGTTCACCCCGACGCCCCGGCCCGGCAAGGGGGCCAGCCCGGAGGCCCGCAAGGCCCGGAACCGGGAGTCCGCCGCGGACGGCCGCGAGCTGGGCGTGTGGTGGCTGGACCGGATGGCCGGCACGACGGCGCCGTTCCCGGAGCGGATGGCCTGGTTCTGGCACACCCACTTCGCCACCAGCGTGAAGAAGGTCCGCGACGCCGCGTTCATGTACCAGCAGAACGACACCTTCCGCCGGCTCGGCCGGGGTGACTTCGGCGAGCTGGCCCGGGCGCTGGTGACCGACCCGGCGATGCTGATCTGGCTGGACGGCCAGGGCAACCGGGTGGGCCGGCCGAACGAGAACCTGGCGCGGGAGTTCATGGAACTGTTCACCCTGGGCGTCGGCCACTACACCGAGACCGACGTCCGGGAGGCGGCGCGCGCCCTCACCGGCTGGCGGGTCGACTACACCGACGGCGGGTCGCGGCTGGTGCCACGGGCCCACGACCCCGGCCCGGAGACCGTGCTCGGCCGCCCCGCCGGTTACGACGCCGCCACCCTGGTGGATCACCTGGTGGCCCAACCCGACTCGCCCCGGTTCCTGGCCGGCCGGGTGTGGACCCGGTTCGTCTCGGACACCCCACCGGACCCGGCCACCACCGACCGCCTGGTGCGCGCCTACGGCCCGGGCCGCGACATCACCGCCATGGTCCGCGCGGCGGTGCTCGACCCGGCGTTCCGGGACCCCGCCTCGGTACTGGTCAAGGAACCGGTCCTGTGGCTGGTCGGCGCGCTGCGGGCGCTGCGGCTGACCGCGTCCTCGGTGCCGGAGCAGGCCCTGCGCGCGGGCCTGGTCGGCCTCGGCCAGGTTCCGTTCGCGCCCCCGGACGTGGGTGGCTGGCCGGCCGGCGCCCGCTGGCTGACCACCGCCTCCGCGCTGGCCCGCCTCCGGCTGGCGCGGCAGCTGGCCGGCCGGGGCGACATCTCGCCGGTGCGCACGGCCGCGCCGGCCGACCGGATTGCCGCCACCGCCGAGCTGCTCGGGCTGGCCGCCTTCACCGAGCGCACGGCCACCGCCCTGCGGCCACTGGCCGAAGATCCGGAGCAACTGGTCACGCTGGCCATGGCCAGCCCCGAGTACGCCGTCAGCGGCTGACCCGAAGGGAACCCACCGACCATGCCTCCAGCGCTCAACCGCCGAAAGTTCCTCGCCTGGTCCGGGGCCGCCGCGGTCGCCGCCGCCGGCGCGGGTTACGGGCTGGACGCGCTGCTGCGCCGGGCCGGCACCGATCCGCTGCCCCCCGGTGCCGGGGTGCTGGTGGTGCTCACCATGTACGGCGGCAACGACGGGCTGAACACCGTGATCCCGGCCGGCGACGGCGCGTACCAGAGCGCCCGGCCCGACCTGGCCTATGCCGAGGACGAGGTGCTGCCGCTGGCCGAGGGGCTAGGTCTCAACCCCGGCATGCCCGGGATGAAAGCGCTGTGGGACGACCACCGGCTGGCGATCGTGCGGGGCGTCTCCTACCCGAAACCGGACCGCAGCCACTTCCGTTCGATGGACATCTGGCAGTCCGCGTCGCCGGACCAGCCCGACTCCACCGGTTGGCTGGGCCGCTGGCTGGACCACAACGGCGGAGACCCGCTGCACGCGGTCTCCCTGGACCCCGTGCTGCCGCCGATGCTGGCCGGGGCGACCACCGCCGGCGCCGCACTGCCCGCCGCCGGCGTCGCGCTGCCGTCCGGGGCCCTCGGCACGGCGTTTCGCGCCATGGGCCACCCGGCGCCGGGTGAACCGGTCCACCAGTCCACCGCCGCCCGCGCCATCGCCGACCTGCATCGCGCCGCAACCACGCTGGGACCGGCCCTCGGGGACGCCCCACCGGCCAAGGGGAAGGGCAAGCGGGCCGCCGGCCAGCTGGCCGAGGAGCTGGACCTGGTCGCCGCCTGCATCGATCTCGGCGCACCGAGCAGGGTCTACTCGGTGAGCATCGGCGGGTTCGACACGCACACCGCGGAGCGCGCCACCCAGCAGCGGCTGCTCGCCGAGGTGGACGGCGCGGTGTCCGGCTTCCTCGGCCGGATGGCCGACTCCGACCGGGGCCGGAACGTGGTGCTGGTGGCCTACTCCGAGTTCGGCCGCCGGGTGGCCGCCAACGCCAACCAGGGCACCGACCACGGCACCGCCGGCCCGGTCTTCGTGGCCGGCCCTTCGGTGCGCGGTGGGTTCCAGGGCGCGCAGCCCAGCCTCACCGACCTGACCAACGGCGACCTCAAGCCGACCACCGACTTCCGCGACGTCTACGCCACCCTGTTGGCCGGTGTCCTCGGCGCCGACCCGGAGCCGGTGCTCGGACCGGGCCGCACCACACTGCCCCTGCTCAACAGCTGATGCTCAGCGGCAGTCGCGGAGGGCGCCGGGGAGCGGGAAGTCGGCCCGGGTGCCGGTGGCCAGATGGCCGCCCGCGTCGAACGGCGCCTGCTTCCGGTAGTCGTCCAGGAACACCGAGGACCTGCCGGGCAGCTCGTCGGACCGCCGGCAGGCCAGGAAGGGCAGCTCCACCGAGCTGCCGTCCAGCACCCGCACCGGCAGCGCGGTCGGCACCGGCCTCCACCACTCCTTGTTCGACGAGGTCACCAGCACGCCGATGCGGTGGCCGGCGGGCAGCAGCCAGTCGTTGCCAAGCAACGGGAAGGACGGCCCGGGGGTCGCGGTGCGCAGCGACGTGCCCCGGCTGACCAGGGTGGCCCGGTTGTCCGGCGCGATGTCGTACACGTTGACCACCACGTTGGCGGCGGCCAGCCCCTCGGTCCTCAGGCGGGCCTTGGGCACCCCGGCGAGATGCGCGTCGTGCTCCAGCGGCGGCGAGATGGTCCAGACGCCGTCGCCGGTGACCAGGCCGCTGCCGCCGCCGTTGGTGCCGTTGTTCAGGGCGGTGTCCAGGTAGCTGCCCGGACGCAGCGGCACGGTGACGTCCCTGGCGTCGGCCGGCGGCCAGGTCTTCTCCGCCCGCCACGAGCCGTCCGAGGTCTGCACCACCACCGACGGGTCCCGCTGGTCCGGCGACTCGTCCTTGAGGTAGCGGTCGTACCAGCGCATCACCTCGTCGAACCAGCCGTCACGGCCGATCTTCAACCGGCCCTCACGGGTCTTCTCGCCGCCGCGCACGTGGTCCCACATGCCGAACCAGGCGCGCTTCGGGCCGGCCAGCTCGCGGTAGAAGTCGAACGCGCCGTCCGGCTTGGTGTTCGGCTCCAGGAAGCCCTGGGTGAGCAGCACCGGGACCTTGGAGCCGCGCGCCTTGGCGATCAGGTCCCGGTCCCGCCAGTACTTGGCGCCGTGGTCGCTGTCCTGCTGGTCCAGCCAGTTCAGGGCCGGGCAGCCGGGCCGCTGCAGGTCGTTCACCGAGTTCATCAGGTAGCTCGGCCGGTCGCCGAGCAGCATGCCGGGTGAGCCGGCGATGCCGTCGTAGAGCGCGGGCGTGGCCAGTGAGTTGTTGTAGCGGACCCGGTTCGAGTACAAGTACCGGTACATGTCGTACACCGGCTCCTGGGAGACCACCGCCTCCAGCCCGCGCGGCGCGAGCGCGGCGCCGACCAGCCCGGTGACCCCGTCGTAGGACTTGCCGTACAGCCCGACCTTGCCGGTGGACCACGGCTGGCGGGCCGCCCATTCCACGGCGGTCTTCACGTCCGACTGCTCGCCGGGGCCGACCCAGTCCAGGCAGCCCTGGCTGCCGCCGAACCCGCGCAGGTCCACCATCACGAAGGTGTAGCCGCGCTCCATCAGCTTGCCGTTCACGACCAGGTCGTAGAACCGGTCGGACGGCCGCGCCTTGCCCAGGCCCACCGGCTGGTACCCGACGCCCTGCAGCGGCCCGATCGGGCCGGTCTGGCCGGAGTGGTTGAAGTACGGGCCGATGGAGACGATCACCGGAGTCTTCGCGTCGGCCGGCAGCCGGGACGGGCGCAGCACGTCGGCGTGCAGCCGCGGGCCGTCCGGGGTGCGCAGGTAGTGCTCGGTCCAGGTGGCGCCGGGCGGGACCGGGGCCGCTTGCGGGATCACCGGCACGGGGTCGGCGTTCACCTTCGCCACCAGGGTGCCGACCCCGGTCAGCAGGGCGACGGCGACAACAAGGACGAGGAGTCGACGCGCCCAGCTCGGCGCCCAAGATCGCGGGTCCATCGCGCGACCCAACGAGGCCGATAACGACTCGGATACGACGATCCACTCCACCGAGCGTTCACCCTGATCCCTAGGATGAACTGATGGACGAACGGGTGCGCGGCGTGATCGACACCGTCACGGGCGAGGGCGAGCGGCACGACGCCAGCGAGCCGGACCGGTTGAAGCGCTGGCGGGTCCTGGAGACCGACGCCGGCGAGCTGGTCTGGTTCCTGGTGCACCTGACCAAGGCCCGGAACATCGTGGAGATCGGCACCTCGCGGGGCGTCTCCACGCTCTGGCTGGCCGAGGCGGCCCGGACCACCGGCGGCCGGGTGCAGAGCGTGGACCTGGACCCGGACAGCCAGGCGCTGGCGCTGCGCCACCTCACCCAGGCGGGCGTGGCCGACCTGGTCGACTTCAGGGTCGGCGACGGCGGCGCGCTGCTGGCCGGCCTGCCCGACGAATCGGTCGACCTGCTCTTCCTGGACTCCGAGCGGACCGAGTACGCCGGCTGGTGGCCGCACCCGGTGCGCGTGCTGCGCCCGGGTGGCCTGTTGATCGCCGACAACGCGCTGTCCCACCCGACCGAGATGGCCCCGCTGGGCAAGCTGGTGGAGGCCGAGCCCCGGCTCACCGCGACCACGCTGAACATCGGCAAGGGCGAACTCATCGCCGTCCGCGCCTAGCCCGCCAAAACTGCCACCCAGCGGCCCCGTCCTAGCTGGTCTTTAACCCGCACCGCTCACAACCAGCGGGGCAGCTCCGGGAGCCCGGGCCGCTCGGTCCGGCCGGTGAGCCAGGCAGCCAGGTCGGCCACCGGCAGCTCCACGTGGTGGGCCGGTCCGGCGCCGTCCACCCGCCAGCGGTCCGGGGCGTCGCGAGCCGCCAGCTCCAAAGCCGGGCCGTTCCCCTTCGCACCCCGCCACGTCGCCAGGTCACCCACCAGGGCAACGCAGAACTCCGTGGGCAGGTGGGAGAAGTCGTAACCGGCGGCGAGGTCCACCAAGTGCACGCAGGTCTCCCTGGCTCGCAGCCACGGAATCGTCGTGGCCGGGACGGTCCGGCCCTGGGCGGTGATCACCTCGGCGTCCCACGCGGCGCCGCCGAGACCGTCCAGGCCGGCGGCCAGCTCGGCGGCCGAACGGCGAACCCAGGCGCGCAGTTCCGGGCCGGCCATCGCGGCGCCGGACTCGATGTCCGCGTCCCGCTGGCCGGCGGAGGCGTACATCCGCGACTCCACCCCGGTGCGGGCCCAGGACACCAGCCGGCCCAGCGCCTCGGCGTTCCCGGCCAGGTGCGCCAGCAGGTGGCCCCTGGTCCAGCCGGGCAGGGCGCACGGGGCCTTCAGGTCGGCGTCGTCCAGGCCGTCCAGCGCGTCCAGCACCAGCGCGGTGCCCTGGCGCGCCCAGTCGATCGTCTGCTCCTTCGCGGGGATCGTCACGCACACAACCTAAAGCCGCGCGGCGCCGGCGGCCGGACAGTTCTGGAGCGCGGAACTCAGTCACCGGTGTACATCGGCGGCGGCTCCCGGCGGAACAGCCGGGTGAGCCAGAGCAGGTAGGCGAAGCCCAGCACCAGCCACACCAGCCCGATCTCCCAGGTCAACCCGGACAGCTGGGTCCACAGCCAGAAGGTCACCAGCACCCCGAGCAGCGGCAGCAGCCCGTAGTTGACCAGGTCCGGCCCGGACCGGCGGCCGCCGTCGACCACGTAGTGCTTGATCACCGTCAGGTTCACCGCCAGGAAGGCGACCAGCGCGCCGAACGAGATGATCGAGGACGCGGTGGCCAGGTCCACGAACAGCGCGGAGAGCCCGAACAGGCCGGCGACCAGGTTGGCCACGACCGGCGTGCGGAACCTCGGGTGCAGCCGGGCGAACGCGCCGCGCGGCAGGCTGCCGTCCCGCCCCATGGCGAACAGCACCCGGGACACGCTGGCCTGGCTGGCCATCGCGCAGGCGAACGCGGCGGCCACGAAGCAGGCGGTGAAGAACGCGTTCAGCAGGTCGCCGCCGACCGCGATCATCACGTCCGAGCTGGCCACGTCCTGGTGGTCGGCGAACCGGGCGAAGTCCGGGAACGCCAGGTGGCCCAGGTAGGACTGGAAGACGTAGACCACCCCGCCGACCAGCGCACACAGCAGGATCGCCTTGGGGATGCGGGCCCGGGGGTCCCGGGTCTCCTCGGACAGCGTGGACACCGCGTCGAAGCCCAGGAAGGACAGCGCCAGGATCGCCGCGCCGGCCGTGATCAGCCCCGCGTCCGCGCCCGGGCCGAGGAACGGCGCGCTGTAGGAAGCCGGCCGGGCACCACCGGCCAGGTGCGCGACCACCAGCGCGGCGAACACCCCGATGAACACGAACTGGACTGCCACCAGTACCGCGTTCATCCCGGCCAGCAGGCGCACCCCGAGAATGTTCAGCCCGGTGACCAGCAGCACCGCCAGCACGATCCACGCCGCTTGCGGCACGGCGGGGAACTGTGGCGCCAGGTAGAGCCCGATGACCAGATAGTTGATCATCGGCAGCAGGATGTAGTCCAGCATCATCGCCCAACCGACCATGAAGCCCACCGGCCGGCCGAACGAGGCCGAGGCGTACGAGTAGGCCGAGCCGGCGATCGGCTGGGCCACCACCATCCGTCCGTAGCTGTGCGCGGTGAACAGCATGGCCACCGTGGTCACGATGTAGGCGGCGGGCAGGTGGCCCTGGGTGGACGTGGTCACCACGCCGTAGGTGGTCCACACGGTGAGCGGCACCATGTAGGCGAGCCCGAAGAACAGCAGCGCGGGCAGACCGAGCACCCGGCGCAGCTTCGGCTCGGTGGCGGCGGCCTCAGTGGTTCGCTCGTCGCCGACGGCCATGTCGGCACCCCCTCGCTACCCGATGCCAATCAGGGCACTCTAGCCCCGCGACCGGCACATTTCGCCCCTTGACCTCGAGCTGGTATGAGGCTAGACACACCCCAGATGACGAGGGGGAAATCGATGGCCGAACCCGACCGCAACGAGGCGGTCTCCACCGATCCAGCCGAACAGTTCCCGACCAAGTACCTGCCCCGCCCCGAGGTGCGTGACCTGCCGGCGCCGCCGGACCGGCAGTGGCGCTACGTCGGCCCGGGCATCGTCGCCGCCGGAGTCGGGCTGGCCAGCGGCGAGTTCATCCTCTTTCCCTACATCGCCACCCAGGTCGGGCTGACCTTCGTCTGGGCGGCGTTCGTCGGGCTGATCACCCAGTACTTCCTGAACATGGAGATCGAGCGGTACACCCTGGCCACCGGGGAAACCGCGATCACCGGGTTCAACCGGCTGTGGAAGCACTGGGGCCTGGTGTTCGCCCTGCTGGCCTACTTCGCCAACATCTGGCCGGCCTGGGCAACCAGCTCGGCCACGCTGTTCACCTACGCCTTCGGCGGCGACGCGCCGACCGTGGCGATGGTCATCCTGGTGCTGGTCGGGTTGATCCTCACCCTGGCCCCGGTGGTGTACACCGCCCTGGAGCGGGCGCAGATGGTCAAGGTGGCGGCAGTGCTGCTGCTCATCGTGGTCGGGGCGTTCCTGGCCATCGGGCCGGCCTGGGCTGACAGTCCCCAGATCATCACGCAGCCCCGGTTCCCCGCCGCCGAGCTGGGCTTCGCGGTGCTCATGGGCGCGCTGGCGTTCGCCGGGGCCGGCGGCGGGCAGAACCTGGTGCAGAGCAACTGGATCCGGGACAAGGGCTTCGGCATGGGCCACTACGTGCCCAAGATTGTCTCCCCGCTGACCAGGGAACCCGAGGCCAGGGGCCGGGTGGGCTACGTGTTCCCGCCCACCGAGCGGAACCTGGAGCACTGGCGGGGCTGGTGGCGCTTCGCCAGCCGCGAACAGCTGCTCACCTTCGTGCTGATCTCATTCCTGTCCATCCTGTTCACCTCGCTGCTGGCCTACGCCACGGTGTTCGGCAACGCGGGGGTGCGCAACAACATCTCGTTCCTGAAGATCGAGGGCGAGGTGCTGATGGGCAGCGTGGGCACCTGGTTCGGCTACTTCTTCTGGCTGGTCGGCGCGGTGGCCCTGTTCTCGGCCGCGCTGGGCATCGTGGACTACACCAGCCGGCTGGCCGCCGACGTGCTGAAGACGATGTACTTCCCGGAGGCCTCGGAGAGCAAGATGTACGCGGGGCTGGTCTGGGGCCTGGTGGTGATCGGCATCGCCGTCATCGCGGCCGGTTTCTCCCAGCCGATCGTGCTGGCCGTGATCGCCGCGTGCACCGGCGGCACGATGATGTTCATCTACTCCGGGCTGCTGATCGCCATCAACCGGAAGATGCTGCCCAAGCCGATCCGCATCGGAGGTTTCCGGCTGGCCGCGCTGGTCTGGTCCATCCTGCTGTTCGGCGTGCTCGCGGTGCTCACGCTGTGGCAGCAGATCGGCAACCTGCTGGGGTGAGCTCAGCCGGCGGCCGAGGCGTTCGCCGCGAGGACCAGCGCGACGCCGAGCGTGACCATCAACAGGCAGCCGTACAGCTGGTAACCGCCGAACACCCCGGTGCGGGTGAGCAGCAGGGCGCCCAGCCACGGCAGGGTGACGAACCGGTCCACCACGCCGCAGGCGCCCTGCAGCGCGATCACCGCGCCGAGCACCCGCAGCAACATCCGCACGAACGGCAACGGTAAGTCGCGACGCCGGTACTCCGCGTCGGTCCGCGGATGGCGCCGGGCGAGACCAAGGTATTCCGCCCGGCAACTTCGGTCGCGCGGTGCACGGGGTGCCCGCCGGCGGGAGGTAGGTTCTCCAGGCGTGACCGTGCGGCGCACCAGGCGGGACTGGCTGCTGGACCTCGGGGCGTTCCTGCTCGCCGCCGGGGCCGGTGCGCTCATGTCCATCGGCCGGGTGGACGACCCGACGCTGCCGCACTGGATGTTCATCGCCGACCAGATCACCGGCGCGGTGGCCTGCGCCGCGCTGTGGTTGCGCCGCCGCTACCCGTTCGCCCTCGGCATCCTGCTGATGCTCCTGACCACCTACTCCGAGACGGCCGGCGCCGCCTCGGCGGTCGCGCTGTTCACGGTCACCGTGCGCCGGCCGGTCCGCGAGGGCGCGATCGTCGCCGCGCTCGGTGTGCTCACCATCCCGGTGTTCCTGGTCCTGCGCCCGGACCCGGACGCACCGTGGTGGTACCTGATGGTCTTCGGCACCGCGGTCACCCTGGCGGTATTCGGCTGGGGCATCGCGGTGCGGCAACGCCTGGAGCTGATCCAGTCGCTGCGGGACCGGGCGGCGCGCGCCGAGTCGGAGGCGGCGCTGCACGCCGAGGCCGCCCAGGCGCTGGCCCGCGAGCAGATCGCCCGCGAGATGCACGATGTGCTGGGCCACCGGCTGTCGCTGCTCAGCGTGCAGGCCGGGGCGCTGGAGTACCGCAAGAACGCCGCGCCCGGGGAGGTTGCCCAGGCGGCTTCGGTGATCCGGGCCAGCGCCCACCAGGCCCTGCAGGACCTGCGCGAGGTGATCGGCGTGCTGCGCGCCCCGGTCGGCGAGCTGCCCCAGCCCACCTTCGCCGACCTGGACGAGCTGGTCGCCGAGTCACGCCGGGCCGGCATGCGGGTCACCGTGCACGAGCGGCTGGACACCGCCGTCCACCCGGTCCCGGACAGCCTCGGCCGCACCGCGTACCGGATCGTGCAGGAGGCGCTGACCAACGCCCGCAAGCACGCTCCCGGGGCCGACGTCACCGTCGAGCTCTCCGGCTGCCCGAGGCACGGAATGCACATCGAGGTGGCCAACGCGGTCCCGCCGCTCATGCGGGAGGAGATGCCGCCGGCCACCACCGGCCAGGGGTTGATCGGCCTGACCGAGCGGGCCGCGCTGGCCGGCGGCTACCTGGCGTACCAGCAGGCGGGTACCGGCATGTGGCTGCACGGGCCGGTCCGCTGGCGGTTGTGGGCCTGGTTACCGTGGCCCGGTGAATGACGTGCAAGATCCGAGCGGGCCGGTGCGGGTGCTGCTGGTGGACGACGACCCGATGGTGCGGGCCGGGTTGACCATGATGCTGTCCGGCACCGACCAACTGGTCGTGGTCGCCCAGGCCGGCGACGGCGCCGAGGTGCCCGACCTGGTCAACCGCCACCGGCCGGACGTGGTGCTGATGGACATCCGGATGCCCCGGATGGACGGGCTGGCCGCCACCGAGCGGCTGCGGGCCACGCCGGACCCGCCCGAGGTGATCATTCTGACCACCTTCGACGCCGACCAGCACGTGCTGCGCGCGCTGCGCGCCGGCGCGGCCGGCTTCCTGCTCAAGGACACCCCGCCGGAGGAGATCGTCACGGCGGTCAGCCGGGTCGCGCGCGGGCAGCCGGTGCTCTCTCCTTCGGTCACCCGCCGGCTGATGGCCCGGGTCGCCGAGTCGGACCGCGACGACCGCCGCGGCGTCGCCGAGGGGCGGCTGGCCCTGCTCACCGAGCGGGAACGGGACATCGCGATCAGGGTCGGCGAGGGCATGTCCAACGCCGAGATCGGCCGTGCGGTCTACCTCAGTGTGCCCACCGTGAAGACCCACATCTCCCGCATCCTCACCAAGCTGGACCTCAACAACCGGGTGCAGATCGCCCTACTCGTGCACGACGCCTACGACTCCTGAAACCACGCACCAGCCCAAGAATCGGCTTGGACGGCATCGCTGGGTGGTCTGCCGTGGCTTGGGTGCGGCCCGTTCCGTTCGCTCTGTCCGTGACGCACGGTGACACCTGCTCGGAAGGGGGTGATCGCCGTTAGTGGCGGTTCAGCGTCGAATATCGAGGCTAGACCGCCAAAATTAGCGATCGTTCCACGATCTCCTCATCGCGTTACACCTCAGCCGCCGGGCGGCGTTTCGCGCTGTTGGAGGGCGAACAGGCTGGTGTAGCCGCCCGACCAGTCCGGCGGGACCAGGCAGGGCCGGGGGTCGTGCACCGCCCAGCGGGCCGGCTCACCCCGCACGATCTCGCCGGCGTGGCTGCTGTTCAGCGGGTTGGCCGTGTAGGTCATGGCGTTGGCCGCGCTGTAGATGTTGAGCAGCAGGGGCCGGCCGAGATCGGACTCGTTGCGGGCCGAGCAGTGCAGGGTGCGGCAGTTGTGCACGGTCACCGAGCCGGCCGGCCCCGGCAGGTAGACCGCCCGCTCGGCCGGCACGGTGGCCGCGTCGGGCTCGGACAGTGAGCCGGTCCAGGTGCCGTCCGCGTCGTACAGGTCGTACAGCGGCCCTTGGTGGCTGCCCGGGAGCACGCCCAGCGGGGCCTGCGCCATGGAGCAGTCGTAGAGATAGGTGCCGAAGGTGAGCGGCGTGTAGTTGGTGTGCGGCCAGTACTGGATGTCCTGGTGCCACTTGACCTCGGCGCCCCCGCGCGCCCACTTGAAGTTCAGCTTCGAGTGGTGGAACTTCACGTCCGGCCCGACCAGGTCGGCCGCGATGTCCGCCAGCAACGAGTCCCGGGCGTACGCCCAGTAGTCGGGGTGCTGGTCCACCGGGCTGGTCACCCGGCGCAGCCTGGGCTCCCCCTCGGTGTGGTTCGGTTCCAGGTCGAACACCGCGTCGGACGCGGTCAGCGACCGGCTGCGCTCGATCATCCGGTCGGTGGCCTCGCGCAGCCGGGTCAGCCAGTCCAGCGGGATGATCTCTTCCAGCAGCAGGTAGCCGTTGGCAAAGTAGAACTCCCGCTGCTCCTCGGTGAGCATTGCGTCGTCGCCTCCCCTTGCCGACAACTCATATATCTCTTTGTAAGCTAGGTCACGTGTTAGTTCATGACAACCCACCGACCCGCTCCCTGGCGGAGACGGCGTACCGGGAGATCCGGGACCTGCTGGTCACCGTGCGGATCCGGCCCGGGGCACCGCTCTCCGAGGAGCAGCTCACCCGGCAGTTGGGTATGGGGCGCACCCCCGTGCGCGAGGCCATCAAGCGGCTGGAGGCGGAGCGCCTGGTGGTCGTCTATCCGCGCCGGGGCATGTTCGCCACCGAGATCCACCTGTCCGACCTGGAGCTGCTCACCGCCGTTCGCGCCCCGCTCGAGGGCGAGGCCGCGTTCCACGCCGCCCGCCGGCTGTTCCGCGCCGACCGGGAGCGGCTGCGGGCGCTGCGCGACGAGGCCGGGCACTGCGCCGCCGGCGCGGCGGCGGAGATCGACCTGGACAGCCGGGTGCACCGGGCGATCTACGACGCGGCGCACAACCCGTACCTGGCGGCCACCCTTGAGCAGTACTACAACCTGATCCTGCGCATCTGGCACTTCGGCCTGGACCGGCTGCCCGAGGTGACCAGCCACATCGCCGAACTGGTGCCGCTGCTGGACGCCGTGCTCGCCGGCGCGGCCGACCAGGCTCGCGCGCTGGCCGTCGAGCACGTCGTCAGCTTCCAGCGGGAGGTCTCCGCCGCCCTGTGAGTCAGCTGGCCACCAGCCGCGCGCGGTGTTCCTTCGGGCTGATCCCGCGCACCCGCTTGAACGCGGCGCTCAGCGCGAACGCGCTGCCGTAGCCCACCCGCCGGGCCACCGCCTCCAGGGTGGCCTCCGGTTCGGCCAGCAGGTCGGCGGCCAGTGCCAGCCGCCAGCCGGTGAGGAAGGCCATCGGCGGTTCGCCGACCTGCTCGGCGAACCGCCGGGCCAGCGCGGCCCGGGACACCCCGGTCGCCGTGGCCAGCTCGGCCACGGTCCACGGGTGCGCCGGGTTGTGGTGCAGCAGGTGCAGCGCCGGGCCGACCACCGGATCGTCGTAGGCCCGGTACCAGGCCGGCGCCGCCGAGCCGTGCCGGGCGAACCAGGTCCGCAGCGCGGAGATCACCAACAGGTCCAGCAGCCGGTCCAGCACCACCTCCTGGCCGGGTTCCGCCTTGCCGATCTCGTCGGCCAGCATCCCGACCAGCGGGCTCTCCCAGGCATCGGCCGGCAGCACCAGCACCGCCGGCAGTGCCCGCAGCAGGCGCTGGCTCACCTCTCCGTCCAGCTGGTAAGTGCCGACCAGCATCATCGACTCGCCGTTCGGGTTGTTGCCCCAGCCGCGGATGCCCAGGTGCATCGCCTCGGCCAGGGACACCCCGCTCAGGGTGGTGCAGTGTCCGCCCGGATGGATCACCGCCTGGGGCGGCGTGCCGGGCCGGTCGGTCACCGTGTAGGGGTCCGGCCCCCGGTTGATCACGATGTCCCCCGGCCCCAACCGGACCGCGTCACCATCGTCCGGCACCACCCAGGCATGCCCGCGCACGAGCGCGGTCAGGCACAGCGGCGCGCGGTCCTCGATGCGCAGCGACCACGGCGGGTCGAGCACGCAGCGCATCAGGAAGGCGCCCTTCGCGCGGGGTCCGTCGAGCAGGCCGGCCAAGGCGTCCATACCTCGCAGGGTAGACGCAGAAACATGTATCTGGGTAGCTCAACCATGTTCCGTCTCGCCTCCGGCCGGTTCACTAGTGCACATGACGACGAACCCGCAAAACCTCATCCTCGTAACCGGCGCCACCGGCACCACCGGCCGCCGGGTGGCCGAGCGCCTGGCCGCGCGCGGCGTGCCCACCCGGAGCGGCTCGCGCAACGGCCGGCCGCCGTTCGACTGGGCCGACGAAAGCACCTGGCCCGCCGTGCTGGACGGGGTCACGGCCGCCTACCTGGTCTACTACCCCGACATCGTCGCGCCGGGCGCGGTGGAGACGGTCGAGCGGTTCGCCCGGCTGGCCGTGCGGAGCGGCTGCCGCCGGCTGGTGCTGCTCTCCGGCCGGGGCGAGGAGGCCGCGCAGCGCGCCGAACAGGTGGTGATGGACTCCGGGGCCGAATGGACCATCGTGCGTTCCGCGTTCTTCGCGCAGAATTTCAGCGAGAAGGGCTTCGAAGACTTCATTCGGGCCGGAGTGGTCGCATTGCCGGCCCCCGAGGTGGGAGAGCCGTTCGTGGACGCCGACGATATCGCCGACGTGGTCACCGCCGCGCTCACCGAGGACGGCCACACCGGCCAGCTCTACGAGGTCACCGGGCCACGCCTGATGACCTTCGCGGAGGCCACCGCCGAGATCGGCGCGGCCACGGGCCGGGACCTGGAGTACCACCGGATCACCGAGGCCGAGTTCATCGCCGGCCTGGTCGCCCAGGGCATCCCGGAGGAGACCGCCACGGTGTTCGCGGAGATCTTCGGCACGGTGTTGGACGGCCGCAACGCCTACCTCACCAACGGCGTGGAGCGCGCCCTCGGCCGCCCCCCGCGCGACTTCACCGAGTACGCCCGAGACGCCGCCGCCACCGGCGTGTGGCACGCGTAGCGCCGAAGGCGCCGAACCGAGCACGCGCCCAGTTAGGCGCGTGCGGGACAAAAGAGGGGAACGGATCAATGATCAACGTACTGAGCTGTATCGCGCTGGTACTCGCCACGCTGGCCGCCGGGCTGCTGGCGGGCCTGTTCTACTCGTTCTCCGTCTCCGTGATGCCCGGCCTGGCCAGGTCGGAGGACCGCACGTTCGTACAGACCATGCAGCAGATCAACATCGCGATCATCAACCCGCTGTTCTTCTTCAGCTTCATGGGCACACCGGTGCTGGTGGGCCTGGCCGCCGTGCTGCACCTCGGGTCGGACCGCCGGCCGGTCCTGGTCCCGCTCCTGCTCGCCTTCGTCGCCGCGCTGGGCACGCTGATCATCACCATGGCGCTGAACGTTCCGCTCAACAACGCCCTGGACCGCGCCGGCCACGATCTGGACCGGATCTCCGACCTGGCCGGTGTGCGCAAGCGGTTCGAGGGCCCGTGGGTGCGCTGGAACCACATCCGCACGGTCACCTCCACCGCCGCCCTCGCCTTCATGGCCTGGGCGCTGGTGGAGTACGGCCAGCTCTAAAGGGCGTGCTTGATCATGTGGATCAACCGGCCCGAGGTGGACTCCGGCTCCGAGTGGTGCGTGGCGTGCGACCGGTCGCACGCCACGTTCCGCACCTGCGGGACGTCCGCGGCGGGCGAGGCGGCGTACAGCACCGCCGCCCCCACCATCGACGCCGCCACCACCGGCCGCTGGCCGAGCACCCGCACCGCGCCGCCGACCAGGGAACCCACCCGGGGCGACCAGCCGCCCGCCGAGGCGCCGAGGCGCACACCGCCCGCCGGCACGGTTCCGCCCGTGACCGCCGCGTCCAGCTCTTCCCCGAACCAAGCGAAGATCGTCCGGGCCACGGCCACCTCGGGGGTGTCGGCCGGGCGCAGCTCGGCCACCGCCTCGCGGGCCAGGTCCTCCACCAGGGTGGCCAGCTCGACCCGGCCCGGGTCGCCCCGGCGCACCCTCATCAGTTCGTTGACCACCTCGATGGTCCAGCGGGCCACGGCGATGTCCGCCGGGTCCAGCTCGCCCTCGGGCCGGCCCAGCGCGTCGGCGATCCGGCCCACCGAGGCCAGCGCCCGCCCGTCGGCCAACGGCGGCGGCAGAGGAAGCTTCTCACCGTCGCGGCCCAGCTCGGCCTCCTCGGCCGCCAACTCGGCCAACAGCCGCCGCACCGCGCGCAGCGCCACCGACGTCTCCGGCATGTCAACTCCCACCTCTGCCCCCGCTCCCGTATAGCAATACGCGAGCGCCTACCCAACTGTTTCCACTCGGTCGAGGTTCACAGCAAACGCACAGTTTGTCGCCGGGGGCGCAGAATGGGCGCATGCGCCGCCGGTTGATCCTTCTGCGTCACGCCAAGTCGGACTGGACGCACCAGCTCCCCGACCACGACCGCCCGCTGGCCGGGCGCGGCCGGCGGGAGGCGCCCCTGGCCGGCCGGTGGCTGAGCACCCACACGCCGGACATCGACCTGGTGGTCTGCTCCACCGCCGAGCGCGCCCAGCGCACCTGGCGGCTGGTCGCCAAGGAGCTGGCCGCGCCGCCCGAGGTGCGGCTGGAGGAGCACCTGTACGGCGCCTCGGTCGCCGACCTGCTGAAGGTGGCGCGAGCGCTCCCGGACGAGGCGGGCACGGCGCTGTTCGTGGGGCACAACCCCGGCCTGGAGGAGTTCGTGGTCGAGTTGACCCGCATCTACTACCCGATGAAGACCTCCTCCATCGCGGTGATCTCCTGGGCCGGTGGCTGGACCGACGCCGCACCCGGCGAGGCCCTGCTCGACGCGGTGGAGACGCCCCGGCCGTGAGCCCGCGCAACATGTACGACCCCGCCGTCGCCGGCGCCCTGGAACGGGTCGGGCCGAGGCTCAAGCGCCTGCGCACCCAGCGCAACATGACGCTCGCCGAGCTCGCCGACGCCACCGGCATCTCCAAGAGCACGCTGTCCCGCCTCGAGTCCGGCGGCCGCAAGCCCAGCCTGGAACTGTTGCTGCCGATCGCGCTGGCCCACCAGGTACCACTGGACGACCTGATCGGCACGCTGCGAGTGAGCGACCCCCGGGTGCACACCAACGTGCGCGACGTGGACGGCCGGACGGTGCTGCCGCTGACCCGCCAGCCCGGGCCGCTGCAGGCCTACAAGATGGTCATCCCGGCCAGCCAGTGTCACCCGGAGCCGCGCACGCACGGCGGCTACGAGTGGTTCTACGTGCTGTCCGGCCGGGTCCGCCTGGTGCTGGCCGACCACGACCTGACCATGGGTCCGGGCGAGGTGGCCGAGTTCGACACCCGCCTGCCGCACTGGTTCGGCAGCACGGGCCAGGGCCCGGTCGAGCTGCTGAGCCTGTTCAGCCCGGAAGGCCAGCGCATGCACGTACGCGCCAAACCACGCCGCTGAGCGAATTTGTCGAGACCATTCGTCTTGACATGACTTCCTACCGAGACTTAGCGTCTCGACATGGGCGAAGGACACGGGGACTGGCCGGACGAGGTCGATCGGGTGCTGGACGGTGACCTCGCGGTCATGTTGGCCGACGTCACGCCGGCGAACGGCGTGGTCCTCACCCCGCTGACCAACTTCGCGCTGCGCGACCGGGCGGCCGGCACGGTGACCGTGCTCAGCTCCCTCGGCGCCTGGCGCAAGCTGCGCCGGCTGCGCCGCGAGCCCCGGGTGGCGCTGGTCTTCCACACCCGCCGGCACGGCTACGCGACCGGCTCGGAGTACGTGCTGGTCCAGGGGCGCGCGTCGTTCCGGGCCACCCCGGACCGGGCCTGGCTGGAAGCCATCGAGCCCAACTGGACGCGCTTCATGGGACCCCGGGACACCGGCCTGCCCTGGGGCTGGTGGCTGGACGCGTACCAGTGGCAGCGCATCGGCGTGCACATCGCGGTGCACCGGGTGGTGAGCTGGCCGGACCTGGAGTGCCGGGGCACGCCGCGGGTGCACGGCGCCCCACTGCCGGAGGTGCCCCCGGACGGCCAGCCGGCCCCGGCGAAGGGCACCTCCTCGCGGGTGGACCCGGCGCGAGTCGCCGAGCGGGTGAACCGGCTGCCCGACACCTTGCTCGGCTGGGCGGACACGGACGGCTTCCCTTTCGTGGTACCGGTCTCCGGCGCTCAACCGGACGGGGGCGAGGTCGGGCTGACCGTGCCACCCGGCCTGGTGCCGCCCGGTGCCCGTCGGGCCGGGCTCACCGCGCACTGGTTCAGCGAGCGGGTACTCGGCCAGGAGCAGCGCGGACACACCGGGTGGCTGACCGCGAACACCCAGGACGTGCGGTACGCGCCGCACACCGCGACGGGTTACCGGCTGCCGCCGTCGCGCACGCTCTACCGGCTGGTGGTCGGCGGGATGACCCGCCGCGGCCTGCGCGCGCCCGCCGCGCGGGTTTCGCCTGACCAGGGCGATATCATGCGCCGGTGACGACGCTCACCGAAACGACCCGAGCAGGCGCGAAGCCCCGTGCGCTCATCGTCACCATCTACGGGCTCTACGCGCGCGAGGTGGGCGGGTGGATCGGCGTGGCCGCGCTGATCAGGATGATGGCCGCGCTGGACGTGGACGAGTCCTCGGTGCGCTCGGCCATCTCCCGGCTCAAGCGCCGGGAGCTGCTGGCGCCGCGCCGGGTGGGCGGCGCCGCCGGCTACGAGCTGTCCGACCAGGCCAGGGAGATCCTGGACGAGGGTGACCGGCGGATCTTCGGCCGGCAGCGGGCCAGCCTCTCCGACGGCTGGCTGCTGGCGGTGTTCACCATTCCGGAGGCCGAGCGGCAGAAGCGGCACGTGCTGCGTTCCCGGCTGAGCTGGCTGGGCTTCGGCACCGCGACCCCCGGGGTGTGGATCGCGCCGCGCAACCTCTTCGACGAGACCGAGGACGTGCTGCGGCGCTCCCAGCTCGCCGACTACGTGCACGTCTTCCACGCCGACTACCTGGCCTTCGGCGACGTGGCCGAACACGTGCCGAAGTGGTGGGACCTGGACGGCCTGCGCGCGCTGTACGGCGAGTTCCTGGACACCTTCGGCCCGGTACTGACCCGCTGGCGGCGGCGCCGGACCCCGGATGACGCGGCGGCGTTCGCCGACTACGCGCGGGGCCTCACCGCGTGGCGCCGGCTGCCCTTCCTGGACCCCGGGCTACCCCCGGAGCTGCTCCCGCGCGACTGGCCCGGGGTACGCGCGGCCGAGCTGTTCGAGGAGCTCCGGGAGCGGCTGGCCGAGCCGGCGCACCGCTATGCCAGCGCGGTGATCGCCCCTCAGCGGTAGGGCGCGAAGTCCGGCGAGCGCTTCTGCGCGAACGCGTTGGCACCCTCGGCGGCCTCCTCGGTGTGCACGAACAGGTCGAGCCCGTCGAACGCCACCCGGGACAGCCCGGCGATCTGCTCGCTGTCCGCGTTGAAGGCGTGCTTGAGGAACTTGAGCGCGGTCGGCGGGTAGGCGGACATGGTGCGCGCCCACTCCCGGGCCTTGTCCAGCAGCCGCTCGGCCGGGACGACCTCGTTCACCAGGCCCCAGCGCTCGGCGGTCGCCGCGTCGTACTGCTCCAGCAGGAACCAGATCTGCCGGGCCCGCTTCTCCCCCACCACCCGGGCCAGGTAGGCGGCGCCGAAGCCGGCGTCGAACGAGCCGACCCGGGGCCCGGACTGGCCGAACCGGGCGTGCTCGGCGGCCACCGTCAGGTCGCACAGCACGTGCAGCACGTGCCCGCCGCCGATGGCGACGCCGTTCACCGCCGCGATCACCGGCTTGGGGATGTCCCTGATCATCTGGTGCAGCCGCTCGATCTCGAACAGGCCCCACTCGGTCTCGCCGTAGGAGCCGGTCTCCGCCCGCTCCTTCACGTCCCCGCCGGCGCAGAACGCCCGGTTTCCCGCGCCGGTGAGGATCACGGCGGCCACCCGCCGGTCCACCCAGGCGTGCTTGAACGCGGACAGCAGCTCGTCGACCGTGCGCCCCCGGAACGAGTTCATCCGGTCCGGCCGGTTGATGGTGATGGTGGCACAGGCGTCATCGGACACCTCATAGGTCACATCGGTGAACTCGCCGGGCTTGATCATTGCCTACCCTTCATGTCGATCTCTTGACGTTCGTCAAGATTACGTGCCACCGTAGAAGCATGCCAATGCGAGCGTTGGTCACCGGCGCCGGCCGGGGAATCGGCCGCGCGGTGGCGGAGCACCTGTCCGGCCGCGGCTACCGCGTGGCGCTCACCGCGCGCAACGAGGACGAGCTGCACAAGGCCGCCGCCGCGTGCGCCGGCGAGACCCTGGTGGTGCCGGCCGACATAACCTCGGCCGTCGACCAGGTCTTCGACCGGGTGGAAGCCGCCTGGGGCGGGGTGGACGTGCTGGTCGCCAACGCGGGCGCGGGCAGCTCGGCTCCGGTGCACCGGATCACCGACGAGGACTGGTCACGCATGCTCGAGCTGAACCTGACCGCCCCGTTCCGCTGCGTCCGCCGGGCCGTGCCGGGCATGGTCGCCGCCGGCCACGGGCGGATCGTGGTGATCGCCTCGGTCGCCGCCAAGCGCGGTGACCCCTACGTCGCCGCCTACACCGCGAGCAAGCACGGCGTGCTCGGACTGGTCCGGTCGGCGGCCGCCGAGCTGGCCGGCGCCGGGGTCACGGTGAACGCGGTCTGCCCCGGCTACGTGGACACCCCGATGACCGACACCACGGTCGCCGAGGTGGCCGCCAAGACCGGCCGGGACCCGGCCCGGGTGCGCGCCACACTGGCCGCCAAGCAGCCGGTCGGCCGGTTGGTCAGCCCGGCCGAGGTGGCCGACGCGGTGTGGTTCTGCGTGGGCAACGGGGCGGTCACCGGCCAGGGTGTGGACGTCTCCGGCGGGGCGGTGCAGTCGTGAACAACCAGGCGAACCGCCCGGTGAACCCGCCCGACCTGGCCAAACCGGTCGGCTTCTCGCACGCGGTGGTCGCGTCGGGCACGACGGTGTTCCTGGCCGGGCAGACCGCGCTGGACGCGGACGGCCGGATCGTCGGCGACGGCGTGGTGGCCCAGTTCGACCGGGCGCTGCGCAACCTGCTGCGGGCGCTGGCGGAGGCCGGCGGCCGGCCGGAGCACCTCACCTCGCTGACCGTATACGCCGTAGACCTGGCTGATTACCGTGTACACGCCGCCCAGCTGGGCGGGGTATGGCGGGAGCTGCTCGGTCGGCACTACCCGGCGATGGCCGCGATCGGCGTGAGCCGGCTGTGGGACGCCGAGGCGCTGGTTGAGATCCAAGGATTCGCGGTGCTGCCATGAAGACGATCGCCCTTTCCCCCTCCGCCCACCTGGACGGTTTCTGCCGGGACAACCTGCCGCCGGTCGAGACGTGGCCGGACCTGGACCCGCACGACCTCGCGCTGGACTACCCGGACCGGCTCAACTGCGCAGCCGAGCTGCTCGACGCCGCCGTCGCGGCCGGTCACGGTGCACGCCGCTGCCTGTTGTCGCCGACCGGGACCTGGACCTACGCCGAGCTGCTGGCCACCGCGAACCGGGTGGCCAGGGTGCTCACCGAGCGGTACCGGATCGTGCCGGGCAACCGGGTGCTGCTGCGCGGGCCGAACACGCCGTGGCTGGTCGCCTGCTGGTTCGCCGTGCTGAAGGCCGGCGCGGTCGCGGTGCCCACCATGCCGCTGCTGCGCGCCGGCGAGCTGCGCACGGTGTGCGAGCTGGCCCGGGTATGGCTGGCCCTGTGCGACCACCGCTCGCTGGACGACCTGATCGGAGCGGGCATCGACGGCCTGACCGTGGTGCCCTACGGCTCCGACTCGCCGGCCGACCTCACCGCGCTGGCCGCCGCCCGGCCCGCCGACTTCGCCACCGTGGAAACCTCGGCCGACGACGTCGCCCTGCTCGGCTTCACCTCGGGCACCACCGGGCGGCCCAAGGCCACCATGCACTTCCACCGCGACCTGCTGGCCATCGCCGACACCTTCTCCCGACACGTGCTGAAACCCCGCGCGGACGACCTGTTCGTCGGCACCCCGCCGATCGCCTTCACCTTCGGCCTCGGCGGCCTGGTGATCTTCCCGTTGCGGGCCGGCGCGGCGACCCTGCTGCTCGAGCGGGCCACGCCCGACCAGTTGGCCGGCCACATCGCCGCGCACCGGGTGACGGTCTGTTTCACCGCGCCCACCGGTTACCGCGCCATGCTGGAGGCGCCCGGCGCGGCCGAGCGGCTGGGCTCGCTGCGCCGCTGCGTGTCGGCCGGTGAACACCTGCCGGCCGCGACGTGGCAGGCCTTCCACGAGGCCACCGGCCTGCGCATCATCGACGGGATCGGCGCCACCGAGATGCTGCACATCTTCATCTCCGCCGCCGACCAGGACATCCGGCCCGGCGCCACCGGCCGCGCGGTGCCCGGCTACCAGGCCCGGGTGGTGGACGAACGGGGCGAACCGGTGCCCGACGGGACCCCGGGCCGGCTGGCCGTGCGCGGCCCGACCGGCTGCCGCTACCTCTCCGACGACCGGCAGCGGAACTACGTGCGGGACGGCTGGAACATCACCGGGGACACCTACGTGCGGGACGCCGACGGGTACTTCTGGTACCGGGCGCGCACCGACGACATGATCATCTCCGCCGGCTACAACATCGCCGGGCCCGAGGTGGAGGAGGCACTCCTGGCCCACCCGGACGTGGTGGACTGTGGCGTGGTCGGCCTGCCGGACGAGCGGCGCGGCCAGCTGGTGACCGCCTACGTGGTGCTGCGCGCCGGCGTCGCGCCGGACGCGGCGACCACGCGCGCACTGCAGGACTTCGTGAAGCAGCGGATCGCGCCGTACAAGTACCCGCGCGCGGTCCGGTTCACCGACCGGTTGCCCCGCACACCGTCCGGCAAGCTGCAGCGGTTCCGGCTGCGCGAGGGGGTGGCGCCGTGAGGATCGCGGTGATCGGCGGCGGGCCGGGCGGGCTCTACCTCGCTGCCCTGGTCAAACAGCTGGACCCGAGCCACGAGATCACCGTCTGGGAGCGCAACGCCCCGGACGACACGTTCGGCTTCGGCGTGGTGTTCTCCGACGAGACGCTCGGCGGCATCGAGCACGCCGACCCGGCTGTCCACCGGGCCATGCAGCGCGAGTTCGTCCGCTGGGACGACATCGACGTGCACTACCGGGGCCAGCGGCACACCAGCGGCGGGCACGGGTTCGCCGCGCTGAGCCGGCAGCGGCTGCTCGGCATCCTGCGGCGGCGGTGCGCCGAGCTGGGCGTGACCATGCACTTCCGTGCCTCGGCGCCGGACGCGGAAGAGCTGGCCGAGCGCCACGACCTGGTGGTCGCGGCCGACGGAGTGAACAGCGCCACCCGGGCCAAGCACGCCGACGTGTTCCGGCCGGACCTGGACGTGCGCGACTGCAAGTACATGTGGCTGGGCACCGACCTGGTCTTCGACGCGTTCAAGTTCTACATCCGGGACACCCCGCATGGGGTCATGCAGATCCACGGCTACCCGTTCGGCGCCGCCGGCAGCACCTTCATCGTGGAGATGACCGAGGCGGTGTGGCGGCGTGCCGGGTTCGCCGAGCTGGACCGGGGCGACTGGCGGCCCGGCGAATCCGACGACGCCTCCATCGCGCGGGTGCGCGAGCTGTTCGGGGATGTGCTGGACGGGCACGCGGTGATGGCCAACAACTCCCGGTGGACCAGCTTCACCACGGTGCGCAACGAGGTGTGGCGCCACGGCAACGTGGTGCTGCTGGGCGACGCGGCGCACACCGCGCACTTCTCCATCGGCTCCGGCACCAAGCTGGCCATGGAGGACGCCCTGGCGCTGGCCGCCTGCCTGCACGAGCAGCCCGACCTGGACAGCGCGCTGGCCGCCTACCAGGAGGAACGTCAGCCCGTGGTGGCCTCCACCCAGCGGGCCGCCCAGGCCAGCCTGGAGTGGTTCGAGCGGCTGCCGCAGTACATGCACCAGGACCCGGAGCAGTTCGCGTTCAACCTGCTCACCCGGTCCCGCCGGGTCACCCACGACAACCTCCAGCTGCGCGACCCCGGTTTCGTCGAACGCACCGAGCGGTGGTTCTCCGCGACCGAGGCGCCGCCGATGTTCCAGCCGTTCCGGCTGCGCGAGCTGGAGCTGCCCAACCGGGTCGTGGTGTCCCCGATGGACATGTACACCTCGCGCGACGGGGTGCCCTCGGAGTTCCACCTGGTACACCTGGGCGGGAAGGCGCTGGGCGGCGCCGGGCTGGTGATGACCGAGATGGTGTGCGTCTCGGCGGCCGGCCGGATCACCCCCGGCTGCGCCGGCCTGTACGCCCCGGAGCACGAGACGGCCTGGCGGCGGATCGTGGACTTCGTGCACAGGCACAGCCAGGCCAAGATCGGCGTGCAGCTGGGCCACTCGGGGCGCAAGGGGTCCACCCGGCTGATGTGGGAGGGCATCGACCAGCCGCTGCCGGAGGGCAACTGGGAGGTCTGCGCGCCGTCCCCGATCCCCTACCGGGCCGGGGTCAACCAGGTCCCGCGCGAGCTCACCGAGGCCGACCTGGCGTCGATCCGGGCCGAGTTCGTGGCCGCCACCGAGTCCGCGCTGCGCGCCGGCTTCGACCTGATCGAGCTGCACTGCGCGCACGGCTACCTGCTGTCCTCGTTCCTGTCCCCGGTGACCAACCGGCGCACCGACCGCTACGGCGGCTCGCCGGCCAACCGGCTGCGCTTCCCGCTCGAGGTGTTCCGGGCGATGCGTGAGGTGTGGCCGGCCGACAAGCCGATGACCGTGCGGGTGTCCGCCACCGACTGGGTGCCCGGCGGACTGACCGGCTCCGATTCCGTGGAGATCGCGCGTGCCTTCGCCGACGCGGGCGCCGACGCGATCGACGTGTCCACCGGCCAGGTCACCCCGGACGAGCAGCCGGCCTACGGCCGCTCGTACCAGACCCCGTACGCCGACGCGATCCGCAACCGGGTCGGCATCGCCACCATCGCGGTCGGCGCGATCTCCTCCTACGACGACGTAAACTCGATCATCCTCGCCGGCCGCGCCGACCTGTGCGCTCTGGGCCGGGTGCACCTGTACGACCCGAGCTGGACGCTGCACGCGGCCGCCGAGCAGGACTACCAAGGCCCGGGCGCGGCCTGGCCGGCCCCCTGGCGGGCCGGCAGCCGCCGCCCCAACACCGGCCGCGTGGACGGCCCCAAACCCCGCCTCGACCTGATCCGCCGCCCCTGACCGGCATCACCTCACCATCACCCTCCGGGGGAGTCGCCTCTCCAACCCGAGTGCCGCCGAGCACGCTATGGCTCTGCGTGGAAATTCGCGACATCCCACGGGACGCCGCGGCTGCTCGACGGCAACCGCCCTCGCCTGGGCGGCGGTCCGGCACCCGGGTCGGGCACCGGCCGGTTAAGCCGACCGCCCCGTTGGAGTCCGATGCCGCGTATTTCCACGCAGAGCCATAGCGAGCGAAAGGGGCTCGGGACGGACTCTCAGGTGCGGGCGGTGAGCGGCTACGTGGATCCGGCGGCTGCCGCCGAGTCGGCGGCTCGGGCGGTGAGCAGGGCGCGCTCGCGTTCGTTGGCGGTGAGCGTGGCGGCGCGCTCGAACTCGGCGCGGGCCTCGGCGTGCCGGCCGAGCTTGGCCAACAGGTCGCCGCGGGTGGCGGGGAGCAGGTGGTAGTTGCGCAGCGTGGGGGCATCGGTGAGCTGGTCGACCAGCCGTAGGCCGGCCTCCGGGCCGTGGGCCATGGATACCGCGACCGCCCGGTTCAGCTCCACCACCGGCGACGAGGTGATCCGGGCCAGCTCCCCGTACAGCGCGGCCATGCCGGCCCAGTCGGTCTGTTCCGCCGTGCGCGCCCGCGCGTGGCAGGCCGCGATGGCCGCCTGCAGCGTGTACGGGCAGCGCTTGCGGTCCTGCTCGGAGGCCAGCCGCACCGCCTTGTCCAGCGCCGCCAGGCCACGGTTGATCAGCAGGTGGTCCCAGCGGGAGCGGTCCTGGTCCAGCAGGAGGATCGGCTGGCCGCGCGCGTCGGTGCGCGCCCGCATCCGGGACGCCTGGATCTCCATCAGCGCCACCAGGCCGTGCACCTCGGGTTCGGCCGGCATGAGCCCGGCCAGGATCCGGCCCAGCCGCAGCGCGTCCTCGCACAGGCCCGGGCGCATCCAGTCGTCACCGGCGGTGGCCGAGTAGCCCTCGTTGAAGATCAGGTAGATCACCTCGAGCACCGTGGGCAGCCGGGAGTTCAGCTCCTCTCCGGTGGGCGCCTCGAAGGCCACGCCGGCCTTGGTGAGGGCCCGCTTGGCCCGCACGATCCGCTGGGCCACGGTCGGCTCGGGCACCAGGAACGCCCGGGCGATCTCCGCCGTGGTCAGCCCGCCGAGCACGCGCAGGGTGAGTGCCACCCGCGCCTCGGCGGACAGCACCGGGTGGCACGCGGTGAACACCAGCCGGAGCAGGTCGTCGGCGATGTTGCCGTCGGCCGCCTCGTCCACCGCGTCGAACTCGTCCTGGCTGGTGTCCCGGCGGGTCAGTAGGTCCCGGCCCATCTCGTCGCGTTTGCGGGTGAACCGCTCGCCCCGGCGGATCTGGTCCACCGCCCGCCGCTTGGCCACGGTCATCAGCCAGGCGCCCGGGTTCTCCGGCACGCCCGAGGCCGGCCACTGCTCCAGCGCGGCGACCAGCGCCTCCTGCGCCAGCTCCTCGGCCGCGCCGACGTCGCGCATCATCCGGGCCAGGCCGGCGATCAGCCGCGCCGCCTCGATCCGCCACACCGCCTCGATCGCGCGGTGCGTGGTGGACTCGGTCTTGCTCGTCGCGCTGGCGGGCGGGGCCACGCCCTGGATCAGACCAGGTCATGGCCCGCGCCCGCAAGCCGCCCGGGTCAGCTCAGGAGTTGTTCTCCAGCTGCGCGCGCAGCCGGTCCTCCTGCGCCCGCAGCTCCGGGGTGAACTCCTCGCCGAAGTCCTCCGCCTCGAACACCTGGCGCAGCTCGATGACGAACTCGCCGCTCTCCGGCCGGGGCGCCCGCTTCAGCCACTCCACGGCTTCCTCGAACGACTTGGCCTGCAGCAGCCAGAAGCCGGCGATCAGCTCCTTGGTCTCCGCGAACGGACCGTCCAGCACGCTCGTGCCCTCGGCGGTGTGCACCAGCCGGCAGCCCCGCGAGCTGGGGTGCAGCCCCTCGCCGGCCAGCATCACGCCGGCCTTGACCAGTTCCTCGTTGTACGCGCCCATCGCGCCCAGCTCCTGCTCGGTCGGCATCTCGCCGGCCTCGGACCGCTCGTCCGCCTTCACGATCGCCATGAACCGCATCGTCGTCTCCTTCTGTTCGGGGGTTGAGCCTGTTTCCGTTGACGCGTCGCGGACGCCGGGACGAATTCGACACCACCGCGACAATCGGGCTCGCATTCACCCGATCGGAGCAACCGGCGCCTCGACCAACGCGTCGTGCACCGCGGCCACCACTCCTCTGGTCAGTGGCTGCCGGGCCACCCAGGTGGGCAGGCTGACCTCCGGGTCCACCAGCCGCCGCCACGGCCAGTCCGGCAGCAGTCGCAGCGCGGTGGGCTCGGTGAGCAGCACCGCGTCCGCTCCGGCGATCTCCGCGCAGACCAGCGCGTTCTCGGTGAACCGGGCGAACCGCCAGCGCGGCATGCTGCCCACCTGGTGGGTGGCCGCGATCAGCCGGTCGTGCTCGGTGGGCACCTGCTCCCTGGCGTGCGCCAGCACCGCCACCCCGTGCAATGCGCGGACCGGACAGCTGGACCGGGCGGCCAGTGGGTGGTCCGGCCGCACCGCCACCCCGAACGGCTGCTCGAACAACAGGTGGTTGGTCAACGTGTCCGGCGGCACCAGGTGCACCAGCACGATGTCCAGCCGACCGGCGCGGACCAGCCGCAGCTGCTCCGCGCTGCCCACGTCGGCCAGGCCGAGCAACGCCTCCGGCACTCGGGTGCGCACGCGGTCCAGCGCGCCGCGCAGCCAGGTCACCGGCACGCCCGGCGGCAGGCCGAGCTCCACCTGCTCCCCCACCGGCCCCGCCGTACGGGCCACGTCGCCGCTCGCGTCGGCCATCCGGAGCACCGCCAAGGCATGGGTGTGCAGGGCGGCCCCGGACGCCGTCGGCCGCACCCCGGTGGGTACCCGGTCGAACAGCGAGGTTCCGATCTGCCGCTCGAGCAGGCGAATCTGCCTGGTCAGGGCCGGTTGAGAGATGAGAAGTCGCTCGGCCGCCCGGCTGATGGAGCGTTCCTCGAAGACCGCGGCGAAGTAGCGCAGCTGACGCAGCTCCATAACCTGAAGGTATACCCGGGCCATCCCGCCGGCATTGGCCCCTTCCGGTCGTACGTGCTCGAATGATCGCCACAAGCACCACTCGACGGGGAGCGGAAATGCCCGAGGCGGAACATTTCGACGTGCTGGTGGCCGGCGGAGGCGCGGCCGGGGTGGCGGCCGCGGTCGGCGCCCGGCGGGCCGGCGCGACGGTCCGCCTGGTCGAGCGGTACGGCTTCCTGGGCGGCGCGGCGACGAACAGCTCGGTGCTCACCTTCTGCGGGTTCTTCGACCAGCGGCGCAACCCGGTGGTCGCCGGGGTGGGGGCGGAGATGCTGGAGCGGCTGCGCCGCCGGGACGTGTACCGGGAGATGAGCTTCGCCTGGACCGGCAACCACTTCGTGCTGCTCGACCTGGAGACCACCAAGCTGGTCTACGACGAGCTGGTCACCGACGCCGGCGTGGATGTGCGGCTGCACAGCACACTGACCGACGCCACCCGGAACGGGGCCGGGGAGATCACCGGCGTCACCGTGCACGACCGGGGCGGCGGCCGCCGGGTGGCGGCGGCCGCCTTCGTGGACGCCAGTGGCGACGGCGCGCTGCTCGGCGCTTCCGGCGCGGCCGCCCAGGTGGCACCGGTGGCGGAGCGGCAGACCAGCAGCCTGGTCTGCCGGTTCGGCGGGGTCGACCCGGACGCCGACCTCTCCCGCGAGGGCATGCGCGCCGCCGTCGCCGCCCACAACGCCGGTGGCGACGGCCCCGCACTGGCCCGGGACCAGGGCATCACGGTGCGCCTGCCGATCACCGGGCAGGTTCTCTCCCTGGTGGTGGACGAACAGCTGGACGCGCTTGACCCGGCCGCGTTCACCCGGGACGAGATGAGTGCGCGGCGCCAGGCCTGGCGCTACCTGGACGCGTTCCGCAAGCACCTCGCCGGCTGGTCACAGGCCCACCTGGTGGAGACCGGCCCCCAGATCGGCATCCGGGAGAGCCGCCGGCTGCACGGCCGCGCGGAGCTCACCGCCTCCGATGTGCTGGGTGCGCGCAAGCGCCCCGAGGACGGTGTAGCCCGGTGCGGCTGGCCGATCGAGGACCACGCCTCACCCGGGGTCACCCGGTACCGGCCGATCGAGGACAAGGGCTGGTACCACATCCCGTACGGGGCGATCACCTCTTCGGACACCGCCAACCTGTGGGCCGCCGGCCGGCTCACCTGCGCCGACCGTGAAGCCTTCGCCTCGGTGCGGGTGATGGGTGCGGCCTTCGCCACCGGGCACGCCGCCGGCGTGGCCGCCGCCCAGTTCGCCCGGGGCCACCGGCACGACCTGCCCGCCATCCGCGCCGAGCTGCGCCGCCAGGGCGCGCTGGTCTGAGACACAGGAGCCCACATGACATCCGGATACCGCTGGGTGGTGCTGCTGATGTGCTGGGCGGCGTTCACCATGACCTCGGTGGACCGGTCCACCTGGGGGCCGGCCGCCGCCTCGGTGAGCGACTCGCTGCACGTGCCGCTGGCCGCGCTGGGCGTGTTCGCCACCGGCTACTACCTCGGCTACCTGGTGTCCAACGCCGGCGGCGGGGTGCTGGTGGACTGGTTGGGCGCCCGGGCCCTGCTCACCGCGAGCGGGGTGGGCGCCGGGCTGGCCATGGTGCTGTTCGGTTCGGCCACCTCGGTGGCCACCGGGTTGGCGCTGCAGGGGGCGGTCGGCCTGCTGGCCGGGGTGGACTTCGCCGCCGGTGTCAAGATGATCTCCGTGTGGTTCCCGGCCGAGCAGCTCGGGCTGGCCTCCGGGGTGTTCCTCACCGCCACCTCGCTGGGCACCGTGATCGCCAACGCGGTGGTGCCCTCGCTCATCCTGGCCGCCGACTGGCACGCCTCCTACCACCTCTTCGGCGCGGTCACCGTGGTGATCGGGCTGCTCTGCGGCGTCCTGGTGCGCGAGCCGGCCACCTCGGGCACGGACGCGGCGCCCCGGCCACGGGAGCTGCCGGACCCGCGCGCGGTGCTGGCCAACCGGGACCTGCTGCTGCTCGGCCTCGCCGGCTTCGGCGGCCTCTGGGGCACCTACGGCTTCGTCACCTGGTCGAACACCCTGATGACCAAGGGCAGCGGGATCGACCCGGTCTCCGCCGGAGTGGTACTGGTGATCTTCGCCGGAGTGGCGATCGGGGTGAAACCGCTGATCGGCTGGGTGTGCGACCGGCTCGGCCTCGGGCTGCGGATGCCGATCGTGGTGGTGCTGGTGTACTTCGCCGTGGTCCTGGTCGTGTTCGGCCGGCTGCACAGCTACACGCAGTTCCTCTGGGTCGCCCCGTTCCTGGGCATCGGCGCGTACGCGTACAGCCCGCTGACCGCCGCGCTCACCCCGCTGCTGTCCGGCCGCCGCTCGGCCGGCTCGGCCGCCGGCGCGGTGAACGCCTTCTGGCAGTTGGGCAGCGTGCTGGTGCCGTCGGTGATCGGGCCGGTGTTCGCCAGTACCGGCTCGTTCTCCCTGGCCTTCGCCACGCTGGCGGCCGGGCCGCTGCTCGGCGCGCTGGTCGGCCTGTTCGTCCACGAGCCGCGCCCCGCCGCCGAGACACGCACCCCCGCCCCGGCCTAGGAAGCTCAAGCCGAGGTCAAGCCGGCGAATTCCCCCGGGTCCGGCTTCCGGCGTCCGGATGGGTAGATTCCCGGCCGGTGCGTTGGCGCGGCACCGCCGGGCGCGCGGTGTGCCCGGGCGGGCGCAATGGCCGTTCGAACCGGTCCAGTCGGTATTTGTGCTCGCGCACCGAGAACGCGCTCCGCAAGGTGTCGCGGCCGTGCAGCAGGTCGTGCACCTCGTCCCCGGTGAGCGGGCAGGTATGGCTGTCGAACCGGCCGTGCACGGCCAGCAACACCCCGCCCGGGGTGAGCACCTCCTCCAGGGCGCCCAGCGCTTCCTGCAGGAGCTCCCGGTTCCAGTAGTAGAGCACCTCGGAACAGACGACCAGGTCGAACCGGCCGCCGGGCATCTCCTCGGGCAAAGTACTGCGCCGTACCCGCACGTGCGGGTGGCCGGCAAGCCGCCGGCGGGCACGGCGCACCGCAAGGGCCGATGTGTCCACCGCGACCAGTTCCTCGCATCGCGTGGCGAGGAGTTCGGTGAACACTCCGATCGAGCACCCCACCTCGAGTGCTCGAGCGAACCGTCGGCCCTCCAGGGCTTCCAGCGTCCGTTCGTATTTAGCTATTTCGTAACTTCTGGTTTCGTAGTTCCAAGGGTCTTGCTTCCGGGCGTATAGATACTCGAAATACCCGCGATAGACTCGCGGAATAATCCGCTGTGCCACCTCAGCGCCCCCTCCGCCTCGGGCCGCCCTGAGTGTAGGCTCGATCACGCCGGGAGGGGAACACTCCTAACCGAACATTAGGAATTGACAACGTTATCAGATATTCGTTCTCTACGGAATCCCACCAACCTCGGGGCCCCGGTAGCCAAGCTTCGAAGAGTCATCCATGCCGACCTCGTACTCGACGTCCGGGCCGATTACATTGTCCTTGATCAGGCCGAACGTCGAGTTGTTCTGGAAGGCCCACGCTTTCGGCCCCTTGGTGTAGACCTCGTTGCGCGTGATCGTCATTCGCTTGATGTCATCGAGCATTACCGCCTGGTACGCCGAGTACTGGCAGTAATTGTTACTGAACAGGAAATCGGCGGATTCACCGACACCTGAGCCGTCACCGGCCGAGCTGTGCGGCCCCTCGGCGATCAGGCAGATGTTGCTGATCTTCTCGCAGCGGTTGTCCGTGACCCGCACGTTCCGGCTGGCCACGTGCTCGTCATCGGTGGCGAAGGTCTGCATGCAGTCGGCGTGCGCGCCGTCCAGGTGCCGGGTGTCGCGGATGGTGTTGTGCCGGATGGTGATGTTCTCGCCGAAGAACCGCAGCCCGTCGCCGTCCCCGCCCCTCGGGCTGAGCACGGTGCTGTTCTCCAGGATCAGGCTGTTGCCCTGCAGGGAAATGCCCGGGCCGGTGGGGCGCAGCACGTTCACCCCGGAGATCCGGACGAAGTTGGCCTCGACGTTGATCCCGCGCAGGATCGTGTTCCCGTCGCCGACCAGCTCGATCGGCTTCTGCGCCGTGCCGGACCGCTTGAGCACCAGCCGCGTGGACCGCAGCTTGCCGAGCAGGCACACCCGGTCTCCCGGCTGCGCCGCCGCCATCGCCTCGTCCAGCGCGTCGTTGTCGGTCACCGTGCGGGTGCAGCCGGTCGGCGCCGGCAGCGGCCGGATCGCCCCACGCCCGTCCGGCGAGGTGGCCGCGACCAGCCCGGGATCGGGGTCGATCCCGCAGCCACCGAGAACGGCCAGACAGGCCACCGCGCACAGCAGCCGGCCGAAGGCCTTCGAGTTCGAGAACCTGGACAACATTTGCCGAGCCCCTCAGTCCACGCTGCCGGCGAAGGTGATGAGCAGGATGTCGCCCACGAACCCGACCAGCAGACCGGTGAGCACACCCCACACCGCCAGGCGCTTCCCGTGCCGCTCGGCCGCACCGAGCACCAGCCGGAGCGCGGCGTAGGCCAGCGCGCCGCCGGCCAGGCCACACAGCCCGACCGTTGCCTCGTCCTCGCTCAGGTACATGCCGCCGAGCGTGGCCAGGAACAGCGGGGCGCCCACGGTCAACGCCATCAGCAGCCGCGTGCCGAGGCTCAGCCGGGCGCCTTCGCGGAAGATCCCGGCCAACAGGTAGCCCTGGGCGAGCGCGTACAGCCCCGCCGCGATGGCCAGCATGCAGGTGAACGCGATCTCGTCCCGTTTACCGTTGCTGCCGATCGCCAGGCCGACCAGAACGCCGTGCAGGCCCAGTCCCGCGGCCAGCACCATCGCCCGGCGACGCGCGCCGGCCGCCGTGGCGACGCCGGTCAGCTCCGCCGCGGCAACGGTGCCCGGCCCCACGGAGTGCCGCCCGCCCTCGGCCGGTGCCCCCTCGGCCCGGTCCAGCTCCGCGTCCCGCCACATCAGCAGCCCGAAGGCCAGCGCGATGCCGGCCAGGAACAGCGCGCCGAGCGTGAGCATCGTGGTCGCGTCGTCCAGCCGGTCCCTCAGCTGCTCGATGGCGCTGGTGACCGGCAGGAACCCGTGCGCGAACAGGTCCCACACCACATAGCCCAGCAGGCCGGCGAGACCGGAAAGAAGAAACCCGCCGCTCGGGCCCCCCGGGAATCCGGCGTGCCTTCGCAGTAATCCGGGCAGTATCGCCAGAGCGGCCACGAACGACAGCGTCAGCACTACCTGGTCCGGCATTGCCCCTCGTCCTCTCCGCACGATCCTCGATCTCAGGAAATCGCGCAGCATACGCTTGTTATATATTAGCCGACCCGGATCGGATCCGTTATCCGGTCGAGATCGTACGCACCCTTGTATGGCCGGCCCGAGCGGGGTCGCCCGTCAATCTAAACAAATCCCTAACAATTGGAAGCTACCGATGCGTAAGCTATCGACCCCACGCATCGTAGGGAGAACCCGGGACAGATCTCTACATCTGTAGAAAGATTTTCGAATACTGTCCAACGCTCAATCAAATTCGCGGGATTGCCTCGCCCCTCCCTCGCCACCCGAGCCGGGCGTGTCCGGGTCGCACGCGTGACCGGGCGTACCCGCGCCACCCGCCGGCGAACCACCGGCACGTCCGATCGTCACCCGATGTGATGGTTTGGTTGCAGATACGTGATGATGGCCGGGGGTCACTCGATATCTCTAGGTGGTCTCAAGACCGTGGGTCTGACCAGCCCTGGCACGCGAGGTAACCGAAGGGACGCGGATGACCGACCCGTTCAGCGCCCCGGACGAGTCGCGACCGAGGGCGGCACGGAGGGCCGAGTTCGCCCGCTTCCACGATGAGCACTACGCCACCCTGGTCGGGCTGCTGCACGCGCTGACCGGGGACCGGACCCATGCCCACCGGGTCACCCAGCGGGCGTTCACCGACGCCTGGCTGCGCTGGCGGGCCGTGCGGACCCTGCCCGACCCGGCGGCCTGGGTTCGCCGCCGGGCCCGCCACGCCGCACCGCCGAGGCGCCGGCCGGCGAGTCGGGCCAGTGGGTCCGGCGAGTGGGTGGCCCCGTTGGCCCGGCCGGTCTTCGACGCCCTCGGCGAGCTGCCGGAGAAGCAGCGCGTGGTGCTGGCCCTGCATCACATCGGCGGGCTCACCCCGGAGCAGATCGCGGCCGAGGAACAGATCCCGCTCGACGCGGTCTCCGCCCGGCTCGCGCACGCCCGCCAGGCCCTCGCGCAGCAGACGGGCCAGGCGCCGGCCGAACCGGGCAACGGCGAGGCCGAGCACCAGTCCGTCGACGCCTGGGCCAGCCGCGGACTCGCCGACCTGACCCACGCGCTCTCCTACCGCACCGACCGCCGCGCCGGCGAGCAGGTGTTCCGGCTGGCCATCCGGCGCCGGCTGGCCGTGCTCGTCGCGGCCGTCGTGCTGTTGACGCTGGTCGGTGCGATCGGCGTGCTCGCCCTGACCGGCGGATCGCGGAACGCGGCCGCTCCGCCCCCGGTGTCCGGCGAGCCGCTCGCCTCACTGCCCTCGGGCCCGCCCGCCATCGCTCCACCGGGAGGGCCCTCCGCCGCCCCCGGCCAGCCGGAAGCCCCGCGTCCCGCGCCGGCCGGCGTCGTGACACCCGGCGTCCTCGCGCCCGGCGGGCCGGGCACCGGCGAACGGTCCACCGACGCCGACCACGACGGCGACCAGGGCGACCACGACTCGGACCGCGACCACCGCGTCCCGAACCCCGGACCCGACGGTGCCAGGGACCCGCTCCGACCCAAGCCGGTGGTCAACACCACGCCCCGCTCGAACCCGGGGCAGGGCGGCGCCGGGAACCCGGGCCAGACGCCGGGCGGATCGACCGGCCAACCACAGGCCCCGAACGGCGGCACCGCCAACCCCGGGAACGGGAACAACGGCGGCAACGGGAGCGGCAACAACCCACGTGGCCCGAGAACCGAGCAGGGCGGGTCGGACAACGACGGCGACCAGGGCGACCGCGGCGGCCGGGGATCCGACGGCCGCCGCGACGACAACGGGCGCGGCGGCCGCGAAGGAACTTCCAGGGGCAGCTCCGACGGCGGCGACCGGGGCAACTCCGGCGGCCGCCCTCGCGGCGGCGGTTCCGACCGCGGCTCCGACTCCGGAGATCACGGCTCCGGCCGCTAGCCGTACCGCCCGGGGACGCCCACCCCCTCGCCCCGCCGTGGGAACGGCTACAGCCCTAGCGATACCCCGAGCAGCGCGCCGAGCCCGTACGTCACGCCCGCCGCGAGCAGGCCGAGCACCATCTGCCGGAGCCCGGCCAACAGCACGCCACGGCCGGTGAACAGGGTGGTCGCGGCGCCGAGGGCGAACAGGCCGGCCGCCCCGGCCAGGCCGCTGACCAGGACGGCGGCCAGGGTGGGCAGCCAGAAGAACGGCAGCACCGGTATCACCGCGCCGACGGAGAACAGCAGGAACGAGGCGAGCGCGGCGGTCCACGGGTTGCCGCCCCGCTCGTCCGGGTCGATGCCGAGCTCCTCGCGGGCCATCACGTCCAGCGCGTTGTCCGGGTCCTCCATCAATCGCTTGGCCAGCGCGGTCGCCTCCTCCTCGGGAACGCCCTTGGCCTGGTAGATCAACCGCAGCTCCTCGACCTCCTCGTCGGGCAGCGCGGCGATCTCGTCCGCCTCGATGTCCAGCTGCCGCTGCGCCAGCTCGCGCGAGCTCTGCACCGACACCCACTCCCCCAGCGCCATGGAGAAGGCGCCGGCGAGCAGCCCGGCCAGGCCGGCCAGCAGCACGGTCCCCGAGGCCACCCCGCTGCCGGCCACGCCCAGCACCAGGCTGAGGTTGGACAGCAGGCCGTCGTTCGCGCCGAGCACCGCCGCGCGCAGCGCGTTCCCGCCGGGCGTGCGGTGCCGGCCCTCCAGCCGGGCCAGCGCGCCGCCCGAGGCGCCGTTCCGGATCTCGCCGAGCAGGAAGGCGTGCGAGCGCTCGTCCGAACGCATCGAGGTCTCGCTGGTCTCCGGCTGGTCGTCGTACATTCGCCGGCCGCGCGCCTCCTCGCTGGCCACCAGCGGCACCAGTACCTCCGCCCCGAACCGGCGGGCCAGCACCCGCAGGACCCGCACCCGGGCCGACGGCCGGGCGGCGGGCTCTGGCTGGCCGGCGGCGGTCAGCCGGCGCGCCCAGAAACCCGCGTGCCGCTCCTCCACGGCGGCCAGGTCCCGGTAGACCTTGGCCAGCTCGGCGTTCTCCTCGGCGTCCGCCATCGCCCGGTACAGCGCGGCTCCGTCCACCTCCGCCCGGTGGTTCCGGCGGTACCGGCGCACATCCGCCCGGTTGCTCCCCATGCGCTCACCCCGGGGATCAGCCTGCCGCACGCACCGCCGGTTCGCTCTCCGTCTCACCCGGCTGGTTGGCCGCGTAGTGCTCGGCGATCTCGTCGCTGGTCGTCAGCCACACCCCCGGGTGGTTGACCACGTAGTCCAGCGCCTCGTCCAGGTACCTGGCCCGGAACGCCTGGCCGATCACGAACGGGTGTAGGGCCAGCGCCATCACCCGGCCGCCGTCCGCCGAGTCGGCGTAGAGCTGGTCCAGCTGGTCGCGCACGATGCGCACGAAATCCGGGCCGCTGAGGGTCTGCCCGACGAACAGCGCGATGTCGTTGAGCTCCACCGAGTACGGCACGCTGTACATGCCCGGCACGTTCAGCGGGAACGGCTGGTCGTCGTTGGTCCAGTCCAGCACGTAGCTCAGGCCGAGCTCGGCGAGCAGCTCCGGGGTGTTGAAGGTCTCGGTGAGCGCGGGGCCCATCCAGCCCCTCGGCCGCCGCCCGGTGGCCCGCTCGATCGTGCCGACCACGTCGGCCAGGTAGGCGCGCTCCTCGTCCAGGGACATGTCGGCCTGGAAGGTGGTGTTGTCCCGGCCGTGGGCCAGCCACGCCCAGTCCCGCGCCCGGCCGGCCTCGATGATCCGGGGATAGTGCTGGCAGACCGCCGAGTTGAGCAGCACGCTGGCCCGCAGCCCGTACCGGTCCAGGGTTCGCATCGTGCGCCAGAAACCCACCCGGGGGCCGTAGTCCCGCCAGCCGTAGTTGAGCGGGTCCGGAACCAGCTGGCTGGTGCCGGCGAAGATGCTGGTGGCCGGCCGGTCCACCTGGTAGTGCTCGACGTTCAGGCCCACGTAGAAGGCCACCCTGGCGTCCCCCGGCCAGCGGATCGGCACCCGGTCCACGATGGCGCTGTAGTCGTAGAGCTCGTTCTCCATGACCACAATGGTCAAACGCTGACATTAATGTGAGGGTCAATAAATTCGGCGCAACAATTACTCTCAGCTTTCTATTATAGCGCCTCATTTGTCACAATTACGTCTTCAACCCCATAATTGATCTACTCAATCGATCTTTGCCGACGCCGGACCGGTCAGTGGCCCGGCAGCCGGAAGGGCCATGCCGTGCAGGTTCCGGTACTCGGCGGGGCGGGGCGGCACCCACCCCTCCAGCCGGTCCGGGTCCACCCGGTGCACCTCCACCCCGAGCGGGCGGCAGACGTCGCTCGGGTCCCGCGCGTCCGGCCCCCACAGCGGCACGCTGAGGTCCCCGCCCGGACAGGTGGACAGCGCGCACAGCAGATCCACCTCGGCGAAGAACTCGAGGAAGTCGCCGCGCCGGGCCGGGCAGGCCTTCATGAAGTAGCGGTCCTCGTCGTTCAGGCCGGTGCACTGGAAGACGTTCAGCACGTCGTGCACGTCGAACTCGGTGAGCCCGTAGGGCAGCACCGCCCTGGTCAGGTTGGAATGGCAGTGGAAGTCGAAGTCCTCCCCGGTCAGCATCCGGTTCACGTACGGGTCGCACCGGGTGCCGAGCAGGTCGTGCACCCGGCCGCCGTGCTCGTCCGGGCCGTAGCCGGCCAGGGTGTCCCCGGTGATGGTGAACAGCGGCCGCAGGTAGGGCAGGGTGGACCAGACGCGGTCGTAGGTGGACACGTGCGCGCGCTGCAACTGGCGGGTGCGGGACGCCCACATCCGCTCCCGCGGGTTGTGCCGGTGCCACACGTTGAGGTCGCCGACCTGCGGGCCGTCCACCGTGACGATGCGGCAGACCGAGCCGGCCGGCACCTCCCAGGCCCTACCGGCGCGGGGTGGGATGACGAACGACTCCGTCCGGGTCCGGCCGCCTTCCGCGATGCGCCGGTAGAGGTTCCGGTCCACGCTCAGCGCGCCGTTCGCGCCGGGCTGGTACGCGGCCGGGTAGGACCCCATCACGCCTCCTTCGCCAGGTCGGTTGCCACTCCGGTCGCCGCCTCGCCGACCAGGCCGAGCACCATGCGCTCGGAGGCCTCCAGGTAGTCCCGCAGCGCCCGGCCGGCGGCCGCCCGGTAGCCGGCGTGGATCAGGTCGCAGATCTCCCGGTCCAGCGACACCCACGGCTGCTGGATGCGCCGTTCGTCGGCGACCACCGCGAACGCCAGGCGCTGCTGGGCGGTGACGCCCCGGAACATCTGGTCCAGCATCGGGCTGCCCAGGGTGGCCACGATCGCGCAGTGGAAACGCAGGCTGGACGTGCCGACCTCGCGCCAGTCGCCGGCGCGCTCGGCCCGCTCGGTGGCCCGCACGGCGCCCTCGATCGCGGCCAGCGCGGCCGGCGTCGCCGACCCGCACTCCTCCACCGCGCGCAGCTCGATGGTCCGTCTTACCAGGTAGATGTCCCGAATGCGGTCGGTGGACATGGTGTTCACCACGGCGCCCTTGTGCAGCCGCTGGCTGACCAGGCCCTCCGTGGCCAGCAGCCGCAGCGCCTCGCGCAGGGTGTTGCGGGAGACGCCCAGCTCGGCGGCCAGGGTCACCTCGCGCAGCGGCGTGCCGGGGGCCAGCGACCCGGTGACGATGCCCTCGCGCAGCTCCTCCGCCGCGCGCTCGGCGGTGGCGACCGCCATGTCGATGCAGCCTGACATGTCCAGCATTGTAGCCATCTTGTTCAACAACTTTCAAGCTCAACCGAACTCAACTCCAGTGTTGACACAAGTTGTTGAACAAACTTACTCTCGCCCCACCGCCGGACCCGGACACGGATGGGGGCAGGGACATGCCAGACATGCGCCAGGACGAGGACCACACCGCGCGAACCGGGCCGACCGGCATGGACGAGGCCCCACTGACCTGGTTCCACCGCCGGCTGACCCTCTACTCCGCCGGCGGCCCGCTGCTGGACGGCTACGTGCTGGGCATCATCGGCCTGGCGCTGACCCAGGTGGTGCCGCTGTGGGGGCTGGACGCGGTCTGGCAGGGGATGCTGGCCGCGTCCGCGCTGCTCGGCATGTTCCTGGGCGGCCTGGTCTTCGGCTACGTGACCGACCTGGTCGGCCGGCAGGCCATGTACACCATCGACCTGGCGGTGATCGCCGCCGGATCGGTGGCCCAGTTCTTCGTGGACGGGCCGGTCTGGCTGCTGGTGCTGCGGTTCATCGTCGGGCTGGCCATCGGCGCCGACTACCCGATCGCCACCTCACTGCTGGCCGAGTTCACCCCCCGCCGGCACCGGGGCAGCATGCTGGGCTGGCTGACCACCATGTGGGCGGCCGGCAACACCCTGGCCTACCTGGTCGGCGAGGCGCTCACCGCGCTCGGCCCGGACGCCTGGCGGTGGATGCTGCTGTCCCCGGCGGTCCCGGCGATCGTGCTGATGCTGGCCCGCGTCGGCACCCCGGAGTCGCCCCGCTGGCTGCTGTCCAAGGGCCGCGTGGAGGACGCCCGCGCCGCGCTGCGCAAGGCCCTCGGGCCGGACGCGGAGCTGACCGAGCTGCCCGCCGAGCCGGGGCAGACCAGCCTGCGCGGCCTGGTCGCCAAGGGCTACCTGCGCCGGACCGTGTTCATCGCGGTGTTCTGGGCCTGCTCGCTGTGGCCGGTGTACGCCATCTACGCCTTCGGGCCGGCGCTGCTCACCGCGCTCAGCCTGGAGGACCCCGGCCAGGCCAACCTGGGCTCGGCGGCCATCGGGTTGTTCTTCCTGGCCGGCTGCGTGATCGCCACCCTGGTGGCCAACCGGGTGAACCGGCGGACCCTGTTGATCTGGCCGTTCGCGGTGGCCACCGCCGCGCTGGTCGTGCTCGGCCTGGTGCCCACCGCACCGGTCCCGGTGATCTCCGCGCTGTTCGTGGTCTACGCGGTGGCCATCGGCGGCCCGACGATCATGCAGTGGATCTATCCCAACGAACTGTTCCCCACCGCGATCCGGGCCACCGCCGTCGGCCTGGGCACCACGGTCAGCCGGATCGGCGCCGGCATGGGCACGTTCGTCACCCCGATCCTGCTCGACCGCGCCGGCGTCGGCCCGACGATGCTGCTGTCCGGCCTGGTCTGCGCGCTCGGGCTGGCCGTGTCGGTGGTCATGGCGCCGGAGACCCGGGGGCACGACCTGCACCGGGCCAGTTCCGTCGAGCCCGAGGGCGGGGCCCGGTGACCCCGGTTCCGCCCCGCGGCTTTCCCCGGGCCGAGTTCGAGCGGCGCACCGACCGGGCGCAGCGGGCCATGCGCCGGGCCGGGCTGGACGCGCTGCTGGTCACCGCGCCGCAGCAGGTGCGCTACTTCACCGGGTTCGACACCCAGTTCTGGGAGAGCCCGACCCGGCCCTGGTACGTGGTGCTGCCCGCAAGCGGCGAGCCGGTGGCGGTGATCCCGGAGATCGGTGCGCCGGGCATGCGCGCCACCTGGGTCACCGACGTGCGTACCTGGCCGGCGCCCAACCCCGCCGACGACGGGGTCAGCCTGCTCGCCGGCACGCTGCGCGAGCTGGCCGGGGCGGGCGGCACGGTGGGCGCCGAGCTGGGCCGCGAGCTGCAGTTGCGCATGCCGGCCGGACAGCTCCCGGAGATCGCCGAGCGGGCCGCGGTGACCATCGCCGACGGCACCCCGGTGATCCGGCGGTGCCGGCACGTGAAGTCCGAGCTGGAGATCGACAAGATCCGGTTCGCCTGCCGGGTCGCCTCGGACGCCTACGCGGGCGTGCCGGAGCTGATCCGGGCCGGTGACACCGAGCGGACCGTGGTGCAGCGGCTGCGCGCCGACCTCGTCAACCGGGGCGCCGACACCAGTCCCTACCTGATCGGGGTGGCCGGCCAGGGCGGCTACGACAACATCATCATGGGACCCACGGACCGCCCGCTGGGCCCCGGTGACGTGCTGATCATCGACACCGGAACGGTCTTCGACGGCTACTTCTGCGACTTCAACCGGAACTGGGCCATCGGCACGGCGGACGACGCGGTGCGCCGGGCCTACGACGCGGTGTGGCGCGCCACCGAGGTGGGCATCGAGGCCGCCCGGCCGGGCGCCCGGGTGTGCGACGTGTGGCGGGCGATGGCCGACGTGCTGGCCGGCGCCGGCTCCGGGGGCAACAACGTCGGCCGGCTGGGGCACGGCCTCGGCCTGCAGCTCACCGAGCCGCCGAGCAACCACCCGGAGGACCGGACGGTGCTGGCCGAGGGCACGGTGCTGACCATCGAGCCGGGCATGGAGTTCGCCCCCGGCCGGATGATGGTGCACGAGGAGGACATCGTGATCCGGGACGGCGGCGCGGAACTGCTCACCACCCGGGCGGCCCCGCACCTGCCGGTGGTGGCGTGACCCGGCCGGAGATCGACGGGGACGGGCTGTGGCGCCGGCTGGCCGCGTTGGCCGAGGTCGGCGGGTCGCCGGGTGGCGGGGTTACCCGGCTGGCGCTGACCGAGGCGGACGTCCGGGGCCGGCGGCTGGTGGAGTCCTGGCTGGCGGAGATCGGCTGCGAGATCACCCACGACGCCATCGGCAACACCTTCGCCGAGCTGCCCGGCACCGAGCCCCGGTTGGCCCCGGTGCTGCTGGGCTCGCACCTGGACACGGTGGCCGAGGCGGGCCGGTTCGACGGCTGCCTGGGGGTGCTCGGCGCGGTGGAGGTGCTGCGCGCGGTCGCCGCCGGACCTCGGCCACCCCGGACCCTGGCCGCAGCCGTGTTCACCGACGAGGAGGGCGCGCGGTTCGGGCGCGATCTGCTCGGCTCATCGGTGGCCTGCGGATTGCTGGACCCGGCTCAGGCATACGGGCTGGCCGACGCGGACGGCAGCACGGTCGGCACCGAGCTGCGCACGCACGGCCTGCCGGGTACCGCGCCGGTGCTGGCCGACCGGCCGCCGCACGCCTACCTGGAGACGCACATCGAGCAGGGGCCGGTGTTGCTGCGGGCCGGCCTGCCGGTGGCGGCGGTGGCCGGGGTGGTCGGCACCTCGTGGACCCGGATCGCCCTGGCCGGCGCCGCCGCGCATGCCGGCGCCACCCCGATGGAGCTGCGCCGGGACCCCGGCCTGGCGATGGCCGCGCTGCGCCTGCGGCTGCACGAGCTGGCCGGGGAGCGTCCCGGGCTCACCTGCGCGGTCGGCGAGATGCGCACGCATCCGGGCCTGGTCAACGTGGTGCCCGGGACGGCCGGCCTGAGCGTGGACCTGCGCGCCGCCGAGGAGGCGGTGCTGGCCGAGGCGGAGGAGGCGGTGCGGCCGCTGGCCGAGGAGGCGGCCGCCACCTACGGCTGCGCGGTGACCGGGTGCGAGCGCACTTCCCGGACCGCACCGGTGGCCTTCCACCCGGCGACGGTGGAGCGGGTCGCCGACCGGATCGGCGCGCGCGGCATCCCGGTCCGGAGGCTCTGGTCGGGCGCCGGGCACGACGCGCAGCTGCTGGCCGGGATCTGCCCGACCGCGATGGTGTTCGTGCGCGGGCAGCGGGACGGGGTGTCTCACTCGCCCCGCGAGTGGTCGCTGCCCGAGGACTGCGCGCTGGGCGTGCAGCTCATGGCCGAGGTGGCCGCCGAACTGGTCACGCAGTGACCGGGACCGTCACCAGCGCCTCGGCCAGGGCCTCGGAGACCCGGCTGGCTCCGGTGCGCCGCTCGACGGTGGCGAACATCGGCGACGGGTTGCACTCCAGCACCGCGAACTCGCCGTCATCGGGCCGGCGCAGGTCGATGCCGGTGAAGCTCATCGCGCAGGCCTCGGCGGCCCGCACGCAGGCCATCTCCTCGTCGGCGGTGAGCGCGGTCGGCCGGACGTCGGTCTCCGCGCCCCGGTAGTCCAGCCGGTCGGCGACGATCTCGTAACCGGCCACCACCCGGCCATTGACCAGGTACACCCGGATGTTCCGCCCCGGCACCTCGGCCTGGAAGATCACCGGCGCACCGGCCAGCCGGGCCAGCCGCTCGGGCGCGTAGTGCGCCTCGGTCATCCGCCGGCACATCCCGCCGCCGGCCACCGGCTTGTACACCACCGGGCCGCCGATGTCCCCGGCGAAGGCCAGCACGGCATCCGGGTCGTTGGTGATCAGCGTCCGGGGCACCGGCACACCCGCGTCGGCCATCGCGGTGAGCTGCTCCGGTTTGCGGAAATGCTGCGCCATTGCCGACGGCGGATTGACCAGGCGGGCGCCCTGTCTTTCCATCGCCGCAACGAAACCGGACAGGAATGACCGGCGCTCACGGCCGGCGGCATAGCTCCGGCGAAGGTCGTCCAGGTGAAACTCGTCGGCACCTTCAGCCGGCGGAAAGAATGGCAGAGGCAAGGGCAGGGAGCGGACGTACCAGGTGCCTACCGAATCCAGCGCCACATTCTCCGCGAATGGCTGCCCGGCGCGCAGGCTGAGCTTCAGCCGCCCGGGGAAGGAGGAAAGGTCCAGCAGCTCCGGGGTTACCCCGCGGTCCCGCAGGCTCCGCCGCACGGCGATTACCTGCGGGTCGTCGGCCGGGCCGATGATCCCTACTCGTTCCATGGTTGTCGTCATGATGGCCGATGGGGCGGAATGCCCGGGTGGCACGGGAGACAGCCCGGGCATTCCGCCATCGCTCAGCTCAGGCCGTCGCCCTCTTCGCCGAGCGTCAGGGTGGTGTACTCGTCACCCTCTTCGCCAACCATCATTGTGGTGACCGGGCCGAAGAAAGCGGCCGCGTTGGTCACCGTGTTCGGCAGGTCGTGAATGAAAAGCGAATTGTCCTTGCGCATAACCGTGTTTCACCCCTCGAAAAGCCGGTTCGCTTTATCGCGGATCAGCGACCTCAAGCCTGCCGGCATCTCCAGGTCAGGTCAACCTGAATAACACAAAGACAAGTTTAAGAGTTCGCTATTTTTTCCCGCCCTTGGCCAGCAACCCGGTGAGCGTGTCGGTGTCGGTGAACAGGCTGTCCCCGGCGAACCTCAGCGCATCCAGCGCCCGGTCCGCCGCCTCGGCGTGCCCGGCGCCGCAGGCATCCGTGACCAGGATGGGCAGGTAGCCGAGGTCGGACGCGTGCCGGGCGGTCGGGTCGATGCCCACCTCGGTGGCCACGCCCGCGATGGCGATCGTGTCCAGCCCGCAGTCGCGCAGCACGATGTCCAGCGGGGTGCCCACGAACGCGGACATGCTGATCTTGTCGAAGACCATCTCGTCGGGCGACGGTTCCAGCTCCGGCACCAGCGCGAACTCCGGGGAGTCGCGCAGGAACGCGGTCCGCACCTGGTCCACCGTGTCCACCCGCTGCCAGGCCATCGCCATGCGCAGCGCGGCCACGCCGGCCACCGCCTTGGGCACGCCCATGTGCCGCAAGTAGAACACCCGGTAGCCACCGAGGCGGGCCGCGTCCACCAGGCCGCGCACCCGGGACACGATCCGCTCACCGTCGGCGATCTGGCCGATCACGCCGACCTGCATGTCATAGACGATCAGCGCCATCCGGCGCGGGTCGCAGGCCTCCTCGACCGTGCGCGGAATGCTCAGCCCGTACGCGTGCTCCATGGTCTCCCGGCTCCGTTCGTCGAGGTCGGAACTTATCTATACACCAATGTAAAGTAATCCGATGGCGACCAACACCCCGCCCAGCGGCCGTCCCCGGGACACCGACCTGGACCAGCGCATCCTCGCCGCCGCGCGGGATCTGCTCGCCGCGCACGGCTACCGGGGACTTTCCATCGGCGCCGTGGCCCGCGCCGCCGGTACCACCCGGCCGTCGGTCTACCTCCGGTACGCCGGCAAGGAGGACCTGGCCACCCGGGCCATCGCGGGCATGACCGTGGCCGATCCGCTGCGCTCCTCCGATGACCTGCATGCCGACCTGGTCGCCGAGCTCCGCCATTTCCGCACGGCGGTCACCAGGCCCAACGGCATGGCCTTCGTGGGCACCGTGCTCGGCGAGGAGCACCAGACCCCCAGCCTCATCGCGCGCTTCCGGGAACGGCTGGTGCTCCCCCGCCGCCGGCGGATCGCCTCGGCCCTGCGCCGGGGAGCCGCCATCGGGGCGCTGCGCGAGGGGCTGGACGTGGACGTGATCACCACCCTGTTGACCGGCAGCATCTACGCGCGGTACCTCGCCACCGGGGACGTGCCGCCGGACTGGCCGGAGCGCACGGTCGGCGCACTCTGGCCGGCAATCCGCCGGGAGCCCGACGCCTCCTGATAGAAAGATCCGGTGAGCCGATGCGAGGGAGGCCGGGCCGGCGCCACCGCCGCGTTCCGGGGCCTCCCGGGCCGTCGGACGCTCAGCGCGTTGCTCGCCACGTTGGCCGCGCTCACCGCCTTCCTCGCGCCACCGTCGTTCGGCGCCCACTCACCCGGCGTCGTCCCGGCCAGCGCGACCGCCGGGGCCGCCGGCGCCGGCGCCGAAACACCGGCCGACTTCCGCGCCCCCGCCCTCTTCGCGTCGCCGGCAGAACCCCCGGTTCCGGTCCCGGCCGCCCGGCTCGCCCGGTTCGCCTCGACGGCCGCCGAGGCCGAGCGAACCGACCCGTGGTCGCCCCGCCTCGGACGCGCGCCCCCCGAGTTCCGTCGCTCCTGACTCACCCGGTGACCGGCCACGGCCGGCCGCCATCTCCTTTCGAGCCGACGGGACAATACCCATGCTTCGAGTTCTCCGTACCATTTTCACCCAGCCCGAACTGCGCAAACGCATTCTCTTCACGCTCGCCCTGGTGGCCGCCGCGCGACTCGGTTCGGCCATTCCGCTGCCCGGTGTGTCATTCCCGAACGTCCAGCAATGCCTGCTCGAAACCGCGAACGGCGGCGGCGCTTACGCGATGTTCAACCTGTTCAGCGGGGGCGCCCTGCTGCAGCTGTCGGTGTTTGCCCTCGGGGTGACGCCGTACATCACCGCGAGCATCGTCGTGCACACCCTGGGCACGGCCGTGCCGCGCTTCGAGCAGCTGCGCCAGGAGGGACCCAACGGGCAGGCGAAGCTCAACCAGTACTCGCGCTACCTGACCGTGGCGATCGCCGTACCCCAGGCGACGGCGGTGGTCGCGCTGGCCGCCAGCGGCCGGCTGTTCGGCGGCTGCCGGCTGCCGGTGATCCCGGCTCCTTCGACGCTGACCGTGGCCATCATGGTGCTGGTCATGGTCACCGGGGGCGCGTTGCTCATGTGGCTGGGCGAGCTGATCACCGAGCGGGGCATCGGCCGGGGCATGTCGGTGCTGCTGTTCACCTCGATCGCGCACCGCATCCCGGTCGAGGCGAAGGCGCTCCTGGACACCTCCGGCGTGGTGACCTTCGTGAACCTGTGTGTGTTCGGGCTGCTGGTGGTCGTCGGCGTGGTGTTCATCGAGCAGGCGCAACGGCGGATCCCGGTCCGGTACGCCAAGGCGGTGATCGACCCCCGGGTCTACCGGCTGGCGTCCAGCTACCTGCCGCTCAAGGTCAACCAGGCCGGCGTGCTGCCGGTGATCTTCGCCAGCTCGGTGCTGTTCCTTCCGGACCTGGCCTCCCGGGCGCTGGGCAACGCCGGCGGATCGTTCCTCCAGGGCCCGTTGGCCAACCCGTCCAGCGCGATACACATCGCGGCCTACGCCGCGCTGGTCGTGTTCTTCTGCTACTTCCACGCGCGCACCGGCTTCAACCCCGCGGCCCGGGCCCGGGAGATCGGCCGGCGCGGGGGTTTCGTGCCCGGGGTCCGGCCCGGGCCGGCCACCGCCGGGTACCTGCGCTTCGTGCTGGGCCGGCTCACCGCGGCGGGCGCCGTGTACCTCGCCGCGCTGGCGGTGCTGCCCAGCATCGTGCTGGGCGCCGCCGGCTCCGCCCAGAACCAGAACCTGCCCCTGGGCGGCACCTCCGCACTGATCATGGTCGGCGTCGCGCTGGACACCGCCAAGCAGGTCGAGACGCACCTGGTACAGGACCGCTACCAGGGATTTCTCCGCTAGCGGTTTCGGTGGCGGCCGGGAGTGGTGCCGACCAGGCCGGTGAACGCCGCGATGAAGCCGCTGGGGTTTGCCCACCCGCACGCGTGGGCCACGTGGGTGGTGTCGTGCCCGTCGGCGAGCAGGACCAGTGCGTGGCAAATGCGCAGCTGGGTGCGCCACTCGTAGAAGGTCATGCCGAGCTCGTTGCGGAACAGGCGGCTGAGTGTGCGGGCGCTGGCGCCGGTCGCCTGGCCGAGCGCGGCCAGCGGGGTGTTGTCGGCCGGGTTCTCGTACAGCATCCGCGCCACGGCCCGCAGCCGGTCATCGCGGGGCTCCGGCAGTTGCAGGGGCTGCTCGTGGGCTTCGTCGAGCTCGTCGAGCAGCACCCGACGGAGGCGGGCACTCGCGGCGCGGTCGTAGTCGCGGCTGCCGGTGAGCGCGAGCAGGACCTCGCGGGCCAGGTCGGACGCGACGAAAACCGCGGGACGGCCGGGCACCAGCGGCGCCAGGGAGTCCGGCAGGAAGACGATCCGCATGTCGGTGTCGCCGTGGGCGCGGTGGGAGTGCGCGAACCCGGCGGGCGTCCAGGCGACCCGGTTGGCCGGCACGATCGACGTGCCGCGTTCGGTGTGCACCGAAAGGACCCCTCGGGCCGCGTACACCAGGTGGCCGCGTTCGTGCGAGTGCGGCGAGCTGGTTCCCCCCGACGGCCACAGATGTACTCCCCCGGATGGCCACAGGCGCGACCGGAGAACTTGGCGGCCAACAGGCATAGCTTGGCATTCTATCGGTAGCCAGCCACACGGCGTTCCGACGACAGTGCAGGCATGACGACGACGATGCGAGCGGCGGTATGTGTCAGGGCGGGCGGCCCGGACGTGCTGGAGATCCGCGAGCTGCCGGTGCCGGCGGTTCGGCCGGGCTGGAGCCTGGTCCAGGTGAAGGGGGCGGGCCTGAACCGGTCGGAGCTGCGGACCCGCCAGGGGCATTCCCCCAACGTCCGGTTCCCCCGGGTGCTCGGTATCGAGTGCGTGGGGGTTGTCGTGGCCTCCACCGATCCGGCCTTGCCGGACGGGACCACCGTCGCGACGGTGATGGGTGAGATGGGGCGGGAGTTCGACGGCGGTTACGCGGAGTACGCGCTGCTGCCGAACTCGCTGCTCATGCCGGTCGCCACCACCTTGCCCTGGCCCATCCTGGCCGCGCTGCCCGAGACGTACCTGACCGCGCGCGGGGCGCTGGACGCGTTGGGGGTGGGACGCGAAAACCGGTTGCTGATCCGTGGCGGGACCTCGTCGGTGGGCATGGCCGCCGCGTCGATCGCGCGCGGCCAGGGAATCGAGACCGCGGCCACGACCCGCCGGCCGGCCAAGATCGACGCATTGAAAGCGGCCGGGGTCGATCACGTAATCCTCGACGAGGGCGGGTCCCTGGCGGCGAAGGTGCACGAGGTGTGGCCCGAGGGACCGGACCGGGTGCTGGACCTGGTCGGAACCAGCACGGCCCGGGACTCGCTGCGCCTGGTCCGCCGGGGCGGCACGGTGTGCATGGCGGGAACGCTCAGTGGCTGGCTGATCCCGGACTTCGAACCGGTGGCGATGATCCCGTCCGGAACCCGGCTCACGGCTTTCCACAGTGACGACATGAAGGGAGGCACGGCGGTGTTGGAGCGGGTCGTCCGCGAGGTCGAGGCCGGTATCTACCGGCCCAACGTGGACCGGGTCTTCGGCCTCGACGAAGTCGTCGCGGCCCACCGGTACATGGAGAACAACGAGGCCACCGGCAAGGTTGTCGTCATCCCCTGACGCGGTCCTCCCCTCTGCTGAGACTTGCGCGATCGGGCGGTCTGCTGGCTCGGGTGCCGCCCGTTCCGCTCTTTCGATCCCTCACCGAGCCTGATCGTCGCAAATGGTCACTCAGGGTATGCAACTAGACAGTGCGCGCCGGTGGTCCAGGGACGGGTTTCCGCCGAGTGTCAGCCCAGTCGCTTTTTGATCATGAATTTGAGCGACTGTGCTGCCACTCGGCGAGGCGGACCTTGGGGAACCGCCGCCTGCTGACTACGCTCCGTTACCAACGCGACGGGAGCTACGACACGAATCTCCGGCTCGGGAGATTGGTGCGGTCCGCGATGAGCCGGTCTTGGCCTTCCGGCGGCGTGCCGCCCAGCCACGGCAGCGCCTGGCCGAACCGGATCAGCTCGCCGTAGAGCTCCGGGTCCACGTCGTCCCGGAACACCACGTCGAGCACCTTCGCGGCCGCCTCGTCCGGCGTCTGCACCTGGCTGAAGTCGTCGAACCACGGCCGCGAGGCCTCGGTGTCCACCAGGCCGGGGCACACCGCCGCCACCAGCGTGTTCTCCCGGAGGTCGACGTCCCGGCGCTCCCGGGCCACCGCGCGCACGGCGGCGACCTGGGCGACCTTGGACGGCACGTTCAGCCAGCGCGGCCAGCCCCGTTCCCGGGCGTCACCGGCGTGGATCGCCGCCCGCCAGGCCCGCACGGCCGCTTCCACCTCGTCCAGCGTGGCGTGCTCGAACAGCGGGCGCAGCCGGGGATCCAGGTGCCCGAGCATGCCGAACCGACTGGCCACCACCAGCAACCGCCCGCCGGGGCGCAGTACCGGCCCGAACGAGCGAAGGACGGCGTGCGTGCCACCGTTGGCCACCGCGATGAACTCGTCGGCCTGCTCTTCCTGCGGCCGGTCCGGGGTGATCCGGGCGCCCGCGTTGGACAGCACGATGTCCACGGCGCCGTGCCTCCGGCGCAGCTCCTCGGCCAGCGCGGCGACCGCCGCCGCGTCCGTCACGTCCAGCACCCGGCCGGTCACCCCGGCCGCCCGCCCCGGCGCGCCCGACGCGCGCGCGGCCGCCTCCGCGACCCGCCGAGGGTTGCGGCCGGTGAGCAACACCAGGTCGTCCGGCCCCAGCCGCGCGGCCAGACCGGTGGCAAGCGCGTAGCCGATGCCCTGGTTGGCGCCGGTTACCAGCGCGATGCGTTGATCGGTCATGGCACCGACGCTAGGCGCGCGAAAGCCATGCGACCAACGAAAGAACCGCACACCGGGCATGCGTCGACCGCATGCCCGAGCTCACTTGGGCAGTGTGCCGAATGTGCTGCTCATCGACGATGCGGCGGCCTGTGCGCGGCGGCAGGCGACCACGTGGTTGATGCCCTCCTGGCCCGGTCCGCCGTACTGCACCCACAGTGTCCGGTCGGGCGCGACCGTCACCAGGTACACGCAGTACGCGTTCTGGTCGAGGCCGGCCGGCTGGTACTCGACGGTCGGCCGGTTGTTGATGGCCGGGGCGGGGCTGCCCGCCGGCGTGGCGCCGTGCAGCACCTTCGCCAGGTACTCACCGCCCCACGGTTGTCGCGCGATGCTGCGCCACAGGCAAGTCACCTCGCCACCGGAGGAGTTCTGCGTCCCGGGGTTGACCCCCAGCTGCCGGCGCTGCGCACTGGTGAGCAACGCGCAGGGTGCATCGGCCTGGCTCACGGCCGGCACCGCCGGCACCGATGCGCCGGCGGCGGTGGTGTCGGTGGCCGAGGCCGAGGGGGCCGCCAGTCGCGCGGACAACGCGCCCACCCCGGCGGCGAGCGCCAGGCCCAGGACAACCAGCAACCATCGAGCGGAACCGTGCCGTACCCGAGACGACCACATACCGGTAAGTAAACCCCTACTCGGCCCACCGAGCGGATCTTGACACGCGGTCGGCGGGAACTCCTCGCCCAAGAACCACCCATCAACGGTATTCCGGAATAGCGACCGGTTTCACCGTCAATCGAGAATCACGACCGCGGGAAATGCGGGAACAAATGTCTGAATATGGCTGTGACCTGCATGTACGAGCCCAGAGCGGACCTCAGGTAAGGAGGCTCAGCATGCTCCAGATAATGGTCACGCCGATCACGATCATTCCGAGCACCTTCGCCATTGCGGCACACCTCTCCCGTGAACATCTTTGGCACGCAAGAACGGTTCCGGCCGAGACAGCCTGGCCACCAATTACAGTAGAGGGACGCTCCCGCGCCAGCCTGGTGCGGACACACGAAATCGGCATGCCGGTTTGTGCCGGCAGCACGAACCCGCCAGTAGGTCCGGCTACCCCCCGGCCGGGCCGAACCGGTGGCGGGCCCCGGGGTGGTCCTCGGCCAGCAGCGGCCCGGGTGCGGTGCCCAGGTTCTCCCGCAGCGTCGCGGCCCGGGGCTCGCGCAGCCGGCCCCGCGCCCGCAGCTCCGGCACCACGTGTTCGACGAAGTCCACGAAGGTGCCCGGGGTGACCGCGTAGGCCAGGTTGAACCCGTCCACGTCGGCCTCGGCTACCCAGCGCTCCAGCTCGTCGGCGACCGCCGCCCCGGAACCGGTCACCACCGGCCCCCGGCCGCCGATGCCGATGAACTCGGCCAGCTCACCGATGGTCCACTCCCGATCCGGGTCGGCGGTGGTGAACGAGGCGAGCGCCGAGCGGTTGGCATCGGTCCGCACGTACTCCAGCCGGTCGGACGGCTCGGCGCCGGCCAGGTCCACCCCGGTCCAGCCGCCGAACAGCGCCATCGCGCCCTCGGTGTCCACGTGCCGCAGGTAGTCCTCGTGCTTGGCCCGCGCCCGCGCCCCGGTGTCGGCGGTGATCGGGGTGAGCATGGCGAACACCTTGATCGACCGGGCGTCCCTCCCGGCCGCCGTCGCCGCCGCCCGGACCGCGTCCACCGCGCGGCGGACCACGGCCGGGTTCGGCCCGTTCACGAACACCGCCTCGGCGTGCGTGCCGGCGAACCGGGTGCCCCTCGGCGACGCGCCGGCCTGGAACAGCACCGGGGTGCGCTGCGGCGAGGGCTCGCACAGGAAGGCGCCGGGGACGTCGAAGTAGCGGCCCTTGTGCTCGATGTCGTGCACCTTGGACGGGTCGGTGAACACCCGGCCGGCCGCGTCCCGGCGCACCGCGCCCGGCTCCCAGGAGCCTTCCCAGAGCTTGTAGCAGACCTCCAGGTACTCCTCGGCCATCTCGTACCGCTGGTCGTGCGGCATCTGCGCGGCGCGGCCCAGGTTGCGGGCCGCGCTGTCCAGGTAGCCGGTCACGATGTTCCACGCCACCCGGCCCTTGGTCAGGTGGTCCAGCGTGGACATCCGGCGGGCCAGCGCGTAGGGCTGCTCGTAGGCCAGCGAGACGGTCACGCCGAAGCCCAGCCGAGAGGTCACCGCCGCCATCGCCGGCACCGCCAGGATCGGGTCGTTCACCGGCACCTGGGTGGCCGCGCGGACCGCCGCGTCCCGCGAACCGCCGTATACGTCGTACACCCCGAGCACGTCGGCCAGGAACAGGGCGTCGAACCCGCCTCGCTCCAGCAGCCGGGCCAGGTCGGTCCAGTACTCCAGGTCCTTGTACCGGTGGCCCTGGTCGTCCGGGTGGGTCCACAGCCCGGCCGACTGATGGCCGACGCAGGCCATGTCGAACGCGTTCAGCAGGATCGGGCCATGGCTCCCGCGTGCGCCGAACTGGGCGCCCGCTCGGCCAGCGCGTTCCGCGCTAGTCATGCGGGCGCTCCCCCAACCCGGCCCGGTGCGTCTCCGGGGCCAGCCAGGCCGAGGCGATGGTCAGCGCGGAGAGCACCAGGAAGTACCCCCAGATCAACCACGGCCGCCCGCCTCCGGCGAGCAGCAGCGCGGCGGCGACCAGGGGCGCGGTACCACCGGCGAGGACGGAACCGAACTGGTACCCGATGGACGAGCCGCTGTACCGCACACCGGTCGGGAACAGCTCGGCGAACCAGGCCGCCTGGGGGCCGTACATGGCGTCGTGGAAGACATTCACGACGACCACCATCGCGATCACGATCAGCGCTGTCGAGCCGGTGTCCAACACCAGGAAGAACACGCCGAGGAAGACCGCCGCACCGATCGCGCCGCCGAGGTATACCGGCCGCCGGCCCACCCGGTCGGACAGGATCGCCCAAGCGGGCGTGCTGACCAGCCCGATCGCCGAGGCGACGATCACCGCGGTGAGCCCGGCGCCGGGCTCGGCGACCTTGCCCTGGGTCAGATAGGTCAGCGCGAAGGTAGTGCACAGCACGTACAGCGCGTTCTGCGACATACGCATGCCGGCGGTCAGCCAGAGGTTGCGGCGCTGCGTGCGGACCACCTCCAGCAGCGGCTGCCGGGCGATCTCCGCCCGCTCGCGGGCCTGCCGGTACAGCGGCGGGTCCTCCAGGCTGAGCCGGATCGCCAGCCCGACCACCACCAGCACCAGGCTGAGCAGGAACGGCACCCGCCAACCCCAGTCCAGGAAGGCCTGCTTGGGCAGTGAGCCGTTGGCCAGCGCGAACGCGCCGGTGGCCAGCAGCATCCCGGCCGGCGAGCCGATCTGGGGGAAGCTGCCGAACAGCCCGCGCCGCCGGTGCTGGTCCGTGTCCCCGCCGGCCGCGTGCTCCACCGACATCAGCACCGCGCCGCCCCACTCGGCGCCGACCGCCAGCCCCTGGGCCAGCCGCATCACCAGCAACAACGTGGGCGCGAGCAGACCGACCGAGGCGTAGGTGGGCAGCACGCCGATCGCCGCCGTGGCCACCCCCATGAGCAGCAGCGACCCGACCAGCATGGTGCGCCGGCCGACCCGGTCCCCCAGGTGTCCGGCCAGCAGCGCACCGACCGGCCGGGCGCCGAAACCGGCCGCATAGGTGGCGAACGAGGCGAGCACGCCGGCCGTCGGGTCCACGTTGGAGAAGAACAGCGGCCCGAAGACCAGCGCCGACGCGGTCGCGTAGAGGTAGAAGTCGTACCACTCGATGGTGGTGCCGACCAGGCTGGCGATGGCCGCCCTGGCCGGCCGGGCCGACGTTGTCGCCGTCGTGGTCATGGTCCCCCTCGGGCCTAGGACTGCGCGTCAAATAAAACTAACCTTGGCGATTATGTTTATTTTGACGCCTCAGACCTGTATGGATGAGACCGTCATCACGCAGTTCGACGCTCCGACATTCAGGGCATGGTGACCATGAACCAGGCGCCGGCACCGCACCATCCGTCAATCTGGTTGCGTGGGGGAATCGAGGAACGCAACGGCCCGCCCCAAGTCTCAGACCCCCCAAGGCGGCCCGTCCAGGCCCATCTTTCAAACCGCCGCCTTCGAGACGGAGCCCCGCACCCGGGCTTCCCGACTCGGCCGGCGAGCGCGTTCCGCGCTAGAGATTGGCCGGCACCACCGGGTGGGACCGGCCGAACTGGCAGAGGCCGACGCGCGCCCAGGGCATCGGCGGGGTCTGTGCGCTGGCGAACGAACCGATCTCCACCCAGCCGCTGCCGGTGGCGGTGCGCACCAGCTTCCGCCTCCGGGGCAGCTCACCGAGGCAGACCACGGCTAACACCGGCGGTCCCGGATCCGCGTCGACACTCGGTTGCCATTGCCCACCCCGACGCCGAGGCCGGGTGGGCAGCCCACAGGGACAGTCGATCATTCGCGGGACCGTATGCCCGTGGCGTGACCAGCTTGTTGCCAAGTGGCAACCGAGAATCACACCTATGAAACTCCGAGCCGGTTCTTCAGCGACGTGAGCACCCAGGCCGGCCGCTTCGCCCTCCGGTCGACCGTCTGCACCACATCCCGGGCCAGGGGGTCGTTGCGCACCCGGATCGGGGCCAGCCGGTCGGCGGTGTCCAGCGCGTGCAGCGCCTGCTGGTCGTGCGCGCCGCCGGCCTGGGCCCACGCCCTGGCCAGGTCGAAGTGCACGTAGGCGGCCCGGCCGTTGCTGCCGAACACGGAGAGGTCGAGGGGGCTCCTGGCCAGCCGCCGGGCCACCGCCGGGCCGTCGCCCGCCTCCACCGCCAGCCCCAGTTCCCAGGCGGCCACGTTGGTCGGGCCGAAGTGGTAGCGCAGGGTGTTCCGTTCCCCGGTGTGCGCGGCCAACGACCGGGCCTCTTCCAGGTGCGAGCGCACCTCGGCGCCGTCGCCGTCCTTGGCCGCGAGCAACGCGGTGGTCAGGTGCAACATTCCCCGGGCCTCGGCGGCGCCGGTCTCCCGCTCGGTGGGGCCGGGCAGCGCGGCCAGCCGGTCCAGCGCGCGGGCGCAGACCAGGCCGCTGCGCCGCCGCGCCCGCACCCCGAGCAGCGCGCTGCTCAGGCTCATCTCCATGAACGCCGCCAGGTCCGGCCGGTCGGCCAGCCGGGCCGCATCCACCCCGCGCTGGGCGGCGGCAGCGGCCAGCTCGGTCCGCCCGGTCCGCTTGGCCAGGATGTACGCGACCTTGCACACCTCGACCAGCGCCACCAGTGCCCGTTCCCGGTCCGCCCCGGTCCCGGTAGCCGCGTGCACGTGCAGGTCGACCAGCAGGTCCGCCAGGTCCCGGCCGGCGGTGCCGTAGCGGGCCTCGTCGGCGCAGTAGTGCGCCCGGGCGGCCCCGGCCACCAGGTCGGCCAGCGGCGCCGGCGGGAGATCGGGCACGTCGTCCAGCGTGGCGTCGTGCAGCGCCCGGCAGACCTCCGCGACCACGGCTTCCAGCTCGGCGTGCCGGTACTCGCGCAGCGGGTACAGCTGGCCGGTCAGGTCGGCGACCGAGCAGGACAGCGCGGACGCCAGGTCCTCGAGCAGGCCCACCCTGGTGAAGGCCCGTTTGCCGTTCTCCAACCGGGACAGGAAGGACTTGTGGATGCCGGCGAGGCCGGCCGCCGCCTCCACCGACATGCCCCGTCGGTTCCGGATCCGTCGCACCCGCTCGCCGATGGCCCGGTCCTGCGCCGATACGCCGGCATGGGCCACCGTCGTGCCATCCCCCGATGTCAACACCGCGCGGACCATACGCCCACCGATCGTGGACGCGATCAGGTGACCAATCCGTAGCGGAAGCCGTGGGCGACCGCCTGGGCCCGGTCCTTCGCGCCCAGTTTGCGGAACAGCCGGCGCGCGTGGGTCTTCACCGTGTCCTCGGAGAGGAACAGCTCGTGCCCGATGCGGCCGTTGCTCTTGCCCTGGCTCATGCACGCGAGCACCTGCAGCTCGCGCTCGGTGAGCTGCACCTTCAGCCCGGCGTCGCTGGGCCGAGGGATGGCGGCCTCCCCGGTGAGCCGGTCGGCGAGCACGTTGGTCACCTCCGCGCCGGAGGACTCCCAGCGCAGGTAGCCACGGGCGCCGCCGGCGATCGCCGCCGCGATGCCGGTGACGTCCTCGGCCGGCCCGAACACGATGATGTCCGCGCGCGGGTGCGCCGCGCTGAGCCGGCGGGTCACCTCCGTGCCGATCCCCGTGCCCTGCTGGGTGCCCACCAGCACCAGGTCGGCGGGCTGCCGGAAGTACGTGGCCAGCAACTCGTCGTCGTACGCGACGCAGTCGATGCGCCGGACCCCGGGCACCGCCGACATGGCCCGCGCCAGTCCCTCGCAGACCCCGCGCCGGTCGTCGCAGATCAATACCGCTGTCATGGCAAACCTTCCCCCTTGTCCCCGTTGTCCCCGCGATCGGCGACACCGCACCCACGCCCGTCCCCACGGGCGATCAAATGAGGTCTTTCCTTACCGGCCTGGCCGGTAACCTGGGCGCTCCGGCGCCGCGTCAGCCCGCGAGCGCGCGAACGGCCAACGGGTCGAACCCCGGCCGCCCGGCGGTCTGGGCGCGTTCGTGCATGCGGCGGCGCAGGTGCAGGACCGCCCGCTCGCCGTCCGCCGTCGGCACGTCCCCGATGACCGCCGTGGTGTCGATGTCCGCCACCACAACCGAGCCTCGCGCCTCACCGGCCAGCCAGTCGGCCCGGCACAGGCGTTCCAGCGGAATGCCGACGCTGGCCTGGCCGTCCTCGCCCTCGCGCAGCAGCAGCACCCGTTGCGAGGTGACCGCGAGCAGTCCCATGCCCGACCGGAAAACCCCGCCGGCCAGGCATTCGACGAGCTCGTCCTCACGCAGGTACGCGCCGAGATAACGCAGCTCAGGCTCCACACAGAGCCGCAACGTCATTCTGTCCCTGGCAGCAACAATATCTGATCTCAGATCCACGCTCTCCCCCGAAAGCTCATGTGATCCAAAGTGAAGCGCGAACGCCTCCCCCGTTACGACGGGTTCAACGCTCAATATCTGTTAACGTTATTTATAACTTCTCAGAACCGGCCGTTTGCCCGGTGAAACGGGCTTCGGGTTGCCACACGCTCTAGCCTGAGCCCATGAACAGCGGCCATGCCGGCGTCGACGCCGGCCTGTTGTTGCTCCGCGTGGTGGCCGGGCTCACCCTCGCGGCGCACGGCTACCAGAAGTTCTTCGCCGGTGGCCGGCTCAGCGGCACCGCGGGCTGGTTCGACAGCATCGGGATGAAACCGGGCCGGCTGCACGCCCTGGCCGCCGGCACCACCGAGCTGGCGGCCGGCGTGCTGCTCACCCTCGGCCTGCTGACCGCGCTGGCCGGTGCGGCCTTCGTCGCGGTCATGCTGGTGGCCGGGTACACCGTGCACCGGGGGAACGGGTTCTTCATCGTGCGGTCCGGCTGGGAGTACAACCTGATCCTGGCGCTGATCGGGGCCGCGCTGGGCATCACCGGCCCCGGTGCGTACTCCCTGGACCATGCGCTCGGCCTGACCCCCATGCTCGCCGGGCTCACCGGCGGCCTCATCTCGGTCGGCGCCGGCCTGCTCGCCGGTATCGGCCAGCTTGCGCTCTTTTACCGGCCGCCGGCCACCATTCCCGCCGACGGCTGACCCGAATCGACCATTTGACGGAATAAGGGCGTCTATGCGGGCACACATCGACAGCAAGGTTTGCACCGGGCACGGCATGTGTTACCTGACCGCGCCGGACGTCTTCGTCGACGACGACGAGGGCTACGGCCAGGTCCTCGGTGACGGCCTGGTCGCCCCCGGGCACGAGTCGGAGGCGGAGACCGGGGCGGCCAGCTGCCCCGAGCGGGCCATCACGCTCAGTTGACCACGGCCAGGCGCAGCACGTCGGCCAGCCAGGGGCTGTAGGCGTACGGGTTGGCCGCCATCGCGGTGCGCAGGTCGGCCACGGAGACCCAGCGACACTCGGACACCTCGTCCGGGTCGGCCGCGCTCACGTCGCCGTTGTACCGCCCGATCAGCACGTGGTCCCATTCGAACTCCACGCGGCCGCTGGCCTGGTCACCGGACCGGTAGCTGAACGATCCGGCCTCGGTGAGCGCCCCCTCGGGCGCCACCCCGAGCTCGGCCGACAGCCTCGCCACCGCCTCGGCCGCCACATCGGCGCCCGGCGCCGGGTGACCGCAGCAGGTGTTCGACCAGCGGGAGGCGAACCGGGTCTTGGTGGCCGCGCGGCGCTGCAGCAGCACCCGGCCGGAGTCGTCCCGCAGCAGCACCGAGAAGGCCCGGTGCAGCCGGCCCGGCTCGGTGTGGGCCTCGGCAACCGAGCAGGCGCCCACGGCCGCGCCCCGTTCGTCCACCAACTCGACCAGCAGCTGTTCGCGATCAGTCATGTTTCCCTAAACCGAAAGAATGGGTTCACCGGACATAGGGAATTATCCCCCGGGCGCTATCCCCAGCACAACCCGCACCAAAAAGAATGCAACAAATAGACATCTCGAGAGAATTCGGACACTCAACTCCGGCGTATGGCGTCGTATTCTCGCCAACCCACCCTCTAAGGTGTGCGAGTGATCCACTCTTGGGCTCCGGACGCGCCCGGCGTACTCGAGCTGCCGTCCGGGCGCCGCGTTCGAGGCCGTGGCCTGCGCCGGCCGCCACCGGCCGGGCCGGAGCCGACCTTCGCCGTCTACCTGATCGGCCGACCGCCCGCGCCGGTGGACTGGGAGAGCCGCTGGCTGCGCTGGCCGGACTTCCGGCTGCCCGCCGACCGCGCGCTGGCCGGCGAGCTGTTCCGCGAGGCCTGGCGGCGGGCGGAGTCGGAGCGGGTGGAGCTGGCCTGCGGCGGCGGCCGGGGCCGCACCGGCACCGCGCTGGCCTGCCTGGCCGTGCTGGACGGGGTGCCGCCCGCCGAGGCGGTCGGCTTCGTGCGCCGGCACTACGACCGGCACGCCGTGGAGACCCCCTGGCAGAAGCGCTACGTGCGGGGTTTCGCCGGCTGATCGGCCCGCTCGCCCAGGTACACGGTGTTCCCGTCGTGGTCGCGCACCTGCGCCACCCGCTCGCCCCACGGCTGATCGGCCGCTTCCTCGACCACGGTGACCCCCTCGGCCCGCAGCCGCGCGACGGTCTCGTCACACGAGTCGGTGTAGCACCAGAGGGCGAACCGGTCGCTCGCCGCGGACGCCTCCGGGCTCCGGGCCAGCCCGATCGACCCGCCGCCCAGCCGCAGGTTCACGAACTCGAGCGCTCCGTCCTCGGGGAACCGGTAGGCCACCTCCGCGCCGAGCAGCTCGTAGAAGCCGAGCGCCCGGACCAGATCCGGGGTGGACAGGATCGGGAAGGCCTCATCGATCATCCGCCGAGGCTACCGGGCGGCCCGATTCGAGCGGGCCCAGCAACGAACGGTCGCGGGTGTCCGGGAGGACGTAGGCGCAGGCCAGCCCGAGCACGCCCAGCGCGGCCATCATCACCCCGATCGCCCAGCTGCCGTAGCTGGCCAGCAGCGCACCGGCCAGCACCGGAGGAACCGCGCCGCCCACGATGGTGGCCAGGTTGTAGCAGATGCCGCTGGCCGTGTACCGGCACTCGGTGGGGAACAGCTCCGCGACGTAGGCGGCCGCCGGCCCCAGGGTCAGCCCGCCGGCGATCAGCGACAGGCCCAGCATCAGGCCGACCCGGGGCACCCCGCCCGCGTCGATGACCGGGAACAGCGCCAGGCTCACCACCACCGCCGCCGCGTTGCCCAGCAGCACCACCCGCCGCCGCCCGGCCCGGTCCGACACCCACGCCCCGAACCCGGTCGCCAGGGCCAACAGCACCCCGCCGAGCACGCCCAGCCCGAGCATGGTCGGCATGGGCACGCGCAGCACGCCGGTGGCGTAGTTGGTGAGGTAGACCGTACCCAGGTAGTTCAGCCCGAACGCCGCGCTCAACGCGCCACCGGCCAGCAGAATCGACCGGGAGTGCCCGGCCAGCGCCGTGCGCACCGGCGCGGCGGGCCGGCCACCGCGCGCGAGCAGCTCGTGGAAGACCGGCGTCTCGGCGATCCGCAGCCGGACGAACAGGCCGACGCCGAGTAGCACCACGCTGACCAGGAACGGCACCCGCCAGCCCCACTCCAGGAACGCCTCCCGGCTCATCAGCAGGCCGCTGGCCAGGAACGTCGCGCTGCTCAACGCCACCGCCACGCCCGGCCCGAGCTGCGGGTACATACCCTGGCGGCCCCGGCGCCCCTCCGGCGCGTACTCCACGGCCAGCAACGCCGCGCCGCCCCACTCGCCACCCACCGCGAGCCCCTGCAGCAGGCGCAGCCCGACCAGGATCACCGGCGCCGCCACGCCGATGGTCGCCGCGCCGGGCAGCAGCCCGACGCCGAACGTGGCCAGCCCCATCAGGGTCAGCGTGTAGATCAACGTCCGCTTGCGGCCCAGCCGGTCGCCGAGATGCCCGAACAGCGCCGAGCCCAGCGGCCGGGCCACGAACGCCACCGCGAACGTGGCCATCGCCGCGACCGTGCCCGCCGCCGAGCCCAGCGCCGGGAAGAACACCGACGGGAACACCAGCGCCGCGGCCGTGCCGTAGCAGAAGAAGTCGTAGAACTCGATCATCGTGCCGACGAACGAGGCGGCCGCGACCCGCCGTCGTGTCGGTGTTGTGTCCCCCGTCATCGATGCCATCTTCCCTCAGCGAAGCCAGGTTCTTTTGTCGGTGCCCGCGGGCAGAATCCCCACCGTGATAACGTCCGCCGGGCCCGCCGCTCCCACCACCGCCAAGCCACCCGTCGACACCACCGGCCTGATCGGCTCGGAGGACACCGAGCCGCCACCCTGGGCCAAGATCAACGCCACGGTGGCCGGCGCCCGGTTCAGGCACGTCGCCGGCGCGGTGCCCCGGATGCTCGCCGTGATGGCCCGCTGGGCCTGGCGCACCGCGCCACGGCTCACCCTTCTCGCGGCGCTGGCCCAACTCGGCTCCGGCGCGGCCACCGCCTTCGGGCTGTTCGCCACGGCGAGCGTTTTCACCCGGCTCCTGGAGCAGGGTCCGACGCCGGAGCGCCTGGTCGCGGCGCTGCCCGCGCTGGCCTGGGTGGTCGGCGCCTATGCCGCCGGCGGGTTGCTGACCGCCGCCGTCGGCGCCCTGCAGTCCTCGTTGGCGCCGCTGGTCGAGCGGGCGGCCGCCGACGAGATCTACTCCACCGTGTTGGGCGTCGAGCTGGTGGCCTTCGACGACCCGGACTTCGTCGAGCTGGTCAACAATGCCACCAACCAGGGGGTGCAACGGCTGCGCATGGCCACCAACACCGCCGGCGACCTGATCGCCGCGCTGGTTTCCATGGCCGCCGCACTGATCACCGCGACCCTGCTGCACCCGGTGCTGGGGCCGCTGTTGCTGCTCACCGCGCTGCCCCGGGGCTGGGCCAACCTGCGAGTGGCCCAGCTGAACTACGAGTGGTTCGTGCGGATGATCTCGCGCAGCCGTCGGTTGGCGGTCACCGGCCGGCTGGTCACCGACCGGGACGACGCCAGCGAGGTGCGCGCCTGCACCGCCCAGCCCATGCTGCTGGCCGAGCACCGGCGGATCGCCGACTCGCTGGCCGAGGAGGCGGTGGCGATGGAGCACCGCTACGCGCGGATCCAACTGGCCGGGCGAACGCTGTCCGGGGTCGGCACCGGGATCGCCTACCTCTCCCTCGGGGCGTTGATCTACCTCGGCGCGCTCCCTCTGGCCCTGGCCGGTGCGGCCGCGCTCGCCCTGCGCACCGCCAACACCGCCGTGGCAACCACGGTGTACGCCAGCAACCGGCTGTACGAAGCCAGCCTCTACCACGACATCTTCCAGGCCTGCCTGGCCGAGGCGCGGCGGCACACCCATGTCCCGGCACCCCGGGCCGGGGCCGCCGAGCTGCCCGCGTGGGGGCCGTCCGTGGTCCAGCTGGCCGGAGTCAGCTTCCGCTATCCGGACAAGCCCGGCCCGGCCGTCGACGACGTGACGCTCACCCTGCGCGCCGGGCAGGTCATCGCGCTGGTCGGCGAGAACGGCTCCGGCAAGTCCACGCTGGCCAAACTGCTCACCGGGCTCTACCTGCCCGACTCCGGCACAATCACCTGGGACGGCGTGGACGTGCGCACCTTGGCCGACGCGCAGCGGCACGCCAGGGTCGCCGTGGTCATGCAGGACCCCACGCGCTGGCCGATGACGGCCAGCAACAACATCCGCGTCGGCCGCATCGAGACGCCCGACGACGGCGACCGGCGGCTGGCGGACGCCGCCGGCCGGTCCGGCGCGGACAGCGTGCTGCGGGACCTTCCGGAAGGCCCGGACACCATGCTGTCCCGGCGCTTCCGGTCCGGCCAGGACCTGTCCGGCGGGCAGTGGCAGCGCATCGCCGTGGCCCGTGCGCTGTACCGGGACGCCCCGCTGGTCGTGGCCGACGAACCCACGGCCGCGTTGGACGCGCGCGCCGAGCACGCGGTGTTCGCCGCGCTGCACCAGCTGCGCGAACCGACCGGCGCGGTGGGCGACTCGCCGATCGACCGGCACCGGATCACCGTGCTGATCACCCACCGGCTGGCCAACGTGCGACACGCGGACCAGATCGTCGTGCTGGACCACGGGCGGGTGGTCGCCACCGGCTCGCACGACGAACTGCTCGGGCGGCCCGGCCCGTACCGGGAGCTCTACACGCTGCAGTCCAGCGCCTACCGGGAGGCCACCGAATGACCGACCACCGGATCGTCCAGCACCGACAGGTCCAGCCGACGCAGCCGGTCCGGATCGGCGATCACCTCGTAGCGGGTGATCCGGTCGTCCACCACCTCGAAGGTGAGCGCCAGCAACAGCCGCCCGCGCGGCGCCACCAACACCCCGAGCGCGCCGTCCACCAGTGCCGGCTCGGCGAACCGGGACCGGCGGCCGAGCACCGTGACCTCCTCCGCGACCACCCGGGCGCCGCGGCTCTCCGTCGCCACCCCGGGTGGCAGGGCGAGCGGGTCGGCCCGGCGGACCACGTCCGGGGCGAGCAGGCCGAGCAGCGCCTCGAGGTCGCCGCCCCGGGCGGCGGTGAGGAACGCCTCCACCACAGAGCGGTGCCGGGCCAGGTCGGCGCCGGGGCCGGCCGGGCCGCCGCGCACCCGGTGCCGGGCCCGGCTGGCCAGCTTCTTGGTGGTCACCGGGGTGCGCCCGACGATGGGCGCGATCTGGGCGAACGGCACGGCGAACATGTCGTGCAGCACGAACGCCACCCGCTCGGCGGGCTCCAGCCGGTCCAGCACCACCAGCAGCGCCCGGCCGACCGAGTCGACCAGCACCGCCTCGCCCTCCGGGCCGTCCCCGTCGTCCCGCGCCCGGTCGGGGAGCTGGTCGACCACCTGCTCCCGCCGCGCCGCGCGGGCCCGCAACATGTCCAGGCAGACCCGGGACAGCACGGTGCGCAACCAACCGGCCAGGTTCACCACGTCGCCGGTGTCGGCCCGGTGCAGCCGCAGCCAGGTCTCCTGGACGGCGTCCTCCGCCTCACCGGGTGAGCCCAGCATCCGGTAGGCCACCGCGCGCAGCTCGCCCCGGTGCGCCTCGAACCGCCCGGTCAGCGGGTCATCCTCGCTCATCGGTCACCTTTCCTCCACGCGCTTCGTCAGCCAGGTGGACAGCCGAGTCGACGATCAACGGGAGGTTCACGGTGAGTGTATTCGGGGTCCGGATGTCCCTGTAGGAGCGGTAGGGGCCGGTGTTCGCTGTGCGTGCGCGACCTGGCACGCTCCGTCAGGTGGCTCCCCAGCTGAACCGGCGGGCGATCCTTCGCGCCGCCGGGGTTGCCGCCGCCAGCGGCGCGGTGTTCACCACCCTCCCCAGGTTGGCGACCGCCGACCCGGACGGCGACGAGCAGCATGTATTCCGGCACGGCGTGGCCTCCGGTGATCCGCTGCCGGACCGGGTGGTGCTGTGGACCCGGGTGACGCCCACCGACGACGCCCACCCGGGTTCCGGCCGGGGACCGAGCAGCACGGTGCGCTGGGAGGTGGCCACCGAGGACGACTTCCGCGAGGTGGTCCGGTCCGGCGAGGTGGAGACCGGCCCGGGCCGTGACCACACCGTCAAGGTGGACGTGTCCGGGCTGGACCCGGCCACCCGCTACGCCTACCGGTTCCGGCTGGGCGGGGCGACCTCGCCGGTCGGCCGGACCCGCACCGCGCCCGCACACGGCGCGGCGGTGAACCGGCTGCGGCTGGGCGTGGTCTCCTGCGCCAACTGGCAGGCGGGTTTCTTCGCCGCCTACCGCTACCTGGCCGAGCGGGACGACCTGCACGCCGTGGTGCACCTCGGCGACTACTTCTACGAGTACGGCAGCCGGCAGTACCCGATGGGCTACGACATCCGCACCCACGAACCGGCCACCGAGACGATCACGCTCAGCGACTACCGCCGCCGGCACGGCCAGTACAAGACCGACCCGGACCTGCGGGCGCTGCACGCCAAGACCCCGTGGATCTGCATGTGGGACGACCACGAGGTGGCCAACGACCGGTGGTCGGGCGGCGCGGAGAACCACGACCCGGAGTCCGAGGGCAGCTACGGCGCGCGGCGGGCCGCCGCCTACCGGGCCTACTTCGAGTGGATGCCGGTGCGCCCGGACGACATCCCGCTGTACCGCCGGCTCCGCTTCGGCACGCTGGCCGACCTGTCCATGCTGGACCTGCGCAGCTACCGATCCAAGCAGGTCCGGCCGTTCTCCGCCGAGGCGGACGACCCGGGGCGCACCCTCACCGGCCGGGCGCAGTTCGACTGGCTGGCCGACGGCCTGGCCGACTCCAGTGCCCGGTGGAAGCTGGTCGGCAACCCGGTGATGATCGCTCCCCTGCTGATACCGCCGCTGCCCCGGGAGCAGCTCGGCGCGCTGCTGAACGTGCTCGGGCTGCCCGCCGAGGGCGGCGTGCTGGCCACCGACCAGTGGGACGGTTACGCGGCCGACCGGCGCCGGCTGCTGTCCACCATCTCCCGGCGGCGGGTGTCCGACGTGGTGTTCCTGACCGGGGACATCCACACCTCGTGGGCCAACGACGTGCCGGTGGACGCCGGCAGCTACCCGCTGAGTCCCTCGGTGGCCACCGAGTTCATCTGCTGCTCGATCACCTCGGACAGCGTGGGTGACCTCCTGCACGCGCCGCCGCGCACCACCTCGCTCGGAGTGGAGACCGCGATCAAGACGCTGAACCGGCACGTCCGGTTCGTCGAGCTGGACTCGCACGGCTCGACGGTCCTCACCGTCACGCCCGGCGAGGTCCGGATGGACTGGTACTACCTGGACAACCGCGCCCGCCGGGACAGCCCCAGCCGGCTGGCCCACTCGCACCGGGTCAGCTCCGGCACCCCGCGAATCGTCGGGCCACCGCTGCCGGTGTCGCTCCCCTAGTGTCTCCCCGCGCGCGCCGAACTGGGCGCACGCTCGGCGAGCGCCTTCGGCGCTAGCTCCGTGCCGCGAAGGTTCGGCGGTAGGCGGTCGGGGTGGTGCCGACCAGCCGGCGGAAGTGCAGCCGCAGGTTGGCGGCGGTGCCGAGGCCGCAGCGCTCGGCAATGCGGTCCAGCCCGTGCGCGTCCTCCTCCACCAGTTCCTTGGCCAGCTCCACCCGGGCACGCAGCAGCCACTGCAGCGGGGTCAGGCCGGTCTCCGCGACGAACCGGCGGGCGAAGGTGCGCTCCGACATGCCGGCGCGCGCGGCCAGGTCCGGCACGGTGAGCGGCTCGGCCAGCCGGCCCATCGCCCAGGCCCGGGTGGCGGCCAGCGAGCCGCCGTCCGGCGCGGCCAGCGGCGCTTGGATGTACTGCGCCTGGCCGCCTTCCCGGTGGGGCGCGGCGACCAGCGCCCTGGCGACCTCGTTCGCCGTCCGGGCACCCAGGTCGCGGCGCAGGATGTGCAGGCACAGGTCGACGCCGGCCGACACGCCGGCCGAGGTCAGCACCGGGCCGTCCTCGACGTAGAGCACGCCGGGGTCCACCCGCACGGCCGGGTAGTCGGCGGCCAGCGCGGCGGTGTACCACCAGTGCGTCGTGGCCTTCCGCCCGTCCAACACGCCCGCCGCCGCGAGGGCGAACGCACCGGTGCAGATGGAAACCAGCCGCCGACCGTTCCGGTGCGCCGCGCGGAGTGCGTCGAGCACCGGTTCGGGCGGACGGTGACCGGCCGGTTCGTAACCCGGCACCACCACCGTGTCGGCATCGGCCACAGCGGCCAGGTCCGCGCACGGTGCGATGGCGAAACCCGAGTCGGTGCGGACCGCCTCGGTCGGGCCGCACACGGTGAGCCGGTAGGGCAGCGATCGCTCGCCGAATATCTGCACCGGTATGCCGAGGTCCAGCGGCAGCACCCCGTCCAGCGCGAGCACCGCCACCCGGTGGGCGTCCATATGGCGGAAATCTACTGGATTACGGCATTTCTGCCACTCGTGCGCCGAGCCCGGCCGGCCCAGGATGATCCGTATGACCAGCAACGCTCCCGCCGCTCCGGTACTCGCCCTGCCCGAATCCCCGTTGGCCGCCGAGGCCATCGCGCTGGTGCACGCGCACGAGTCCGCCCCGGTCGCCAACCACAGCATCCGCTCCTACCTGTTCGCCCGGCTCGTCGCCGCGCACCGCGGCGCGACCGCCGGCGTGGACTACGACGACCAGCTGCTGCTGCTCGCCTGCGTGCTGCACGACATGGGCCTGACCGAGCGCGGCAACCGCGACCAGCGTTTCGAGGTGGACGGCGCGGACACCGCCGCCGAGTTCCTCACCGAGCACGGCATGCCGGCCGCCGAGGTCGACGTGGTGTGGGAGGCGATCGCGCTGCACACCAGCTTCGGCATCGTGGAGCGGCGCGGGGTGATCTGCCAGCTGACCAGCGCCGGCATCGGGATGGACTTCGGCCTGGGCGCGGAGATCCTCTCCGCCGAGGACGCCGAGGCGATCCACGCGGCGCACCCCCGGCTGTCCATGGCCAGCTCGCTCGCCGACGCGATCACCGCCCAGGCCCAGGACCGGCCGGAGAAGGCCCCGCTGTACTCGCTCACCGCGAACCTCCTGCGGGAACGCGGCGAGGGCGGGCCGACGCTCATGGAGCAGGTCGCCGGCGGCTCCCGGTGGGGAAATTAGTTTCATTAGCTCACTATTCTAAATCTCCTTCAGATTCCGACCGAGTTGGGAGATCGCGCGGAATTGCGCTATAGTTGACGTTTGCTCACGGTGAGCGTTCGGCTACTCTGCGGGAGAATTGCATGCCAGCCCAAGTGCTGGAGCGTACTGTCACGCTTCTGCTTGAGGGCACCTGCAAACTGCTCTGGGGATTTCCGCCGAGGCTGATGAAACCAACGGTCGCCCAGCTCGGCGCGAGTTCGGCGCTGCGCTGGTTCGTCGGCAACATGCCCCGGTACGAGCGAACGCTGGCCGCCTACGGGGAGACCCGCACCCACCTCCTGTGCCTGGCCATCTCGTTGGTCAACGGGTGCCATTACTGCACCTACGGGCACGGTTACGCGCTCCAGCTGGCCTACCTGCGCGAGCACGGCCGGCTGTTTCCGCTCGGCGAGCTGGAGCTGCAACGGCTGTGCGGGCTTCCCCCGGCGGCCATCCGGTACGACCTGGTCGGTGCCACCCAACGCGCCGCGCTGCACGGCGACACCCGCCATTTGGAGCGAGTGCTCACCCTGACCCTGGCCGAGGACCCACGGGCGACCGACGAGGACGACTTGCGACTCATTCATCTGGTACGCATGTTCGATACACTGAATTCGGTGGGTATCCGGCATAAAATCCCGCCGGACCAGGCCCACTCCGCGCTGAACAAGGACTACGCCCTCAAGCGCCGCTACGACGCGCTGCGGGGTGTCTCCGGATGATCGACCGGCTGGCCTCCGCCGTGCTCGCCACGATTCCCCGCCTGCTGTGGGGCTTCACCCCGGCGCTGATGCCGGAAATCGTGCGGCGGTTCGGGCCGGTCGGCGCGGTCGCCTGGTTCCTGCCGAACATGCGGCGGTACGAACGGACGCGGCGCGCCTTCGGCCCGCTCCGCACCCACCTGCTGGCCACCGCGATCTCGCTGCGCAACGGCTGCCACTACTGCGCGTCCGGCCACGCCGGGGCGATCGAGCTGATCTTCCTGCGGGACCGCGACGAGCTGTTTCCGCTGGACGAGCGGGCCATCGCCGACCTCGCCGGCACAGCGCCCGACCGGCTTCGCGCCACGCTGGCCGGGGCGCTCACCGAGGCCGGCCTCGCCGCCGAGCTGCCCTACCTGGACCGCGCGTTCGCGCTGCTCGACGGCACCCGGCAGCCGGCCGACCCGGACGACGAACGGATCGCGCAGCTGATCGAGCTGTTCGCCGTGCTGAACGCGTGCGGCATCGCCGGCCAGGTGCCGCCCGACCAGGTACACGACCAGGTCAACCGGGACCGGGCGGCGAAGCGGCGCTACGCCAGGCTGCGCGCCGAGCCGGTGTAGACGTACTCCACCTGCCAGCCGTCCGGGCGCTGCCCGTGCAACCGCCAGTAGTGCTCCGCGATGTCCTCGGGGTCGAACGCGGTGCCCGGCGCGATCGGCCCGTCCACCGTGACCATGCCGACGTGCACCCCGGCATCGCGGTACCGCTGGTCCAGCATCCGGGCCAACGCGCGCAACCCCGCCTTGCCCAGCGAAAGGCTCACGTACTCCGCCTTCGGCTCCGGCATGCCGCCGGTGAGCAGCAGCGTCCCCCGGCCCCGCTCGACCAGCCGGGGCAGCACCGCCGAGGCCGTGGTGTGCGCGCCGACCACGTTCACCGCCCAGGCGTCCAGGTGCTCGCCCGCGGTCATCTCGCCGGGGACGTCCGGGCGGATCAACGCGGCGTTGTAGACCACCACGTCCGGCGGGCCCAGCTCGGCCACCGCCCGGTCCAGGGTGTTGCGCAACGCCGGCTCGTCGGTCACGTCCGCGGTCAGCGCGAGGGTCCGCACACCGAGCTCACCCAGCTCGGCGGCCAGCTCGTCCACCGCCTCCGGCCGGCGGGCGATCAGGCCCACCGCGTAGCCCTCCCGGGCGAACCGGCGCGCCACCGCGCGCCCCAGCCCCGGACCGACCCCCACCACCAACGCCGTCGCCATCCCGCCAGGTACCTCCGCCATCCGTGGCCCCGCCCGGCGCGGAACCCCTGGAGCGACAACCCCGGCCCGGCCCGGAAAAGTCCCGGGCGCCCGGCCGTCACAGATCGGTAAGGGTCGCCGCGGGGGGTCCGGGCCTAGCGTGTCCAGGGTGTTGATCTCGACGCGGACCCGGGCGGGCCGGCGGGTGCCCCGCCCGGACGCGGCGGTGATTGCCGGCTGCGTCGCGCTGGTCGTGGCGGCCGCCGTGGTGGGGCGGGCGCTGCTGGCCGGCGGGGTGAACATCCTGCTGGGCTTCCCGCCGCTGAACGCGGAGTGGCTGCCGCACGTCGGCGTGGGCACCCCGATGGCGCTGGTGGTAGCGGCAACCGTGGCCGCATACGGGCCCGCGCTGGCCGACCGGCTGGCCTGGCGCCGGCTGCTGGCCGCCGGGTACGCCGCGTCCTTGGCCTGGACCGCCTCGCTGGCCTTGGTCGACGGCTGGCGGCGGGGCATCGCGGACCGGCTGACCAGCAGGGACGAGTACCTGCACGACGTGCCGAGGGCCGGCCCGCTGGACACCTTCTTGCGCACCTTCGCCGACCACATCCTGACCAGCCAGGTCGACCCCCGGCAGACCGAGTTCTGGACCACCCACGTCGGCGCACACCCGCCGGGCGCCTTCGGGCTGTTCGTGCTGCTGGACCGCGCCGGCCTGGGTGGCGGGCCGGCGGCCGGGGTGCTGGTGATCGTGGTGGGTGCCTCGGCGGCCGTGGCGGTGGCCGTGGCGGTGCGGGCGCTGTGCGGCGAGGCGCTGGCCCGGCGGGTGCTGCCGTTCGCGGTTCTCCTGCCGGGCGCGGTGTGGGTCGGCGTGTCCGCCGACGGGTTGTTCGCCGCCGTCCTGGCCTGGGGGGTGGCCCTGTTCGCGGTCGGCGCCACCCGGCCGGGGCCGGGCGGTGACCTGGCCGCACTGGCCGGCGGGGTCTTGTGCGGCGCCTGCCTGTACCTGTCCTACGGCCTGGTGCTCGGGTTGCCGCTGCCGCTGGCGGTGCTGGTGCTGACCCGGCGGCTCCGGGCCGCCGCGCTGGCCGGCGCGGGGTTGCTGCTGGTGGTGGTGGCGTTCACCGCCGGCGGCTTCTGGTGGTTCACCGGTTTCGAGCGGGTCCGGGTCATCTATGAGGCCAGCGCCGCCGCCACCCGGCCGTACGCCTACTTCGTGTGGGCCAACCTGGCCGCGCTGCTGTTCGCCGTCGGCCCGGCGGTGGCGGTGGGCGTCCGGCGGGCGATCGCCGCGCCCCGCGCGCTGCCGCCGGCGGCGCTCGCGCTGGCCGGGGCCGCCCTGGCGGCGGTGCTGCTGGCCGACCTCTCGGGGTTGAGCAAGGCCGAGGTGGAGCGGATCTGGCTGCCGTTCGCGGTGTGGCTGGTAGTGCCCTGCGCGCTGCTCGGCCGGCGCGCCCGGTGGCTGGCCGCGCAAGCCGGGTTGGCGCTCTGCGTCAACCACCTCCTGTTGACGGTTTGGTGAGGGACGAGATGCGAGTTCTGATCACGGGCGGCGCGGGCTTCATCGGCTCGCACATCGCGGACCGGCTGGCCGGGCGGGGCGACGAGCTGGTCCTGCTGGACGCCCTGCTCCCCCAGGCCCACGGTCACGCCGGCGCGCCGGCCTGGACGCGGGACCACCGGGTGGTGGTCGGCGACGTCCGGGACGCCGGCCTGCTGCGCCAGCTGTTGACCGGCGTGGACGCGGTGTGTCACCAGGCGGCGATGGTCGGGCACGGGGTGGACCCCTCGGACGCCCCGGACTACGCCAGCCACAACGACTACGGCACCGCGGTACTGCTCGCCGCGATGCACGCGGCCGGGGTGCGACGGCTGGTGCTCGCCGGTTCGATGGTGGTCTACGGCGAGGGCCGGTACGAGTGCCCGTCGCACGGTGTGGTCCGGGCCGGGGCCCGCCGGGCGGAAGACCTGGCGGCGGGCCGGTTCGAGCCACCGTGCCCGTCCTGCGGAAGACCGCTGCGGCCCGGCCTGGTCACCGAGGACGCCCCCACCGACCCGCGCAGCAGCTACGCCGCCAGCAAGCTGGCCCAGGAGCACCTGGCGGCGGCGTGGGCGCGGCAGACCGGCGGCTCGGTGTGGTCGTTGCGCTACCACAACGTGTACGGCCCCCGGATGCCCCGGGACACCCCGTACGCCGGCGTGGCTTCCCTGTTCCGCTCCGCGCTGGCCCGCGGGGAGGCGCCTACCGTGCTGGAGGACGGCGCCCAGCGGCGGGACTTCGTGCACGTCACCGACGTCGCCGAGGCCAACGCGCTGGCCCTGCGCGCCGACCCGGGCGCCGGGCGGCTGGTGGCGCTGAACGTCTGCTCGGGCGAGCCGCACACGGTGGGCGAGCTGGCGACGACGCTGGCCGAGGCGATGGGTGGCCCGGAGCCGGTGGTGGTCGGCGGCGCCCGTCCCGGCGACGTCCGGCACGTGGTGGCCTCCCCGGCGAAGGCGCGCGCGGTGCTCGGCTTCCACGCCAGCACCTCGTTCCGCGACGGGGTCACCGCCTTCGCCACCGACGAACTCCGCGAGCCGGCCGCAGGCGCGGCGCCGAGACTCTGATCAGCGACTGGCGACCAAGATTCCGACAACAATTGCCGCGAACAACACCCAGGCGCCAACGCTTGCTTTCTCGGCACCACCGGGCTTGCCCGTCTTCGGGTTTTTCCCGCCAACCCGGCGGAAGAAGAAGGACAGCAGCACATATCCGGCGCCGAGCAGAAAGGCCAGAGCCAGGAACCCGCCCGCGCCATCGCGCTGGTCGCCGGCGGCAAGGACCAGCGCAAACGACATCGATACCATCGGCATCCACGCTTCCGTATAAGACTTGAGACTTCTCAACGGGAGGCGGACATTAGCGAATTTCCAAATTCGAAGTGTTAATTTCGTTACAGATGCGAAGATCGTAACAAATGAGAAAGTGAGATCACTCGGTCCGGTTAGTCTGGGGCTTGATCGCCGCCTGCGGCGGTTCAGCGTCGATTTTGAGACTATTGCCAAATGGCGGGACTAGTTGACCGATTCCACGACCCGGACACCTGGTCACCCAGGTAATCCGCGTTCACCGGCCGGCCGCACGCCGAGTTCATCGCCAGAGACCTTTTCCCAAGATCGAACGTCTCTCAGGTAGAACTCGGCGCGGTCCTCACTCCCGGCGCAAGCCACGGAACAGCCCCGGACGCCTCGACAGCCTCCGCACACATCCCACGCATCACATTCACCCCAACAGTCACGACAAGTGAGTCCCGATTAGCCGCCGTTGCGTATCTCCACGCAGAGCTAGGGACAGCACACCCGCGGCTCTCCGCGCCACGACAGTCAAGGAACCGATCACCCAGTTGTCGCTAGTGACTGCCGGGGCGTCATGGGTCCCGTGGCGGAGGTGACGGTTTTGTCCGGACTCGGCGTACCAGGTAGACCAGGCCGGACAGCGCGAAGAACGCCGCGCACAGCAACAGCCAGCGCGCGAGGTAGGGCTGCTGGTCCAGCCCGGTGGCGGCCAGGTGGCTCGGGCCGCCCTGGCGAATGATGCCGGGTAGGAACAGCAGCAGCGTCAGCCCGGACGCCAGCAGCGGCACCCGCAGGTAGTTGACCACCGGCGATCGCGCGAGCAACCGGTCCGCCCCGGCGTACAGCGGGAACAGCATCAGGTCGTGCGCCACGATCGCGGCGGCGAACCAGATCAGCATGCCGAGCGTGATCACCTAAGCCACCGCCCTGAACTCGATCGAACCGACCCACTTGGTGCAGTGCACGCCGGGTAGCGCGGGCACGATCACCCGCGCCGGGAACCCGTGATCCAGGGTCAGTGGCGCACCGTTCACCTCGGTAGCCAGCAGCGCGTCGGGGTCCAGCACCTGGTCGGCGGTCAGCCAGGCCGAGGAGAACGGCCCGCCGCGTTCCATCGAGCGCACCAGCGCGGCGACCGGTGCGGCCACTCCGGCTCGGGCGGCGAGGTCGGCCAGCCGGACCCCGGTCCAGGTCTGGGTGCTGGACCAGCCTTCCACGCAGGCGATGGGCAGCTCGGCGGTGTGGCGGGGAAGCCCGGCCAGCGCCGCGTCCAGCGTGACCGGGGACGGCCCGCCGGTCAGTGTGAGCCGCCAGTTGCCCAGGTCGGCCCGGATGATCCCGGCGGCGACGGCGGTCCGGTTGACCGGGAAGTCCCCCGGCGCGGGTACCCGGCCCCGGGGCAACAGCACCGCCAGCGGGCGCAACGCGTCCACGGTCTGGCCCACGGTCAGGCCGGCGACCAGCAGCGATCCCCCGCCGATCAACGCCAGCAGCCCACGCCGGGACATCGTGGGCGGCGTGGGCGCGGCGGCCACCAGGCCGTCCGGCGAGTCGGGCGTCTCGGGCCGCGTCCGGGCCAACGGCGTGCGCAGTTCCGCACGCAGCGAACGGGACCGGAGCCCGCGCACCATCGCCGGCAGCTTCACCGCCAGGTGAGCCAGCAGGCCGAAGATGAACACCCAGGCACCCCAGTAGTGCGCGGTGTAGAAGTCGAAACCGAACACGTAGTCGTACTGGATGTTCAGCACCCCGGTGACGATCTCGAACAGCGCGCCGCCGACCAGCGGGACCAGCGTCAGCCGCTCCACCGCGTGCCCCACCGAGCGCACCGGCGGCCAGGCGAACAGCCGAGGCACCACCGACCACAGCTTGGCCAGGACCACCGGGATGAGTACCAGCCCGAGGCCGACGTGCAGCCCCTGGGGGAGCCGGAACAACCAGGACGGCCGGGTCGGCCAGTCGAACAGCGGCAGGTGGAACGGCCCGACCGCCAACGGGAACGCCTGGCCGAACGCCGGCCCGTAGGCGACGTAGTCCAACAGCCCGGTGATCGCCACCAGCGGCAGGCCGGCCAGCAGCACCGCGCCGAGCACCGAGGTCAGCCACGGGCCGCGCAACGGGCTGCGCCACATGCTCCGGGTGCGCTCCGCCGCGAGCCGGTTCAGCTCGTCGAGTTTCACGCAGCCGAAGCTAGAGCGTTGATCAGCTCTCGGGCGTCGTTCCGGCGGTTCCGTAAGCCTCCGGTAAGAGCCTCAGTCCCGGACGGCCAACGGCAGCCGTACCTCGAACCGGCAGCCGGGGCCGTGGTTCGCCGCCTCGATCCGGCCGTCGTGCGCCTCGACCAGGCCACGGGCGATGGCCAGGCCCAGCCCGGCACCGGTGTCCGCCTCGTCGGCCGGGCTGCGCGCCACGTTCCCCCGGAACGCCACGTCGAACACCCGGGACAGATCAGCGGGCGGGATGCCGCCACAGCCGTCCTGCACGTGCAGCCAGGCCTGGCCGTCCGCCACCCCGGCGGCGAGCACCACCGAACCGTCCGGCGGGGTGTGCCGGACCGCGTTGGACAACAGGTTGCGCACCACCCGGGCCAGCTCGGGGTCGCTGCCCCGGACCACCGGCCAGCTGGTGTCCGGGTCGGCCACCAACCGCACGCCCTTGCGCGACGCGTGCGCCAGCTCGCCGGCCACCGCCTCGGAGACCACCTCGCCCAGCGGCACCGCGTCCAGGGTCAGCCGCAGCGCGCCGGAGGTGATGCGGGACAGCTGGAACAGGTCGTCCACCATGCCGGCCAGCCGCTCGGTCTCCTTGCCGATCCGCTGGGCGTACTCGGCGGTCTCGGCCGGCTCGTGTACCACCCCGTCGGCCAGCGCCTCGGACATCGCGCGGATGCCGGCCAGCGGGGTACGCAGGTCGTGGCTGATCCAGGTGACCAGCTCGCGGCGGGCCAGCTCGGCCGCCCGCTCCCGCGCCCTGGCCTCCCGTTCCCACACGCTGTCGCGGGCCAGGCCCCGGCCCAGCAGCAGCCCGGCCGGCACCGACACGGCCGCCACCACCAGGCACACCGCGATGATCTCGTTCAGCATCGGGTTGAGCATGAAGCCGCTCACCGCCAGCACACCGACCAGCGCGGCCAGCACCGGGATGAGCACCAGCACGGTGACCGCGGCGGTGATCGAACGGCGGCGCATGAGGTGCAGCAGCACCGCGCCGCCCAGCGCCACCGGCAGGGTGAACGCCAACGCCAGCCAGCCCACGTGGGCCAGCTCGGTGAGAACCCCGATCATCCCGTTCCACCGAGGTCGTAGCGGTAGCCGACGCCCCAGACGGTACTGATCCGGCGCGGCGCGGTCGGGTCCGGCTCCACCTTCTCCCGCAGCCGCCGCACGTGCACGGTGACCGTGGACTGGTCCCCGAAGCTCCAGCCCCACACCCGTTCCAGCAGCTCCGGGCGGCCGAAGGCCCGGCCCGGGTTGTGCATCAGGAAGGCCAGCAGATCGAACTCGCGGGTGGTCAACGCCAGCTCCCGGCCGGCCAGCGTGGCCCGCCGGGCCGACTCGTCCACGGCCAGGTCGCCGTCGGTGAGGGCGGGCGCACCGACCGGTGGGCGGGCCGCGTCCCGCGAGCGGCGCAACACCGAACCCACCCGCAGCACCAGCTCACGCGGGCTGAACGGCTTGGTCACGTAGTCGTCCGCTCCCAGTTCCAGGCCGGTCACCCGGTCCTCCTCCTCACCGAGCGCGGTCAGCATGATCACCGGGGTGTCCGCGTTGGCCGCCCGCAGCTCGGTGCACACCTCCAGGCCGGAACGACCCGGCAGCATCAGGTCCAGCACCACCAGGTCCGGTGGGCGCGCCGCCGCGGCCCGCAGCCCGTGTTCCCCGTCCGGGCTGGCCGAGACCTGGTAACCCGCGCGGCTGAGGTAGCGGCCGACCACGTCCCGCACGGTCGGGTCGTCGTCGATCACCAGGATGTGCCCGGCGGCGGCGCTGCTCGTGGAGCCGTTGACCATGCTGCACGGTACGACGACCCGAGGCCGCGCGGCGCGGACGTCACGAATCCGTAAGCAGGCGAACCGGCCTCCCGGCGCCCTCACCTCCCTACGCTGCGAAACATGATCACCAGCGTGGATGTGGTGCTGCCCTGCCTGGACGAGGCCGAGGCACTGCCCGGGGTGCTGGGCCGGCTGCCGGCCGGCTACCGGGCGATCGTGGTGGACAACGGCAGCACCGACGACACCGCCTCGGTCGCGGCCGCCGCGGGCGCCCGTGTGGTTGCCGAACCGAAGCGTGGCTATGGCGCCGCCGTGCACGCCGGTCTGCTCGCGGCCACCGCCGATGTGGTCTGCGTGCTGGACGCGGACGGCTCGCTCGCCCCCGAGGCACTGCCCGGGCTGGTCGCCTCCGTCGCCGGCGGGGCGGATCTGGCCGTGGGCCGGCGGGTCCCGGCCGGCCGGGGGGCCTGGCCGTGGCACGCCCGCGGGGGCAACCTGCTGATCGCCGCGCTGCTGCGCCGTCGCGGCATCCCGGTGCGCGACATCGGCCCGGTGCGCGCGGCCCGCCGTGACTCCCTGCTCGCCCTCGGTGTGCGGGACCGGACCTACGGCTACCCGCTGGAGCTGTTGCTGCGCGCCGGGGCGGCCGGTTGGCGGATCCACGAGACGGACGTGGCGTACTCGCCGAGGACCGGCGGCCGCTCGAAGGTGTCCGGATCGGTGCGCGGCACCGTGCGGGCGGCCTGGGCGATGAGCTCGGTGCTGGCCGGTGCGCGGTGAGGTTTCCGACGATCGGCCCGGACGCCGGGCTGCTGGTGCTGGCCAAGGCGCCGGTGGCCGGGCTGGCCAAGACCCGGCTGTGCCCTCCGGCGACGCCGGTCGAGGCGGCCCGGATCGCGGCGGCCGCGCTGCTGGACACGCTGGACGCGGTGCGCGCCGTACCGGGCGCGGTCGACCTGGTCGCCTGGACCGGCCGGCTGGCCCAAGCCGAACGACGCACCGAGCTGCGCATCGCACTGGCCGGCCGGCCGCCCGAACCGGCGGGTTCTCCGATGCGCGATCGGCTGGCCCGCCCGACGAGCGACCCGACAAACGACCCGGCGGACGACCCGCTGGCCCGCGACGCACCTGTTCCCGACGCATTGGCCCGCGACGCACCTGTCCGCGACGCACTGGCCCGCGATGCGCTTGCCCGCCCGAGGTGGTTCGCCCAGCGCGGTGACCGGCTCGGCGACCGGATCGCTGCCGCGCACGCCGACGCCGCCGACCGCCTGCCCGGCCGGCCGGTGCTGCAGATCGGTATGGACACCCCGCAGCTGCGCCCCGGAGACCTGACCGAGGCACTGGCCCCGCTACGCGCCCCGGACGGACCGGACGCGGTACTCGGCCCGGCCAGCGACGGCGGCTGGTGGGCGCTGGGCCTGCGCGATCCCCGGGCGGCCGTGCTGATCGCGGATGTACCGACATCCCGGGCGGACACCGGCGAGCGCACCCTTCACGTGCTGCGCGCCGCCGGCCTCCGCACGTGGCTGCTGCCCGAACACCGCGACGTCGACACCGCCGACGACGCCCTCGCCGTCGCATCGGCGATCACCAACGCCAACACCCCCGGCCGCTTCGCCCCCGCGGTAGCCGAACTCCTCACCCGCCGCCCCGTCCGGGCGGGCCGGTGACCCGCTCACACACACGGTTTGGCGCCCACACACCAGCGGCGGTCCGTGTGCCGGCGCCGGTCGGTGTGTGCGAGCCGCCGGGAGGTGAGCCGCCCGGCGGAGGTGACGCCTTTGGGTGTGCGCTCGGCGGCGGCTGGTGGTGGTTGGAGCGGAGGGGGGTTGGGGTGGTGCGGCTGGACAGCCGGCGGTGGCGGAAACGGGCGGGGCGGTCGGACCGGTGGCTGTTGGACGGGTGCCTGGGGCCGACCGTTGATCTGGGGTGCGGGCCGGGACGCCTGGTGGCCGCGCTGATCGAACGGGGAGTGCCGGCGCTGGGGGTGGACAGTTCTCCGGTCGCGGTCCGGTTGTGCGCGGCGCGCGGGGCGGTGGCGCTCCGGCGGGACCTCTTCTCGCGCATCCCCGGGGAGGGCCGCTGGCACCACGCCCTGCTGGCCGACGGCAACATCGGCATCGGCGGTGACCCGGTCGGGCTGCTCCACCGGGTACGGCGGCTGCTGCACCCGCGCGGGTCGGTGCTGGTGGAACTGGGCGCCGAGCCCGGGCTGTGGCGGGGGCCGGCCCGCCTGGTCGGCCGGCACGGCCCGGTCGGCGGATGGTTCCCCTGGGCATCGGTCGGCCCGGACGCCGTCGCCGGGGTCGCCTCGGCGGCCGGCCTGCGCCTCGCCGAGGTACGGCGCGCCCGTCCCGGCCGGCGGACCGTGGCCGAGCTGCGGGTGGTCGGTTAGGCGTGATGCGCACCGCCCGCCGCCTGGTCGCGGTGCCGAGTGCCCACGGACCGTGCGGTGAACGAGAGGCTTTCTCACAACGCCGGGCGACTAACCTGCATCGGCATGGAGGACACGGCTACCGCCGACCCCACGCGGGCGCTCGCCGCCGCCTGGCTGGACGACGTGCCGGAGCTGACCGACCGGCTGCTCGCGGCCATCTTCCGGGGCGGGCCGGAGTCGGCCGACTACCGCCCGGTGCCACCGGGCGAGCTGCGGGACGGCTGCCACCGATACCTGACCAGGGTGCTCCACCTGCTCACCGGCGACCAACCCGGGTCGGACACCGACGACGTGGCCGCCGAGATCGGCCGGCACCGCGCGGCGCAGGGCGTTCCGCTGGAGGCCATGCTGCGCACCTTCCGGCTGGGCGGCCGAGTGGTCTGGGAGGCGATGCTGGAGCGGGCGGTCCGCACTCCGCCGGAGGCCATCGGCCCCGCCGCCACGGCGATCTGGGCGGTGGTGGACGGGTTGTCCTCCGCGCTGGCCGCCGCCTACCGGAGCGCCCAGCTGGAGCAACTGCGCCGGGACGAGCAGCACCGCCACGCGCTGATCGAAGGGGTACTCGCCGACCGGGCCAGGGACGACGCGTTCGCCCAGCGGGTGGCCGAACAGCTGGACCTGCCGCGCGGAGGCGCCTACCTGGTGGTGGTCGCGGACGTCGGCGCGGACGGCGAGCCGACGCTGCGCGGGCCGCGCACCGCGCTGGCCTCCGTGCGGGTCGGCTCGGTGTGGCACCTGCGGGCGGACACCCTGATCGGCCTGATCCCGCTGGACAGCCACCGGCCGGGTTTCGTACTGGACCGGTTGCGTCCGCTCGCCCGCGGCCGGGCGGCTGCCGCCAGCACCGCGCACGGGCTGGCCGAGGTCGGGCTGGCGCACCGGCTCGCGCTGACGACATTGGGCACTCTGCCCAGCGGGACGGTCGCCCTGGTCCCGGTGGAGGACCGCTTCCCGCAGTGCCTGCTCGTCGGCTCCCCCGAGCTGCGCCGGCGGCTGGTCGCCTCCTGGCTCGACCCGCTGCTCGAGCTGCCGGCCAGGGAGCGGGAGATGCTGCTGCACACCCTGACCGCCTGGCTGGACGCCGGACGGTCGGCCGGGTTGGCGGCCGAACGACTGTACTGCCACCGCAACACGGTCCTCAACCGTCTGCACCGGGTGCAGTCCCTGCTCGGCCGCGACCTGGAGGGGCGGCAGGCGTTCGTGGAGCTCTCGCTGGCCCTGGACGCGATCGACCTGCCGGGCGAAATTGGGCAATCTGCCCAATGATGTGACCGCAGTCATGTGCACTCGCGCATGCCGGTGATCCCCGGGCCGGACGCAGACTGAGCGCGTGGCGAAGAGCGGCACGAAGAAGAGCCCGTACGCGACCGAGGACCCGGCGACGCTGCGCGGCTACTACCGGCAGATGGCGCTGATCCGGCGGTTCGAGGAACGCGCCGCGCAGGGCTACACCCAGGCCAAGATCGGTGGCTACTGCCACCTGAACCTGGGTGAGGAGGCCACCGTGGTCGGCCTGATGGCCGCGCTGCGGCCCACCGACTACCTGTTCACCAACTACCGGGAGCACGGCTACGCGATAGCCAAGGGCATCGCCCCCGGCCGGGTGATGGCCGAGCTCTACGGCCGCACCACCGGCACCTCCAAGGGCTGGGGCGGGTCCATGCACATGTTCGACACCGAGGCCCGGCTGCTCGGCGGGTACGGCATCGTCGGCGGGCAGGTACCGGTGGCCACCGGCGCCGCGCTGGCCATCGAGTACCGCGACGGGGACGACGTGGTGATGTGCCAGATGGGCGACGGGACCACCAACATCGGCGCCTTCCACGAGTCGCTCAACCTGGCCGCGCTGTGGCGCCTGCCCATCGTGTACGTGGTGGTGAACAACCACCTGGGCATGGGCACCACGGTGGAGCAGGCGGCCGCCGAGCCCGAGCTGTTCCGGCGCGCGGCGGCTTACCGGATGCACGGCGAGCGGGTGGACGGGAACGACGTGCTGGCCGTGCGGGACGCCGCCCGCCGGCTGGTCGAGCGGGCCCGGACCGAGCGGGAGCCGGCGCTGCTGGAGACGGTGAGCAGCCGGCTGCGCGGGCACTCCGTGGTGGACCCCGCCCGGTACCGGGCCTCCGAGGACGCGCAGAAGGCCAAGGACGCCGACCCGCTGCCCCGGATGCGGGCAGAGCTGCTGGCCGCCAAGGCCGCGGACGAGGCCGGCCTGGACGCCCTGGTCGCCGAGGCGCATACCGAGGCCGACGCCGCGGTGGCCTACGCCGACGACAGCCCGCACCCGGACGCCAAGACGTTGTTCGACTACACCTACGCCACCCCGGTCGCCGGCGAGACCCGCCGGCTGCCCGCCGAAGCCCTCTACGCCGAACCCGTTCACAGCTAGGAGCGCAGATGCCCCTCATGACTTACCGCGAGGCGCTGCGCGGCACCCTGCGCGAGGAGCTGCACCGCGACGAGAGCGTGTTCCTGATCGGCGAGGAGATCGGCACGTTCGAAGGCTCCTACAAGATCACCGCCGGCCTGCTCGACGAGTTCGGCCCGAAACGGGTCCGGGACACCCCCATCTCCGAGGAGGGCTTCGTGGGCGCGGCGATCGGTGCCGCGATGCTCGGCCTCCGCCCGGTGGTGGAGATCATGACGATCAACTTCTCGCTGATCGCGCTGGACCAGATCGTCAACCACGCGGCGAAGATCTACGGGATGTTCGGCGGGCAGACCAGCGTGCCGATGGTCATCCGCACCCCGGGCGGCGGGGGCCAGCAGCTGGGGGCCACCCACTCGCAGAACATCGAGCTCTACTACGCCTTCGTGCCCGGGCTGAAGGTGGTCGCGCCGAGCACCCCGGCCGACGCCCGGGCGTTGCTGCTGGCCGCCATCCGGGACGACGACCCGGTGCTGTTCCTGGAGAACCTGGCGCTCTACAACGCCAAGGGCGAGGTCCCGGACGACCTGGCGCCCGCCGAGATCGGCAAGGCCGCGGTAACCCGCCCCGGCACCGACATCACCCTGATCGGCTACTCCCGCATGGCGGCGGTGGCCGCCGACGCCGCCGCGCGGCTGGCCGAGGAAGGCATTTCCGCCGAGGTGATCGACCTGCGCAGCCTGCGCCCGCTGGACCGGGACACCCTGGTGAACTCCGTGCGCCGAACCGGGTGCGCGGTGGTCGCCGAGGACGACTGGCTCACCTACGGCATCGGCGCCGAGATCGCCGCGAGCATCTCCGACGGGGCGTTCGACTACCTGGACGCCCCGGTGCGCCGGGTGGCCGCCGCCGAGGTGCCGCTGCCCTACGCGAAGCCCCTGGAACAGGCCGCCCTGCCGTCCACCGAGTCCCTGCTCACCGCGGCTCGGGAAACCCTGGCCGCCGTCGGCCGCCGCCGCTGACCACCGCGAGGAAGCCCCCGATGTCCGAGATCACCATGCCCCGGCTGTCCGACACCATGGAGGACGGAGTGGTCGCCGGCTGGCTCAAACAGCCGGGCGACCGGGTGGCCACCGGCGACGCGCTGGCCGAGATCGAGACCGACAAGGCCATCATGGAGCTCGAGGCCTACGAGGACGGGGTGCTCGAGCGCATTCTCGTTCAGGCCGGCGACCGGGTCCCCATCGGCACCGCGATCGGCATCCTCGGCGACGGCACCGGCACCTCCCCCGAACCAACCCCCGCCCCGGCCATCCTCGACGAACCCGCCGGGCAAGCCGATTCGGCCCGCCCGGAGCCGGAGACCGCGCCGGTGGGGCCGGCCACCGGCGCCCCGGCCGACCCGCTGCCGGCGGCGCGGGACGAGGGTCCGCCGCGTGACCAGCGGTTCAAGGCCTCCCCGCTGGCCCGCCGGCTGGCCAAGGAGCGCGGCGTGGACCTGGCCTCCGTGCGGGGCACCGGCCCGGGCGGACGCATCACCCGGACCGACATCGACGCCGCCACCCCCACACCGACCACCCCCACACCGACCACCACCACACAGACCACCACCGCACCGCCGGCCGCCAGCGCCGGCGCGCCCAACGCGGCTACCACCCCGGGTGCACCCACCGCCGTCGCCGACTCGGCCACCCTCCCCACCGCACCGACTGCCGATGTGGACGAGATACCGCTGACCCGGGTGCAGCGGATCGCCGCGGCCCGACTGACCAAGGCCAAGCAGGACGCCCCCCACATCTACCTGACCAGTGCGGTCGACGTCACCGAGCTGCTCGCCCTGCGCAAGGACCTGAACGCGGCGGTCGCCGCCACGGGCGGCCCCAAGATCAGCGTGAACGACCTGGTGGTGAAGGCCACCGCGAACGCGCTGCGCGCCCGGCCCGAGGTGAACGTCTCGTTCGCCGGTGACGTGCTGCGCCGGCACCGGGGCGTGCACCTCGGCATCGCGGTGGCCACCCCGGCCGGGCTGATGGTGCCGGTCATCCACGACGCGGATCGCCGGACGATCTCCGAGATCGCGGCCGAGAGCCAGGCCAAGGCGGCGAAGGCGCGGGACGGCAAGCTGCGCCTGCCGGACGTGTCCGGCGGCACCTTCACCGTGTCCAACCTGGGCATGTTCGGCCTCGAACAGTTCACCGCCGTGATCAACCCACCGGAGGCGGCGATCCTCGCGGTCGGCGCGGCGACCGAGGAGTTCCGCCCGGTGGACGGCCAGCCGGTGCTCCGATCGATCCTCCGGCTCACCCTGTCCTGCGACCACCGGGCGATCGACGGCGCCGTCGGCGCCGCGTTCCTGCAGCACCTCACCCGGTTGCTGGAGCACCCGCTGCTTCTGCTCGCCTAAAGGCTCGAACTAGCGCGTGTTTCAAAATGCTGACCCGCCGGGTTTGAACGGAGTTGAAGGTCGCCTGGACGATACGGCAGGCAGTTCCACCGCGGCAGCGGCGCCGCCTCGTGTGTGCCCACACGGACGCCGGTAACCGGAGATCTCTTGATCATCAGGCAGCCGGGGTCGTTGTCGGCCACCACAATCACGCTGACTGTCTGATGATCACCGATCACCTGGTCACCACGACATCCGGGCCGCCGCGCACGGCAGGCCGTTGCCCAATCCTCAGGCAGCCGGTGCCCGCCTCATCCGCCACTGGCAACAGCGGACCGGGGCCAGACGATGAGTGATCGTCATTTCTGGCGGCAGAGCCGCGCCCGGCGACCTTGATCACTGCCCATGGCGGTACAACCGCGAAAATCGCGGCCACACCGCCCGAGACGACGATCATCCCACACCACCCCCGCCCAGCCACCACCCACAGCGTCAAAGACAGCGCAGGGCCGCCAGGGGCCCGTGGGTCCTGGTCGCGGAACGAACGAGAACCCGCCGGGCAGCACCGCGGCCGCGGCAAAGTTCCACGCTGCGGCTCGGGTGCCGCCCGGCACGTTCCCGTCGTCACCTACGTTTCAGGACTGCAACACCACGGGGTGTGAAACCAAGATCGAACCCCCACGATGTTCCCCTCGCGCAGCCAGGGTGACCGATGGGTCGACCTTGGCGGCCAGTCCATGATCAGCATGACATTGTGGTCGCGTCGGCCCGTCCAGAGCGGCCCTGGTGTCATGCTGACCATGCATTTCATGATCACCAGGCAGCGGCCGGGACGCCGGCGGCCGAACCGAACGCACGGGGCGACGCCTCCTTGGTGCCCCAATCCGGCAGGCCGACACTTCGAAACACCTAGTGCTCGACCGGAAATCGAGTGAGCACCAGGGGGCCGTCTTCGGTGATGGCGATCGTGTGCTCGGAGTGGGCGGTGCGGGAGCCGTCGGCCGAGCGGATCGTCCAGCCGTCGGGGTCGAAGACGATCCGGTCGGTGGTGCGGGCGAGCCAGGGCTCGAGCGCCAGGGTCATGCCCGCCCGGAGTTTGAGGCCCCGGCCGGCGCGGCCCCGGTTGGGGATATGGGGGTCCTCGTGCATCGTCCGCCCGAGACCGTGGCCGCCGAACTCCGTGTTGATCGGGTAGCCGTAGTCGGTGGCGACGGCCTCGATCGCCGCCGAGACATCGCCCAGCCGGTTGCCCGGGCGCGCGGCCTCAATACCGAGGGCGAGCGCTTCCTCGGTCGCCCGGAGCAGTCGCCGGTCCTCGTCGGCCGGCGTGCCCACGATGACGGTGCGGGCGGCGTCCGCCACCCAGCCGTCGATCCCGACCGCGAGGTCCATGCTGAGGATGTCCCCATCGCGCAGCGCGTAGTCGTGGGGCAGTCCGTGGAGCACCGCGTCGTTGACCGACAGGCAGGTGACGTTGCGGAACGGGCCGTTGCCGAACGACGGCGCGTAGTCCCAGTAGCAGGACCGCGCCCCGCGTTGGCGGATCCGGCCGCGGACGTGGTGTTCCAGGTCGAGGAGGTTGACGCCGACGTCGGCGAGTTCGCTCAGCTCGGACAGGATCTGGGCGACGAACCGCCCGGTGGTGTGCATCCGCTCGATCTCCGCCGGCGACTTCAACTCGATCATGCAGACCCTCACCCGTACGTTGGTATAATTATACCCAACGTAGCACTTGCGGGTATTAAAATACCACCCGTACCCTGGTGCCGTGGTCCGCAATCCGCTCACGCCCGAACAGATCGAGGCCGGCCGGCGTCTCGGGAGGCTGCTGCGTGAAGCGCGGGCCGACCGCGATCTCGGCGACGTGGCGCGGGCGGCCGGCATGTCGCCGGAGACGTTGCGCAAGATCGAGACCGGTCGGCTCCCGACCCCCGCCTTCGGCACGATCGTCTGCCTCAGCGAGGCACTGGACCTGCCGATTCAGGACCTGGCCGTCGTGTGGCGCAATGGCCCGCCACTCGAGGCGGCCTCGTAACCCCTCAGGAACGCTTGCTCAGGTTCCGGATCACCTCGGCGCCGCTGACGTCCACCAGGGAGCCGTAGCGCGCCAGGTTGTTCGCATGACCCAGGTTGTGCATGGCGAAGGCGGCGTCGATGCCCTGCTGCATGCCCTGCGCGTCCTGCGCCCGGTTCACGCTGGCCTTGGCCATGCGCAGCCCGAACGGCGGGCGCATGGCGATCGCGCCGGCCAGCTCCAGGGTCTCCGCCTCCAGCCGGTCGGCCGGCACCACCCGGTTGACCATGCCCAGCGACCGGGCCTCGGCCGCGCTCAGCGCCGCGCCGGTGAACAGCATCTCCTTGGCCTTGCGCGCGCCGACCTCGTGCACGTGGGCGAAGTATTCGACGCCGTTCACCCCGAAGGCCACCACCGGGTCGGAGAAGCTGGCGTCCTCGGCCGCCACCACCAGGTCCATCGGCCAGACCAGCATCAGGCCTCCGGCGATCACCCGGCCCTGCACCTGCGCGATGGTCGGCTTCGGGATCTCCCGCCAACGCCGGCAGAGCCCCAGGTAGGCCTCGCACTCGAAGGCGAAGTGACCCTCCACCCCCTCGGCGCCGAAGCCGCCCTGGATACCGGCCACCGGTGCGCCCGGGATGTGGAACCCGCCGCGCAGGTCGTGCCCGGAGGAGAAGTCCGGCCCGTCGGCGGCCAGCACGATGACCCGGGTGTCGTCGTCCGCCGCCGCGGACGCGAACGCCGCGTCCAGCTCGTACAGCAGCTCGGGGTTCTGCGCGTTGCGCTGCTCCGGGCGGGCCAGGTGGATCCGGGTGACCAGCTCGGCCGGCCGTTCCACCCGCACGTACTGATAGGACATCCCTCACCCCTTCGTGATCAACGCCCCGATGGTAAGCCCGACTCCGGTCGTACCACCCGCTGAACGACCGCGCGGAACGCGGTGACCAATGCCGATGGCTCGACGTCGGCCAGGCTCGCCAGCGACACCGAGCGCCGTTCCGCCGGCTCCAACGGCACCAGGCTCACGCCGGCCGCGACCGCCGGCACGGCCAGCTCGGGCACGATCGTCGCGCCGAGCCCGGCCGCCACCATGGCCAGGATGCTGTTCATGTCGCGCACCCGGTAGTGGCAGCGCAGCGCGACCCCGGCGCGCCGGGCCACCCCGGCGACCAGCGGTTCGCAGCCACCGGTGGACATGATGAACGGGTCGGCGGCCAGCTCGGCCAGCGCAACCGACTCGCGCCCGGCAACCCGATGGGCGGAGCTCACCACGGCGACCACCCGGTCACTGGTCAGCGGCGTGCCCACCAGGTCGGGCGCATCGCCGGCGACCGTCGCGACGTCCACCGCTCCGGTGCGCAGCCACTCCAGCACCTCGCCGTCCGACCCCTCCAGCACGGCCAGCCGGGCCTGCGGCTGTTCGGTGGTGAACTCGCGCAACACGGCCGGCACCACCCGCGCGTTCACACTCGGCACGACACCGAGGCGCAGCTCACCACCGAGCCGGTCGGCGCGCGCGGCATCCAGGTCGCCGGTGAGCCCGTCGAGCTGGTCGATGATCACAATGGCCCGTCTCACCGCGACCCGGCCGGCGTCGGTCAGCTCCACGCCCGCGCTGTGCCGCACCAGCAGCGCCACCCCCAGCTCCCGCTCCAGCGCGCGCAGCGCGTGGCTCACCGCGGACTGGGTGATACCCAGCTCCGCCGCCGCACCGGTCACACTCCCCGCCGGCCGACCGCCAACAGCACCCGCAGCTGGGTGAACGTCACGCGGCGGCCCGTAGCAGGGCGGTGACCAGCGGGTGCGGCAGCTCGGGGGTGGACCGGGCCTGCGGTACGAACAGGGTCGCCACGTAGAACGGGTGCTCCGGGATCTCCAACACCCGGGCCTCGCCGTCGTCGTCCTCACCGACCACCCGCAGCCCGGCCTCGTGCACCGCCTTCCGGTGCTCCGGGTTGAGCCCGAAGTTGCAGTAGTACCGTTCCGTGGCCCGTTCCGCGCCGTACCAGCCGGCCGTCCGGGAGTCGGCGGCGAAGCGCACCGGCATCGTCTTCCCGGCCAGCGAACAGGTCAGCTCCGACACGAAGAGTTCCGATCCGTACGGGTCGTACTCGGCGTGCCGGGCATCCACGAAACCCATCACGTTCCGGGCGTACTCGATGATCATGTGCTGGCAGCCACCGCAGGTGCCCAGCGTCGGAATGCCCCGCTCCCGGCCGTGACGCAGGGCGTCGACCGCCCCGGTCAGGCTGCGGTACGGGCTGCCGGGGGCACACCACAGCGCGTCCGCCGCGCGCACCGGGCCGAGGTCCTCCTCCAGCCCGCCGGTGGCCACCCACCCGATCTCCACCGCCACACCCAGCCAGGCGGCGCTGTGCCGCAGGGCCGCCTCGGTGTCCCGGTGCGGGGCGAAGCCAGGGTCGAAATCCCCGATGACCGCGATACGCAGGGAGCTGTTCATGCCGCCATTCTGTGCGCGGCCGGCCGGCCGATCCAATGAGCTTTCGGGAGGGGCATGAGCGAAAGCTCATACCCGGTCAGTACACGTCCCGCACGTACCGGTGCTCCCGCTTGAGGTCGTTCACGAAGTCGACCGCCTTGTCCTCGGACATGCCGCCGTGCTCCGCGACGATCCCGTGCAGCGCCGCGTCGACGTCGCCGGCCATCCGCTCGGCGTCCCCGCAGACGTAGAAGTGCGCGCCGTCGGCCAACCACTGGTAGAGCGTCCGGCCCTGCTCCCGCATGCGGTCCTGCACGTAGACCTTGGCCGGTTGGTCCCGGGAGAAGGCCAGGTCCAGCCGGTTCAGGTGGCCGTCATCGGCCATGGCCAGCAGTTCGTCGCCGTACAGCAGGTCACAGCGGCGGTGCCGGCCGCCGAAGAACAGCCAGTTGCCCCCGCGCGCGCCGCTGGCCCGCCGCTCGTGCAGGAAGCCCCGGAACGGGGCCACCCCGGTGCCCGGCCCGACCATGATCATCGGTCGGTCGCCGTCCGCCGGCGGGCGGAAGTTCTCGTTGGGCTCGAGCACCACGGTGGCCACGTCACCCCGGCTGATCCGGTCGGCCACGTGGGTGGAGCACACGCCGCCCCGGTCCCGGCCCTGCGCCCGGTAGCGGATGGTGGCCACCGCCAGCTCCACGCGCTCCGGGGAGACCAACGGGCTGGACGCGATGGAGTAGGACCGCCGAGCCAACGGGCGCAGCAGCTCGAGCAACTCGACCGAGGTCAACGGGGGCCGGGTGGCCAGCTTGAGCAGGTCCAGCACGTCACGCGCCCAGAGGAACTCGTGCAGCGCCGCGCGGTCCCCGCCGGCGAGCAGGCCGCGCAGCTCGGGGTCCTGGGTGCGCCGGCCGACCTCCTCCACCAGCTCCCGGGACGGCCGGCTGATCTCGTAGTCGGTGGTCAGCACCTGGTGCAGCGGCCGGCCGTCGACGTCCTCCCCCGCCGCGCCGCCGACCTGGGCGATCAGCCGGGCGACCAACACCGGGTCGTTGCCCGGCAGGATTCCGAGCGAGTCACCCGGCCGGTAGGTCAGCCCGGTGTCGGCCAGGCACAGCTTGAGGTGGCGCACCTCCTTCAGCGCCCCCGGGCCGGAGAGCGGCCGGTTGGCCAGCACCGTGGCCGCCTTGGGCTCGTGCCGGCGCGGGGCGGAGCCGACCACCACCGGCTCCGGTTCCGGCGTGAGCAGCTCGAGCATCTCGCCGGCCCACGCGGCGGCCTCGTCCTCGAAGTCCACGTCGCACTTGACCACTTCCCGCAGCCGCCGCCCGCCCAGCTCGGCGAACCGGATGTCCAGCTCGATGGCCGCCTGGCAGAAGTCGAAGTAGCCGGTGTCGCCGAGGCCGAGCACGGCGAACGGCACCCCGTCCATCCGCGCGGCGGTCTCCTCGGAGAGCGCGCACCAGAACCGGTCGGCGTTGTAGGGCATGTCGCCCTCGCCGGTGGTGGCCGCCACGACCAGCAGGCAGCCTGCCCTGGCCAGCTCCTCCGGGGTGGCGTCGTCCAGCATGGCCACCGTGGCGTCGATGCCGCGCGCCCGCGCCGCCTGCGCCAGGTCCCTGGCCACGCCTTCGGCGTTGCCGGTCTCGCTGCCGTACAACACCCGGACCTTCGGCGCCTCGGCCGACCGCTCGATCATGTTAGGTGAGGCTAAGCTAAGTAATTCGCCAAGGTCAATGGAAGGCGGCCGTCGTCACCTATCCCGGCGGTACTCTCCCGGGGTAAGGCCGTAGTTGGCCCGGAACAACCGGGTGAAATGCGGTGGGTCCGGGAAACCCCGGGCCGCCGCCAGCAGCCGGATCGGCTGCCCGGCCAACGCCGGGTCGACCAGGTCACGGCTCACCGCATCCAGCCGGCGGGACCGGATCCACCCGGCCACCGTGTGCCCCCGCGCCTCGAACACCTTGTGCAGCAGACGGGGCGAGACGAAGTGCGCCGCCGCGAGGGTCCTCGGGCCGAGGTCCGGCTCGCCGAGATGCGCGTCGATGTAGTCGACCACGCGCAGGAACAGCGCTTCGCCGGACGGTTCGGCGGGACCGTCCGAGGCGGCGCGGTTGCCGTCGAAGACCAGCCGGACCATGTCCACCACGCAGTCCGAGAGGCCGGGCGAGCCCAGGTCCAGCTCACCGGTCACCACCCGGTCGGCGAGCCCGCGCAGGAACGGGCCGGCCAGCGCCGCCGCCGCGTCCACGCGGGGGACGGCCGTCGCGGTCCGCCCGCACAACGCCTCCGCCCGGTCACCGAACAGCGCTCGCGGAATGGAGTAGAGCAGCAGCTCGAAGTCGCTGCGCGCCTGCACGTCGTACGGGTGGGAGGTCTCGTAGGCGGAGAGATCACCGGCGCCGATGAACGCGGTACGGTCGCCCTGCTCGACCCGGAACTGCCCGCGCACCAGGTGGGTGACCTGGAACTCCTCCGGGTCGTGCCGGGCGATCAGCTCGGAGGTGCGACGGATCGCCGAGGTGTTCCCCTCGATGCGGAACAGGGTGACCGGGCCGAACTGGTAGGCGCGGATCCGGCCCTCGAACGGCCCGCTCCCGGGCCGGCGCAACCGCAGCGGGTGGAGTACCTGGCCATGCGCGTGCGCCCAGTAGTCGAACCTGTCGGCTACCGGCACCGTGCTGGTGTCCACGAGTACAGACATGAACGGCTCCCGATCCGTTTCCGCACCCATCATGGTGGTTGCCCGATCATCCACCAAACGCGGGCAGTTGTCCGGGAGCGCACGACCCGGACAATCGGTTGTTTGGCAGCGCACAGCCGGCCCATGAGGCACGCCGAGCGCCCGCTCCTCACCTACCGTCACACGGCAAACGGGGAGGGAGGCGGAGAATGGCGCACCTTGGCGGCAGCCACCACATCACCATGTCGGTCGGCCCGGCGCGCGAGGACGTGGACTTCCACGTCGGCGCCCTGGGCCTGCGTTTCATCAAGCGCACCGTGCTCTTCGACGGCTCCATCCCGATCTACCACCTGTACTACGGCAACGCGGCCGGTGATCCGAGCGCGGTGCTGACCACGTTCCCGTTCCGCCAGGCCGGCCTGATGGGCCGGCGGGGCACCAACCAGGCCCGCGAGGTGCTGCTCGCCGCGCCGGCCGGTTCGCTGGACTTCTGGCACACCCGGCTCACCGAACGGCGGATCGCGGTCACCGAGGACGAGGTGGCCGACCAGCGGCGGCTGCGCTTCCGCCACCCGTGCGGCATCGAGTACGCGCTGGTCGGGGTGCTGGACGACCCCAGACAGGGCTGGACCGGCGGCGGCGTGCCCGCCGAGCACGCCATCCACGGCATCTACGGCGTCGGGGTGCACGTGTCCGACCCGGCCAACATGGTCGAGTTCACCAGCGAGTCCCTGTACGGCAAGGACCTGGACGAGGAGGGCGACCGGGTGGCGCTGCGGGTCGGCGAGGCCGACCGGGGCGGCGTGCTCGAGCTGGTGGTCAACCGGGCCGACCCGCCGGGGACCTGGCGGTACGGCGAGGGCACCATCCACCACTTCGCCTGGAACGCCGAGACGCTGGCCAACCAGGAGGAGCTGAGGTTCGCCATCGAGGGCGCCGGCTACACCGACATCTCCGAGCTCAAGGACCGCAAGTACTTCAAGTCGGTCTACGTGCGCAGCCCGGGCGGGGCGCTGTTCGAGCTCGCCGTCACCCACGCCGACGGCGGTTGGACCTGCGACGAGTCACCCCAGGAACTCGGTCGGCGGTTCCAGCTGCCGGCCCAGTTCGAGGACCGGCGGGCGGAGCTGCTCGACCGGCTGGAACCCCTCGAAATCTGAGCCCATGAGACCCACCCGTTGGCTGAGCGAGCACGAGCAGCGCGCATGGCGCGCCCTCCTCGCGGCGAACCGCCTGCTCATGGATCGGCTGGACCGGCAGTTGCAGAACGAGGCCGGCATCCCGCACGCCTACTACGAGATCCTGGTCCGGCTGTCCGAGGCCCCCGGCCGGGCGCGGCGCATGTGCGACCTGGCCGAGTCCTGCCTATCCTCGCGCAGCCGGCTCTCCCACGCGGTCGCCCGTCTGGAGGCGGCCGGCTGGGTGCAGCGGCGGGAATGCCCGACCGACCGCCGGGGCGCGGTGTGCGAGCTCACCGACGCCGGCCTCACCGCCCTCCAGGCCGCCGTGCCGGGCCATGTGGAGGCCGTGCGCACACACCTGTTCGACCGGCTCACCGAGGAGCAGGTCGACCAGCTGGCCGCGATCTTCGAGGCGATCCGCCCGGCACTGGAGAAACGCCGCACCCGCACCGGGGTCTAGGCCCGGCCGGCCGGAGCGGCGCCGGTTTCGGCCAGGAACCCGGTGAGCACCTCGGCCAGGCGTTCCGGCTGGTCCTCCGGCACCAGCGTGGCCGAGTCGGCGATCTCCACCAGCCGGCCGCCGGGGTACAGCTCGGCCAGCCGGGGCCCGTGCTCGCGGGGCATCAGGCGGTCCTCGGTCGCCCACACCACCAGCACCGGGCGGTCGAACTCGCGCAGCCGCTCGCTCCAGGCGAGCAGCGTGGCCCGGTCCGGGGCGGAGCCGGCGAACTTGGCGAAGTCCCGCCGGATCGCCCGGCTGCCCGTGGCGGGCGCGAACCAGTCGTCCAGCACCTCGTCCGGGATCCCCCGCAGGCTCATGCCGCCGTAGCCGCCCTTGGCCCGGCGCACCGCACCCAGCCGCATCGCCTGCATCAGCAGCCACACCCCGCCGGGCACCTTGGCCACCACGGCCAGCGCCTTCGCCGGCCCGGGCGGGAAGTTGTCGAACGCCTCGCAGGCCACCAGCGCCAGGCGGGCCACCCGGTCGGCCCCGCTGCCGGGTCCCTCGGACACCAGGAACTGGCCACCGCCCCAGTCGTTCAGCACCAGGGTGACGTCCCGCAGGTCCAGCCGGTTCAGGAACTCGCCGAGCAGCCGGGCGACGCCGCGCTGGCTCAGGTCCGCGCCGGGCCTCATCGGCTCCCGGTGGCCGCCGAGGGGCAGCGTGGGCAGCAGGCAGCGGTAACCCGCCAGCAGCGGAACCACCTTCCGCCACTGGGTCGTTGCGCTCATCGGCACACCGTGGGTGAACACCAGCACCGGCCCGTCGCCCCCGGTGTCCTGGTACTCCACCGGCCCGGCGGTCAGCTCGATCTTGGGCATGCGCGACCCCTTTCCCGCTGTCGTGTCCCGCACGCGCCGAACCGGGCGCGCGCTCGGCCAACGCGTTCCGCTCTAGATAGATCGTTCTAATGTAGGCTAACAGCCATGGCAACACCGACACGGGACACCCGGAGCAGGATCCGCGACGCGGCGGCCACCCTGTTCCGTCGGGAGGGCTACGCGGCCACCGGGCTGAAACGCATCGCCAGCGAGTCCGCCGCCCCGTTCGGCTCCATCTACCACTTCTTCCCCGGGGGCAAGGAGCAGCTGGCGGAGGACGTCGTGCGCACCGCCGGCGCGGCGTACGGGCACATGGTGGCCGCCCTGCTGAACAGCGTGGCCGACCCGCTGGAGTCGCTGGCCAACGCGTTCGACCGGGCCGCGGCCAACCTCGAGGCCGCCGACTACGCCGATGCCTGCCCGATCGCCACCCTGGCCTTGGAGGTGGCCAGCAGCAACGAGACCCTCCGGGTGGCCACCGCACAGGTGTTCGACGGCTGGGTCACCGAGGGCACCGAGTGGTTCGCCCGCTGGGCCCCGGACCGGGCCACCGCGCGCTGGCTGTGCCAATCGATGATCATGCTGCTGGAGGGCGCCTTCGTGCTGAGCCGGGCCGCCCGCTCCCCCGAGCCGCTGCACGCGGCGGGCCGAGCCATGGTCGAGCTGGCCCGCCCGGTGGTCAGTCGAGGAACGTGACGGTCTCCGCCAGCGGGGCGCGGTCCACCCGCACGACGGGACCCGCGTCGTCCGCGTAGCCGATCGACATGCCGCAGACCAGCATCAACCCCGCCGGCGGCGACAGCACCTCGGTGACCGTGCGCCGGTACACCGACCAGGCCAGCTGCGGGCAGCTGTGCAGCCCCTCGCCGCGCAGCAACAACATCACCGTCTGCAGGTACATGCCGAGGTCCAGCCACTGCGCCCGCCCCAGGTCGCGGTCCACGTAGCAGAACAGCGCGGCCGGCGCGCCGAAGCAGTCCCAGTTCGCCGCCACGGCCCGCTCGCGGCCCTCGGCGTCCCCGCGCGCGACCCCCATCGCCGCGTAGCGCCGCTCGGCCGCGCCCGCCCGTCGCTCCCGGTAGGGCGACTTCAACGCCGGCGGGTACATCTCGAACTCCCGCTCGTCGCCGCGGTCGCCCGAGGCCACCCGCTCACCGGCCCGCTTCTTCAGCTCGGCCAGGGTCGCGCCGGTCACCAGGTAGCTGTTCCACGGCTGCAGGTTGCCGCCGGACGGCGACCGGGCGGCGGCGCCGAGCACGCGCGCCAACACATCCCTCGGCACCGGCCGATCACTGAACCGGCGCACCGCCCGCCGACCGGCCACCGCCTGGTACACGTCCATCAACGCGTCTACCTCCTACTGGGCACTCCCTTGCCCGACGTCCCTGGACGCCCAAAGGTGACCGCCAGACGGGTGATCGTCGTTCGTGGCGGTTTGGCGTCGCTTTTCGACCCCAGAGCGCCAGAATCGGCGATCACGCCCGGGGAACGCATCGGTGCCGGGAGTGCGCGGTGGGTGGGCTCGGCGGTCCGGGCTATCGCCCCGGCGGCGGGACCAGGGCGCGCAGCGCGGCGTTCAGCGCCTCCCGCTCCGGCTCGGGCAAGGAGGCCAGCAGGTCCCGGTCCAGGTCCGCGATCAGCCCGCGCACCTTGTCCAACAGCTCTCGCCCGGACTCGGTGATCTCCAACCGCGCCGGCAGACCCTGGCCCGACGGCCCCCGGCTGACCGCGCCCAGCTCCTCCAGCGCGCGCACCGTGGCCAGCATGCTGGGCGTGGTCACCCCGGCGCGGCGGGCCAGGTCGCTGTACGAGAGGTCCGGGCGGTGGGAGAGGTGCCCCAGCGCTCCCAGGTGGCGCATGGTCAGGCCGAACTGGACCAGCTCGGCCTCCAGCCGACGCTGCAGCTCCCGACCGAGCAGGATGATCTGCATCGCCGTCGAGAACACCAGCGTCGGCGGCCGAGCCTCCGTCTCCCCCATCCGCCGGAAGCTAGCTTATAGCTTCACTTATAGCTAGACTAACGCCGTGAAGATCCTGCTGCTGTCCGCGCACGTGCTCACATCCATCATCTTCATCGGCCCGGTCACGGTGGCCACCAGCCTGTTCCCCCGCTACGCCAAGGCCGCCCTGGACGGCGGCGACCGGGCTCGCGGCGTGCTGGACCTGCTGCACCGGATCAGCCGGGGATACTCCGTGCTCGGCCTCACCGTGCCGGTCTTCGGCATCGCCACCGGCGCCGCGCTGGGCGTGCTCACCCAGGCCTGGCTGGTCGTCTCGATGGCGCTCACCGCCGTCGCCGCCGGACTGCTCGCCCTGGTGCTGCTGCCCGGCCAGAACGCCGTCATGCGCGCACTGGACGGCCAGGCCGTGGACGTCTCGGCCGTCGCGCCGGTGCTCGGCCAGCTGCGGATGATGGCCGGTATCTTCGCGCTCACCTGGGCGGTGGTCGTGGTGCTCATGATCGCCCGTCCTGGCTCGACCACCGGGGTCTGACCGCTGACCCTTGTGACGGAGGTCACCGCGTGCCACGATCGAAAACCGGCCCGTTCCGGGGCGAGTCCGGTCGGGCCACCGTGGTCGGCACGGCCACGGCCCTGCCTAGGAAGCGCGGGCACGATGGCCGAACTGGAACCGAGGAACTTCCTGCAGCCCTGTCTGCTGCTGTTGCTGTGTGAGACGCCGGACCACGGGTACGAGCTGGCGGCCCGGCTGCGCCCGATGCACGACGTGGACGGTGACGCCGGCGGGATCTACCGGGCGCTGCGTTCCCTGGAGCGCCAGGGGCTGGTGCGCTCCGAGTGGCACACCTCTTCGACCGGACCGGCCCGCCGCATCTACCGGGTCACCGACGCCGGCGTGCACGCGCTGGACGCCTCGGTGCACGGGCTGAACCAGACCCACGCCGCGCTGCACGTGTTCCTGGAACGCTACGGCCGGCTGGTGGCCTCCGACGGGCAGGGAGGAGGCAGGCATGGCGGTCGCACTCGGACCCGAGCACGCCTCGGCGGCGTTCGCTCGGCGGGACGCACCGACGGCCGGGTTGACCGAGACGGCGGCTGACCTGGCCCTGGCCTGCCACGCGATGGCGCGCCGGTTCCACCGGGGCGGCCGGCTGCTGGCCTTCGGCGCGGGCGCGGCCCGGGCGGACGCCGCGCACGTGGTGGTGGAGTTCGCGCATCCGGTGATCGTCGGCAAGCGCGCGCTGCCCGCGCTGGCGCTCGCCGAGCCCCGCTGGCTGCCGCTGTTCGCCGAGCCCCAGGACATCGCGCTGGGCCTGTGCGCGGACGGCCGGGACCCCGGGGTGTCCGAGGGACTGGCGCTCGGCCGGGACGCCGGGTTGCTCACCATCGCCCTGCTCGGCGGCGACGGCGGCGCGATCGCCCGGCTGGACGGGCTGGACCACGTGCTGGTGGTGCCTTCGGCGGACCCGCGCATCGTGCGCGAGGCCCACGTGACGGCCTACCACGTGCTGTGGGAGCTCGTGCATGTGTTCCTCGACCAGCCGGGGGTGTTGTGATGACCCCGGAGTGTGCGGGTCCGGAGTGCGTCACCTGCTCGGACGCGGCGGTGCCGGTCCGGGTCAGCCGGCTGCTGCCGGACGGGTTGGCGCTGGTGGAGGCGGCTCCCGGGCGGACCGAGGAGGTCTCGGTCGCGCTGGTCGACGCGGGCGTCGGGGACGTGGTGCTGGTCCACGCGGGCGAGGCGATCGCGGTGGTACCCGATGAGTCTTGAGTCGCTGTACCCGTTCCTGCACGCCGGCCGGGCCGACCTGGACGAGCTGCTCGCCGACGTGACCCGTTCCACCCGGGAGAAGGTCGAGGAGATCGGCCGGCTGCGGGCCGAGGTCGCCGCGACGGAGGCGGCCGAGCTGGCCCGGTGCGCCGAGGCAATGGCCGACCGGTTCGGCCGGGGCGGGCGGCTGTTCACCTTCGGCAACGGCGGGTCCAGCACCGACGCCGCCGGGCTGGCCATCCTGTTCACCGACCCGGGCGAGGGAGCGCGGCCGCTTCCGGCCACCGCGCTGGCCGAGGACGTGGCCACCCTGACCGCGCTGGCCAACGACGTGGGCTTCGAGGTGGTGTTCGCCCGGCCACTGGCCGCCGCCGGCCGCCCGGTGGACATCGCGCTCGGCCTGTCCACCAGCGGCGGGTCGGCCAACGTGCTGCGTGGGTTCGACGCGGCGCGCCGGCGCGGCATGCTCACCGTCGGGCTGGCCGGCTACACCGGCGGCCCGATGGCCGAGGTGGCGGCGCGCGGGGAGATCGACCACCTGTTCGTCATGCCGTCCAGCTCGGTGCACCGCATCCAGGAGGCCCAGACCACCACGTACCACGTGCTGTGGGAGCTCGTGCAGCGAGCGCTCCGGTGACCCACACGGTTCTGGCCCGCCGGCGTATCCGGGTGGGCGGGATCGTGCAGGGCGTCGGCTTCCGGCCGTTCGTGTACGCGCTGGCCCGCGAGTTCGGCCTGGCCGGGTTCGTGCGCAACGACGAGTCCGGCGTGCTGATCGAGGTGGAGGGCGACCCGGCGGCGCTCTCCGGGTTCACCGCCTCGGTGCCCACCCGGGCGCCCGCGCTGGCCGTGGTCGCCGAGGTGCGGGTGGACGACCTGCCACCCACCGCCGAGCCGGGTTTCCACATCCTGGCCAGCGCCGCCGGCGGCCGGCGCGGCGCGCTCATCTCGCCGGACACCGCCACCTGCGCGGATTGCCTCGCCGAGCTGGCCGACCCGGCCGACCGGCGCTACCGCTACCCGTTCGTCAACTGCACCAACTGCGGCCCCCGGCTGACCATCGTGACCGGGGTGCCCTACGACCGGCGGTACACCACGATGGCCGGCTTCCCGATGTGCCGGGAGTGCGCCACCGAGTACCACGACCCCGCCGACCGGCGGTTCCACGCCCAACCGGTGTGCTGCCCGGCGTGCGGCCCGACCCTTCGGTGTACCGACCCCGCCGGCACATCCCTCGAGCCGGCCGGCGACCCGCTGGCCGCCGCCGTGGCCGCGTTGCGGGCCGGCGCGGTGCTGGCGGTGAAGGGCATCGGCGGCTACCACCTCGCCGCGCTGGCCCGCGACGAGCGAGCCGTGGCCGCGCTGCGCGCCCGCAAGCACCGGGAGGACAAGCCGTTCGCGCTGCTCGCCGCCGATCTCGCGGCGGCGCGGCGCCTGGTCGAGGTGGACGGGACGGCCGCCGCCGAGCTGACCTCCCGGCGGGCGCCGATCGTGCTGCTCCCCCGCCGCCCGGACGCCCCGGTGGCGCCCTCGGTCGCCCCCGGCAACCGCTACCTCGGCGTGCTGCTGCCCTACACCCCGCTGCATCACCTGCTGGCCGCCGACCTGGCCGAGCCGCTGGTGCTGACCAGTGGCAACGTCTCCGACGAGCCGATCGCCTACCGGGACGGCGAGGCCGCCGAACGGCTGGGCGGCATCGCCGACGGGCTGCTCACCCATGACCGGCCGATCCACACGCGCGCGGACGACTCGGTGCTGCGGGTCACCGGCGGGCGGGTGCTGCCGATCCGCCGCTCGCGGGGTTACGCCCCGGAACCGCTGCCGCTGGCCACCCCGGCGCGCCGGCCCGTCCTGGGCTGCGGGGCCGAGCTGAAGAGCACGTTCTGCCTGGCCGAGGGCGGCCGGGCGTTCCTCTCCCACCACATCGGCGACCTGGAGAACGCGGAGACCCTGCGCTCGTTCACCGAGGGCATCGCGCACTACCGCACGCTGTTCGACATCACCCCCGAGGTGGTCGCGCACGACCTGCACCCGGAGTACCTGTCCACCAAGTACGCCCTGGAGCTGCCCGGCGTCCGGCTGGTCGGCGTGCAGCACCACCACGCGCACCTGGCCGCCTGCCTGGCGGACAACCGGGCCACCGGGCCGGTGATCGGGCTGGCCTGCGACGGCCTCGGCTACGGCACCGACGGCACCCTCTGGGGCGGCGAGCTGATGGAGGTCTCGATCACCGGCTTCCGCCGGCTGGCCCACCTGGAGACGGTGCCGCTGCCCGGCGGGGCGACCGCGATCCGTCAGCCCTGGCGGATGGCGGCGGCCTGGCTGCGCGCGGCCCACCCGGACGGCGAGCTGGCCGACCTGGCCGTGGTGCGCCGCCAGGGTGCCCGTTGGACGCAGGTGGAACGGCTGCTCGGGTCGGACCTACCGGTCCCGCTGACCTCCAGCGTCGGCCGGCTGTTCGACGCGGTGGCCGCGCTGGCCGGGGTGCGGGACGAGGTGAACTACGAGGGCCAGGCCGCGGTGGAGCTGGAGCAGGCGGTCGACCCCGAGGTACGCGACGGCTACCCGATGCGGATGACCGACGCCGTGCTGTACGGCGCCGACCTGGTCCGGGGCGCGGTGCGCGACCTGCGCGCCGGACGGCCGGCCGGCACCATCGCCGCCCGCTTCCACCGCGGCCTCGCCGCCGGACTGGCCGAGGCGGCGGCCGGCGCCTGCGCCCGGACCGGACTGGACACGGTGGCGCTGTCCGGCGGGGTGTTCCAGAACGTGACCCTGCTGCACGGCCTGCGGGACCGGCTCGACGGGTACGGGCTGAGGGTCCTGACGCACTCCCGGGTGCCGCCGAACGACGCCGGGATCAGCCTCGGACAGGTCACAGTGGCCGCCGCACTGGACCGAGCCTGAGGTAAAGTCGGGCAGTTTTTGTCAACATCGGCCCGGGTGTACGGAGATGCGGTATCTAGACTGGACCAGCTGGACACCTGGACGGCCCGACACCGGTCAGGTCGATGAGTGCACCCGCGAGCGGGCGGTTCTGAAGATCTACACCGCCCGGCTCTCCGAGGAGGAGCGCTGCCATCGCGCCTTCCGCGCGGTGGAGCTGGAGCGGGTGGCCACCGAGACCCGTCGCGCCGCGTCCACGGTGATCCACGACGCGATCGAGGGCTCGGCCGCCGAAGCGCCGGCCGCCCTCTACCGGCTGGTCGCCAACACCCGGCTGGCCGTCACCATCGCGGCGCTGAACCTGATGGGCATCGAGACCCTCCTGCCCGGCGAGCCACCCTTCCACGCGCCGCGCGAGCTGATCGACGCCACCCGGATCTACCTGCGCGAACCCCCCGGCGACGGCCACGGTTCCGGCGGTTCGGACGGCCTGGACGCGCTGAGCGGGCTGATCGGCGACTTCCACCGGTCCACCGTGTTCATCAACGGGCTGCGCATCGAGCCGCGCCGCCTGCCCGCCGTCGTGCCGCTGACCCTGCGCGCCGCCCATCCGGCGATCATGGTGGCGTTCGGCGAGTTCCTCGCGCACAAGTACGTCATCGAAGGCTGGAGCCTGCTCTGACCGAAGCCCAGACGGTTCAGTAGTTGCTTTATTCAGCTGTCGCTGTACTGTTTGGCGTTGTGGAGACATTGACGCACGGGGAGGTGCTGGCTCGGTTCGGGCACGCACTCTCCGACCCGATCCGGTCCCGGCTGCTGCTGGCGCTGCGCGAGGCCCCGGGTTATCCGGCCGAGTTGGCGGAGCTGCTGGGCACCTCCCGGCAGAACCTGTCCAACCACCTGTCGTGCCTGCGTGGGTGTGGGCTGGTGGTGGCGGTGCCCGAGGGTCGGCGGCTGCGGTACGAGCTGGCCGATGCCCGGCTGGCTCACGCGCTCGGCGACCTGCTCGGCGTCGTGCTGACCGTCGACCCGGCCTGTTGCCCGTCCGCCGACGAAGCCGGGTACTGCTGATGGCCGCCCCGGTCTCGGCCGCCCGCCGGACCCAGCTGGCGATTCGTATCCGGTGGCTGGTCGCGGCCACGATCACCTACAACGTGATCGAGGCGGTCGTGGCGATCAGCGCCGGCACACTCGCCTCCTCGACCGCGTTGATCGGGTTCGGGTTGGACTCGGTGATCGAGGTGTCCTCGGCGGCCGCCGTGGCCTGGCAGTTCGCCGGCGCCGACCCGGAACGGCGGGAGCGGACGGCGCTCCGGGTCATCGCGGTGTCCTTCTTCGCGCTCGCCGGTTACGTCACCGTGGAGTCGGTGCGTGCGCTGCTGGGCGCCGAACGCGCCGAGCACTCCACCGTCGGCCTGGTGCTGGCCGCGCTGTCGCTGCTGGTCATGCCGGTGCTGTCGGCCGCGCAGCGCCGCGCCGGCCGGGAGCTGGGCTCGACCAGCGCGGTCGCCGACTCCAAACAGACCCTGCTGTGCACCTACCTCTCCGGGGTGTTGCTGGTCGGGCTCGGCCTGAACAGCCTGTTCGGCTGGTGGTGGGCCGACCCGGCCGCCGCGCTGGTCATCGCGGCCGTCGCGGTCAAGGAGGGGCGCGAGGCCTGGCGAGGCGAGGCCTGCTGCGCATCGGAGGGCTGCTCATGATCTTCCAACGCATGCCCGTGCGGGTCCGCGAGGCCGTCCCGGCTCGGCACTCGGCCGCTACCCGGAGGGCAACACCGGACGCGCCCGGGTGGAGCTCACCCAATCCCTGCCGGTGCCCGACGATCTCGCCGCCGTCCTCGCCAAGAGCTAGGTGCGTCGTACCTCTAGTGGTCGGCGTCACTTACCCGCGCCTCCGGACCCGGTTACAACGGTAGATCTCCCACCACGAGGCATATCGGCGTGCCCTCGCCAGCCCGGTGTACGCCGAGGAAGGCGACTCGCGATGTCCTCCGCGACCGAGCAGGAAGCGCCCACCGTCCATATCCTCTGGATCAACGCCGGACTCAGCTGCGACGGTGACTCGGTGGCCCTCACGGCGGCCACCCAACCCAGCATCGAGGAGATCGCGCTCGGCGCGCTCCCCGGGCTGCCCAAGATCGCCGTGCACTGGCCGCTGATCGACTTCGAGTGCGGGCCGGATGTCGGCGCGGACACCTTCATCGAGTGGTTCTTCAAGGCCGACCGGGGCGAGCTGGAGCCGTTCGTGCTGGTCGTGGAGGGGTCGATCCCGAACGAGAAGATCAAGCAGGAGGGGTACTGGTGCGGGTTCGGGAACAACCCGGACACCAACCAGCCGATGACCACCAGCGAGTGGCTGGACCGGCTGGCGCCCAAGGCGCTGGTGGTGCTCGCGGTGGGCACGTGCGCCACCTACGGCGGCATCCACGCCATGTCGGGCAACCCCACCGGCGCCATGGGCGTCGCCGACTACCTGGGCTGGAGCTGGAAGTCCAAGGCCGGCATCCCGATCGTGAACGTGCCGGGCTGCCCGGTACACCCGGACAACCTGTCCGAGACCATCCTCTACCTGCTCTACCAGGCCACCGGCGCCGCGCCGATGATCCCGCTGGACGAAGCCGGGCGGCCCAAGTGGCTGTTCGGCTCCACCGTGCACGAGGGTTGTGACCGGGGCGGTTACTACGAGCAGGGCGAGTTCGCCAGCGAGTACGGGCAGCCCACCTGCCTGGTGAAGCTGGGCTGCTGGGGTCCGGTGGTCAAGTGCAACGTGCCGAAACGGGGCTGGATCAACGGCGTCGGCGGCTGCCCGAACGTGGGCGGCATCTGCATCGGCTGCACCATGCCGGGCTTCCCGGACAAGTTCATGCCGTTCATGGACGCGCCGCCGGGCAGCAAGGTCTCCGGCGCGGCCAGTGGGGCCTACGGATCCGTGATCCGCCGGCTGCGCAACATCACCTTGAAGAGCGTCGACTCCGAACCCAAGTGGCGCACCAAGGGCGCCGAGCTGACCACCGGTTACCGGAAGTCCTGGTAGGGGGATCGCAGCCATGACCGCCACCGAAGCCTCCGTCCCGTCCACCGAACAGTCCAAGCTGGTGGAGATGGCCTGGGACCCGATCACCCGGATCGTGGGCAGCCTGGGCATCTACGCGAAGATCGACTGGGCGGCCAAGCGGGTCGTGGAGTGCCACTCCACGTCGTCCATCTTCCGCGGCTACTCGATCTTCATGAAGGGCAAGGACCCGCGCGACGCGCACTTCATCACCAGCCGGATCTGCGGCATCTGCGGGGACAACCACGCCACCTGCTCGGTCTACAACCAGAACATGGCCTACGGGGTCCGCCCGCCGCACCTGGGTGAGTGGATCATCAACCTGGGCGAGGCCGCCGAGTACATGTTCGACCACAACATCTTCCAGGAGAACCTGGTCGGGGTGGACTACTGCGAGAAGATGGTCGCGGAGACCAACCCCGGCGTGCTGGAGCAGGCCAACCGCACCGAGGCGCCGCACGCGGCCGACCATGGCTACAAGTACATCGGCGACATCATGCGCGCCCTGAACCCGTTCTCCGGCGAGTTCTACCGGGAGGCGCTGCAGGTCAGCCGGTACACCCGGGAGATGTTCTGCCTGATGGAGGGGCGCCACGTGCACCCCTCCACGCTGTACCCGGGCGGGGTCGGCACGGTGGCCACGCACCAGCTGTTCACCGACTACTACACCCGGCTGATGCGCTACGTGGAGTTCATGAAGCGCGTGGTGCCGCTGCACGACGACCTGTTCGACTTCTTCTACACCGCGCTGCCCGGCTACGAGCGGGTCGGCTACCGGCGCACCATGCTGGGCTGCTGGGGCTCGCTGAACGACCCCGAGCACTGCGACTTCACCTACCAGAACATGTCCGACTGGGGCCGGCGGATGTTCGTCACCCCCGGCGTGGTGGTGGACGGCCGGCTGGTCACCACGGACCTGGTGGACATCAACCTGGGCATCCGGATCCTGCTCGGCAGCTCGTACTACCGGGACTGGGAAGACCAGGAGATGTTCGTGACCCGCGACCCGCTGGGCAACCAGGTGGACCGCCGGCACCCGTGGAACCAGCACACCATCCCGGCGCCGCAGAAGCGGGACTTCGAGGACAAGTACTCCTGGACGATGTCGCCGCGCTGGTTCGACGGCACCGACTACCTGCCGCTGGACACCGGCGGCGGCCCGCTGGCCCGGTTGTGGACGACCGCGCTGGCCGGGCTGGTGAACACCCCGTACGTGCGGGCCACCGGGCACAGCGTGCGGATCGACCTGCCGCGCACCGCGACCAAGCCCGAGGTCAGCTTCGAGTGGAAGATCCCGCAATGGTCCAACGCCATCGAGCGCAACCGGGCCAGGACCTACTTCCAGGCCTACTCGGCCGGGTTGGCGCTGCACTTCGTGGAGCAGGCGCTGGCCGAGGTGCGCGCCGGGCACAGCAAGACCTGGGAGAAGTTCACCGTGCCCGACGAGGCGATCAGCTGCGGTTTCACCGAGGCGGTTCGCGGGGTGCTTTCCCACCACATGGTCATCCGGGGCGGCAAGATCGCCAACTACCACCCGTACCCGCCGACGCCCTGGAACGGCAGCGTGCGGGACGTGTACGGCACACCCGGTCCCTATGAGGACGCGGTGCAGAACACGCCGATCTTCGAGGAGAACAGCCAGGAGAACTTCAAGGGGATCGACATCATGCGCGCGGTGCGCAGCTTCGACCCGTGCCTGCCCTGCGGCGTGCACATGTACAAGGGCGACGGCAAACCGCTGCACGTGATGCACTCCCCCGCGATGCTCAACCAGTTCTGATGACGGCACCGGATCCCGCCGGTCTGGCCGCCCGGATCGACGCGGTGCTGGTGGAGGTGGCGGCCCGCGCGGGTGAACCGGCGAGGGCCGCCGTGGAGGACCTGGTCCGCGACCTGATGCGGTTCTACGGGTCCGGCCTGGCGCGGATGGTGGAGACCATGGAGGCCGGGGCCGGCCCCGACCTGGTGCACCGGGTCGCGGCCGACCCGGTGGTCGGCGGGCTGCTGGCGCTGCACGACCTGCACCCGGTCGAGCTGTCCACCCGGCTGCGGCACGCGCTGGAGAACGCGCGCCGCCGGCTGGGCAACCACGGCACCGGCATCGAGCTGACCGGGGTGGACGGCGACGGCATGGTCCGGGTGCGCATCCCGGCCGGCTGCGGCGCGGACACCGTGCGGGACGTGGTGGAGGCGGCGGTCACCGAACTGGCCCCGGACACCGAGGGCGTCGTGTTCGACACCGCGCCGGCCCTGCTCACCATCGGCATGCGGCCCTCGGTCGGGACCCCGCCGTGACCCGCTCACTGCGCAGGCTGTTGCGGGAGCCTCGGGTGGCGCCCCAGGAGCGCTGCGAGCTGTGCGCCACCCCGGTGGGCGGCGAGCACCCGCACCTGGTGGAGGTCCACGAGCGGCGGCTGTTGTGCGCGTGTCAGGCGTGCGCGCTGCTGTTCAGCGAGCCGGGGCCGAAGCTGCGCTACCGACGGGTGCCGGACCGGTACCTGGTGGACCCGGAGTTCGAGCTGTCCGACGCGCAGTGGGACGCCCTGCGCATCCCGGTGGGCATGGCCTTCTTCCTGCGCAACTCCGCCCGGGAAGCCCTGATCGCCTGCTACCCGAGCCCGGCCGGGGCCACGGAGAGCGAGCTGCCGCTGGAGGCCTGGGCGGACGGGGTCGGCGCCGGCCCGCTGGCCGCCGAGCTCACCCCGGACGTGGAGGCGCTGCTGGTGCGCCGGGGTGACGGGGTGCGGCCGGAGTGCCTGCTGGTACCGATCGACGCCTGCTACCGGCTGGTCGGCCTGGTCCGGCTGCACTGGAAGGGGTTCGACGGCGGCGCCGAGGCGTGGGCCGCCATCGACGCGTTCTTCGACGAGGCGCGTTCCCGCGCACGAACGGTGTCCTGATGCCCCGGTTCGCCTGCCTGGACGCCCGCCCCGACCTCCGCTCGGCCGGCCCCGGCATGCTGCTCGACCTGCGCATCACGGTGGACCCGGGGCAACGGGTGCACAGCCTGGCCCTGCGCACCCAGATCCGCATCGAACCCCGTCGCCGCCGCTATACCCCGGCCGAGGCGGAGCAGCTGGTCGACCTGTTCGGGGAGCTGCCCCGGTGGGGCGAGACGCTGCACCCGCTCCAACTGTGCACGGTGTCCACGATGGTCACCGGGTTCGCCGGGCAGACCACCACCGAGGTGTCCGTACCGCTCAGCTACGACATCGACGTGGCGGCCACCCGCTACCTGCACGGCCTGGACGACGGTGACGTGCCGTTGTTGCTGTTGTTCTCCGGCACGGTGTTCTACGCCGGGCCGGAGGGCGTGCAGGTGGGGCTGGTGTCCTGGTCGGAGGAGGCCACGTTCCGGCTGCCGGTGGCCATCTGGCGGGCCGCGATGGACGCGCACTTCCCCGGCACCGCCTGGCTGCGGCTGCGCCGGGAGACGCTGGACGCCCTGCTCGCCTACCGGTCCGCGCACGCGATTCCGAGCTGGGACGACGTGCTGCACCGGCTGCTCAAGGACGCCCGGCCATGACCGCCCTGGATGAGCTGGCCCGGGTGGCGGACGCGGTCCTGTTCGAGGGTTACCTGCTCTACCCGTACCGGGCGTCGGCGCAGAAGAACCGGCTGCGCTGGCAGTTCGGCGTGCTGGTCCCGCCCGGGTACGCCGAGGAGTCCGGCGAGGCGGCGGCGAACCGCACCGAGTGCCTGCTGGAGGCCGGGCCGGCGACCGCGCTGCACGTGCGGCTGCGTTTCCTGCGGCTGCGCGCGCGTTCGGTCTACGACGCCGACGGCCGCCCGATCGACCACCTGGTGGTGGACGGCACGCGGGTGTTCGCGTGGGAAGAAGGGCAGCCGGCGACGGTGGACGCGGTGGTCGCGGTCGGCGAGCTACTCGCCGGACCCCGGGCCGTGTCGTTCGCCCTGTCGGCGGACCTGGAGGTGGAACCGGTGGCGGGCGGGTCGGTGCACCGCCGCTGCTGGCCGCTGGCCGGCCGGCTGGTGCTCTCCGCGACCGAGCTGCCCGGCCCGTACGGGGCGCTGCGCCTGCGCCTGGACGTGCTCAACGACTCGCAGTGCCCGCCGGAGGCCCGCCGCGAGGAGGCGCTGCGCACCTCACTGATCGCCGCGCACTCGCTGCTGTCGCTGGATGCCGGTTCGTTCCTTTCCCCCACCGACCCGCCGGAATGGGCAAAGCCGGCCACCGCCGAGCTGACCAACGAGCACACCTGGCCGGTGCTCGGCGGTCCGGAGGACCGCTCCGACCTCCTGCTGTCCAGCCCGATCATCCTGGCCGACCACCCCCGGCTGGCCCCGGAGAGCCCGACCGACCTGTTCGACGGGACCGAGATCGACGAGATCCTCAGCCTCCGCACCCTGGTCCTCACCGACGAGGAGAAGGCCGAGGCCCGGGCCACCGACCCGAAGGCGGCCGCCGTGATCGACGCGGTGGACGGCATGCCGCCGGAGATCTGGGAGCGGCTGCACGGCGCCGTCCGTTCGCTCGGTCCTTCCCGGACCGACCCGACCGAGGTGCCGCCCTGGGAGCAACCCGAGGTGCCCTGGTGGGACCCGGGCGTCGACGAGTCGGTGTCCCCGGAGACCGACTCGGTGCTGGTCGGCTCGGTCCAGGTGCGCAAGGGCGTCGCGGTGCGGCTGCGCCCGCGCGGCGGCGGGGACGCGCAGGACACGTTCCTGGTCGGCCTGCGCGCCACCGTGCAGGCGGTGCTGCACGACGTGGACGGCGAGGTGCACGTTGCCGTGTCGCTGGACGACGACCCGGCCGCCGAGTTGCAGCTGGCGCACGGCCGGTACCGCTACTTCCGCCCCGACGAGCTGGAACCGGTGCGGGTGTCATGAGGGACCGGGTGCTGGTGGCGGGCATCGGAAACGTGTTCCTCTCCGACGACGGTTTCGGCGTGGCCCTGGCCAACCGGCTGGCCGGCACCGAACTGCCGCCCGGGGTGGAGGTGCGGGACATCGGCATCCGGGGGATGCACCTGGCCTACCAGCTGCTGGACGGCTACCGGGTCCTGGTGCTGCTGGACACCGCACAGCGCGGCGGAGGGCCGGGCTCGCTCTACCTGCTCGAACACGACCTGGACCAACCCGCCGACCCCGGGGCGCTGGGTTTCAACGCGCACGGGATGGACCCGGCATCGGTGCTGGCCATGCTGGACCAGCTGGCCGAGGGCAACGGACTGGACCGGCCGATCGAACGCGCGCTGGTGCTGGCCTGCGAACCCTCGAGCCTGGACGAGGGACTGGAGCTGTCCGAGCCGGTGGCGGCGGCGGTGGAGCGCGCCCTGCCGGTGCTGCTGGACCTGCTGCGCGAGCTGACCGGAGCCCCGGTCCGATGACCCGCTACAAGATCGTGCCGGGGCGCTGCGAACTGGCCGCGCAGGCCAGCTCCAGCCTGCACCCGATCCGCGCGGAGGCCAGCGAGCTGGCCGGCGAGATCGACGTCGAGCTGGCCGACGGGGTGCTCGATCCCACCGCGCCCACCGGCGCGCGTATCGAGCTGGCCACCGCCGCGCTGCACTCGGGAAACCCGCTGCTCGACCGGGAGATCCAGGGCCGGCTGGACGCCCGCCGCTACCCCAGGGTGGCCGCGTGGGTGCGCGAGGTGACCGGCCCGACGGACGGCGCGTACGACGTGCACGGGGAGCTGACCCTGCGGCACGTCACCCGGCCGGTGACCGCCCGGGCCACGCTGGTCTCGGGCGACCGGCGGTTTCTCGAGGTCAACGGGGCTTTCACCCTCGACGTACGGGACTTCCAGCTGGACCCGCCGAAGCTGCTCGGCCTGCGGGTGCACCCGGAGGTGGCGGTGACGGTGCGGATCGTGGCGGAACGGAGTTGATCACATGTGCCTCGGAATTCCCGGTGAGATCGTGGCCCTGCTGGCCGAGCACGAGGACCTGGCGATGGTCAGCGTGGAGGGCGTGCGGCGGGCGGTGAACATCGGCCTGATCCGCGAGGAGGTCGAGCTGCATCCCGGTGACTGGGTGCTGATCCACGTCGGGTTCGCCCTCTCCAAGATCGACGAAGCGGAGGCGAAGGCGTCCCTGGAGTGGCTGACCGGGGTCGGCGACGCCTACACCGACGAGCTCACCGCGCTCGCTTCCAGCGACATCACGTAAAGGGGGCAATCCGATGAGGTTCGTCGACGAGTTCCGCGACGCCGGCGCCGCCCGGGCGCTGGCCACCCGCATCGCCGCGCTGTGCGAGCCGGGGCGGCACTACAAGTTCATGGAGGTGTGCGGCGGGCACACGCACACCATCTACAAGCACGGCCTCGAGGACTACCTGCCGGAGACGGTCTCCCTGGTGCACGGCCCGGGATGCCCGGTGTGCGTGATCCCGATGGGCCGGGTGGACGACGCCATCGCCATCGCCGAGCGGGACGACGTGATCATGACGTCGTTCGGCGACATGATGCGGGTACCCGGCGGGCGCGGCTCGTTCTTCGACTCCAAGGCGGCCGGCGCGGACATCCGGATGGTGTACTCGCCGCTGGACGCGCTCAAGATCGCCCGGAAGAACCCGGACAAGCGGGTGGTCTTCATGGCCATCGGCTTCGAGACCACCGCCCCGTCCACCGCGATGACCGTGCTCCGCGCGGCCGCCGAGGGGCTGGACAACTTCTCCATCTTCTGCAACCACGTCACGATCATCCCGGCGATCAAGGCGATCCTGGACTCCCCCGACCTGCGGCTGGACGGGTTCCTCGGACCGGGCCACGTGTCCACGGTGATCGGCTGCCGGCCCTACGAGTTCATCGCCCGCGACCACGGCAAGCCTCTCGTCTGCGCCGGGTTCGAGCCGCTGGACATCCTGGCCTCGGTGCACCGGCTGCTGGTGCAGCTGCACGAGGGCCGGTGCGAGGTGGAGAACCAGTACGCCCGGGTGGTGCCCTGGGACGGCAACCTGAAGGCGCTCCAGGTGATCGGCGAGGTGATGGAGCTGCGCCCGCACTTCGAGTGGCGCGGCCTCGGTTTCATCTCCCACTCGGCGTTGCGGGTCAGAGCCGCCTACAGCGCCTTCGATGCGGAGCGGATCTTCGACGTGCCCGGGGTGCGGGTGGCCGACCCCAAGGCCTGCCAGTGCGGCGAGGTGCTCAAGGGCGTGCTCAAACCGTGGGAGTGCAAGGTGTTCGGCACCGCGTGCACCCCGGAGACCCCGATCGGCACCTGCATGGTCTCGTCCGAGGGCGCCTGCGCGGCCTACTACAACTTCGGCCGGTTCACCCGGGACCGGGTGAAGGAGGCGACCCGCCTGTGAGCACCGCGAACTGGGCCGAGGAGGCGGTGCGGGCGCACTCCGGGGCGGAGCACCTGACCCGCGAGGAGCAGGTGCTGGAGCGCATCGCCCGGGCGCGGGCCCGCAAGGCCCGCATCCGGGAGGAGCGGATCACCCTCTCGCACGGCGCCGGCGGCAAAGCCACCCACACGTTGATCGAGGCGGTCTTCCTGGAGGCGTTCCGCAACCCGCTGCTGGAGCCGTTGGAGGACGGCGCCTCGGTGGCGGTCGGCGCGGAGCGGCTGGCGTTCACCACGGACTCCTTCGTGGTGTCCCCGCTGTTCTTCCCCGGCGGCGACATCGGGGACCTCGCGGTGAACGGCACCGTCAACGACCTGGCCATGTGTGGCGCCCGGCCGCTGCACCTGTCCTGCGGCTTCATCCTGGAGGAGGGCTTCCCGGTCGCCGACCTGCAGCGCATCGTGGCCTCCATGGCCGGGGCGGCGCGCGCGGCCGGGGTGCGGATCGTCACCGGCGACACCAAGGTGGTGGAGCGCGGCAAGGCGGACGGCTGCTACATCACCACGGCCGGGGTCGGGCGGCTGGACCGGCCGTTCGCGCTGTCGGCGGCCGCGGTGCGCCCGGGCGACACCGTGCTGGTGTCCGGGCCGATCGGCGACCACGGCATCACGGTGATGCTGGCCCGGGGCGAGCTGGATCTCATCGCGGACGAACTGCGCTCGGACACCGCCCCGCTGCACGAGATCACCGCCGGCCTGCTGGACGCCGCCGGTGACGGGGTGCGCATGCTGCGCGACGCCACCCGGGGCGGGGTGGCGACCATCTGCAACGAGGTGGCCACGGCGGCCGGTGTGGCGGTGGTGCTGGACGAGCGTTCCGTCCCGGTGCGGCCGGTGGTCACCGGGGCGGCCGAGCTGCTGGGCATCGACCCGCTGTACGTGGCCTGCGAGGGCCGGCTGGTCGCGGTGGTCGCGCCCGAGCGGGCGGACGCCGCGCTGGCCGCGCTGCGCGGCCACCCGCTGGGCGAGGGCGCGGCGGTGATCGGCACGGTGCGCGACGACCCGCCCGGGCTGGTGCTGCTGCGCACCGCGTTCGGCGGCACCCGGATCGTGGACCTGCTGGTCGGCGACCCGTTGCCCCGGATCTGCTGAGCGCCCGATGCACGAGCTGGCGATCACCGAGAGCATCGTGGCCGCGGTCACCGAGCGGCTGCCGGACACCCGGATCCGGGTGCTGTGGGTGGAGATCGGCCGGCTGTCCGGGGTGGTGCCGGACGCGGTCCGGTTCTGCTTCGACCTGGTCGTCGCCGGCACCCCGCTGGAGGGTGCCCGGCTGGAGATCGACGAACCGGCCGGGCGGGTGCACTGCCGGAGCTGCGCGGCGGAGTTCGACACCGACCAGGTGCTCGCGCTGTGCGCATGCGGCAGCGCGGACGTCCATCCGCTGCGCGGCACCGAGCTGTGCGTCCGTCAGGTGGAGGTGGTCTGAACATGTGCGGGACCTGCGGCTGCGGCGACGGCACCGCCGCCCGGATCATCGACTTCGACCACGGGCACGGCCACGAACACACCCATTCGCGAACCGTGTCCCTGGAGGTCGACCTCCTGGCCAAGAACGACGAGCTGGCCGCGGCCAACCGCGCCTGGCTGGCCGACCGGGGGATCTTCGCGGTCAACCTGATGAGCTCCCCCGGCGCCGGCAAGACCACGCTGCTGGAACGGACCGTGCGCGAGCTGGCCGGGCGGGTGCCCGTCGCCGTGCTGGAGGGCGACCAGGAGACCGCGCTGGACGCGGCCCGGATCCGCGCGACCGGCTGCCGGGTGGTGCAGGTGAACACCGGCGCCGGGTGCCACCTGGACGCACAGATGGTGCGCCGGGGCCTGGACACGCTGCGCCCGCCGGACGGGTCGCTGGTGTTCATCGAGAACGTCGGGAACCTGGTCTGCCCCGCGCTGTTCGACCTCGGCGAGTCGGCCCGGGTAGTGATCGCCTCGGTCACCGAGGGCGCGGACAAACCGCTGAAGTACCCGCACATGTTCCGCGCGGCCCAGCTGCTGCTGATCAACAAGGTCGACCTGCTGCCGTACGTGGACTTCGATCCCGAGGAATGCACGGCCGCCGCGCGGCGGGCCAACCCGGCCGTGGAGGTGGTGCGGACGTCCGCCACCACGGGCGACGGGCTGCATTCCTGGCTCGAGTGGCTGGACCGGCGACGATCGCGCTGTGCAACGGGGTAACAATCTCTCAGGTGCGCACACGTATCGTCGGGTTGTCCACCCTGGCCGCGGTCTTGGCGATCGCGTTGTTCGGCGTGCCCCTGGCGGCGATCGTGGTGAAGTACTCGATCGACGACGAGCACGGCGAGCTGGAGCGGGTGGCCGAGATCGCGGCGGTCGCCGCCGCTGTCCGGCTGGACCACGGCCTGCCACCCCACCTGATCACCGGCGAGGAGTCGGGGACCAGGTTGGCGGTCTACGACGCCGCCGGGCGGCGCCTGGTCGGCGACGGCCCGCCGGAAGGCGACCCATCGGTCGCCGGCGCGGCCCTGGGTGGCCGGATCCGGTCCTTCGACGCGGGCGGTGAGCTGGTCGTGGCGGTGCCGATCCGCACCGAGTCCGCGACGCTCGGCGTGGTGCGCGCCAGCACGCCCAGCCGCGAGGTGTACGGGCGGATCGCCGTGGCTTGGATGGTGATGCTGGGTCTCGCCGTGGTGGACGTGCTCGCCGTGTGGCTGATCGCCCGCCGGCTGGCCGCCCGGCTGAACCGGCCCCTGGAGGACCTGGCGGTGACCGCGCACGAACTGGGCGCCGGGGACTTCAACGTGCGGTTCCGGGACACCGGCATCGGCGAGATCGACTCGGTGGCCACCGCGCTGAACGGGACCGCCGCCCAGCTCAGCGACCTGGTCGCCCGGGAGCGGGCGTTCTCCGCCGACGCCTCGCACCAGCTGCGCACCCCGCTGACCGTGCTCCAGCTGGGCCTCGAGGTCGCGCTGGAGGACCCCGAGCAGGACCCGAAGGAGGCGATCGGCGCCGCGATCGCCAGCGCCGAGCGGCTGCGCAAGACGGTGGAGGACCTGCTGTCCCTGGCCCGCGACTCCACCCAGCCCAGGCAGCCGCTCGCCATCAAGGACCTGCTCGAGGAGATTTCCGGCACCTGGCGTCCCCAGCTCAACACCCAGGGCCGCGAGCTGGACATCCGGCACGCCGCCGGGCTGCCGGGTTCCGGCGCCTCAGAGGCGGCCGTGCGGCAGATCCTGGCCGTGCTGGTGGACAACGCGGTGACCCACGGCGCGGGCCGCGTCACCGTCACGCTGCGCAACGTGGCCGGGGTTCTGGGCATCGACGTCGCCGACCAGGGACCCGGCATCACCCAGCCCTCCGAGCGGCTCTTCACCCGCCGTCAGCCGGACGCCGCCGGCAACGGCATCGGCCTAGCCCTGGCCCGCAGACTCGCCGAGGCGGAAGGCGGCCGCCTACGCCTGGCCAAACCCGCCCCACCCACCTTCACCGTCCTCCTCCCCCCACTCCGCCGCGGCCCCGGCACCCCCTAAACCCGCGAGTCGGGGATTCGTGCCCGGTGAGTCGGGGATCCGGGTACGGTGAGTCGCGGATTCAGGCACGCTCGCTCTATCCGACGGACTCCTACCAGCGTGGCGCCGGCGGGTCAGGCGGAGATCAACTCGGCGAGGTTGTCCGCGACGCCCGAGTCGTGCGGGAACGTCCCCAGCGGTGGTCGCCGCTAGCCGCGCTGCGCGCACATTTCCTGGCGGGACTGGACCGGCGAGATCCGGTGACCGGTCTCTGCGACGATCGGAGGGTGCTCGGCCTCTACCGGCTGATCAATGACAATCCAGTGCTGGTCAACGGATTGCTGGCACTGCGCGGGCGCGATACCGCCCTGTTGGCCGACGCACTACGGAACACGACGGACGCCGGTGCTCTCCACTCACGCCTGGCCGCGGCACAGCTCGCGGCCACCCAGCACCTGTTGGCCGACGACAACGCGAACCACCTCGGTCAGGGCCGGTCCGCCGACCAACACCACCCCAACGCCGTCGCCGATGCGGAGGCGGCCTTCACGTTGCTGCGCAACGGTTTACGCAAGCTCTGACCCCGGCCGGCCGCGGGGAGCGTGTTCCGCGGAGCGCGAAGCGACACACCGGGCGCCAACGCCGGACGTGGCGTGTCGCTAGGCTCCGCGGGTGGCTCCCAGTCCACCGAGCATGAAGGACGTGGCCGCCCGCGCGGGCGTCTCGCTCGGCACCGTGTCCAACGTGATCAACCGGCCGGAGCGGGTGAGCGAGCAGACCCGCACGCGGGTGCTCGCGGCCATCGCCGCGCTCGGGTTCGTGCGCAACGAGTCGGCCCGGCAGCTGCGCGGCGGCGGCAGCCGCACGCTGGCCTACGTGGTGCTGGACGCGTCCAACCCGTTCTTCACCGATGTGGCGCGCGGGGTGCAGGAGGCGGCCGACGCGGCCGGCCTGGCGGTGTACCTGTGCGACAGCCGGCAGGACACGGCCCGCCAGGATGCCTACCTGGACCTGCTGGAGCAGCAGCGGGTGGAAGGCGTGCTGGTCACCCCGGTGGGCACCGACGAGGAGCGCATCCGGCAGCTGGCCGGCCGCGGCACCCCGGTGGTCCTGGTGGACCGCAGCTCGGGGCCCGGCGCCTGCTCGGTCGCGGTGGACGACGTGCTCGGCGGCGACCTGGCGGTGACCCACCTGCTGGAGCTCGGCCACCGGAGGATCATCTTCGTCGGCGGCCCCGACACGCTGAGCCAGGTACGGGACCGGGTGACCGGCGCCCGCCGGGCGCTGGGCCGGGCCGGCCGGGACCCCGGCGACCTGGTCGTACTGCACACCCAGGCGCTGGACTTCGCGGCCGGCCGCGAAGCCGCCGAACGGCTGGCCGCGATACCCGCCCGCGACCGCCCCACCGCGGCGTTCTGCGTCAACGACCTGGTGGCGCTCGGCCTGCTGCAGCAGACCGTGCGGATGGGTTACCGCGTGCCGGAGGACCTGGCCATCGTCGGCTACGACGACATCGAGTTCGCCGAGGCCGCCTCGGTGCCGCTGACCTCGGTCAGCCAGCCCCGGCACCTGCTCGGCCGGACCGCCGCCGAGCTGTTGCTGGACGAGGCCGGCGGGCTCTCCCACGAGCACCGGCAGGTGGTCTTCGAGCCCGAGCTGGTGGTGCGCGCCTCCACCCAGCGCGGGCGCTGATCCCGGGCGCCGGTAGCGTGGCCCGGCATGAGCAGTGAGAAGCCCGAGGTCGACTTCCCCGGCGGCCAGCCGCCCGCCGACCTGCAGATCACCGACATCCGCGAGGGCGACGGCGCGGAGGCCAAGGCCGGCGACACCGTCTCGGTGCACTACGTCGGCGTCGCCTGGTCCAACGGCGAGGAGTTCGACTCCAGCTGGAACCGGGGCACCCCGCTGAGCTTCCAGCTCGGCATCGGCCAGGTCATCCCCGGCTGGGACAAGGGCGTCCAGGGCATGAAGGTCGGCGGCCGCCGGCAACTGGTCATCCCCGCCCACCTGGCCTACGGAGACCAGGGCGCCGGCGGTGTGATCGCTCCCGGCGAGACGCTGGTCTTCGTCTGCGACCTGGTCGACGTCTAGCGCCCGAGAACTCGCGCGTTCCCGCCGCCGGGCAGCGGCTCGGGTCATTCCCCGCCGAACAGCGAGTGGTAGGCGTTCAGCGCCGGCTGGCCGCCGAGATGGGCGTAGAGCACCGTGCTGCCCTTGCCGATCTCCCCACCGCGCACCAGGTCGACCAGGCCAGCCATCGACTTGCCCTCGTACACCGGGTCCAGGATGACCCCCTCGAGCGAGCCGCACAGCCGGATGGCGTCCAGCGTGGACTCGACCGGGATGCCGTACCGGTCGCCGGCCCAGCCGGGCAGCACGACGATCTCCTCGTCGCGCAGCTCGCGGCCCAGCCCGATCAGCTCGGCGGTGTTCTGGGCGATCTTCGCCACCTGCGCGGTGGTCTCCTCGAGCTTCGCCGAGCCGTCGATGCCGATCACCCGGCGCGGCCGGTCCTGCCCGGCGAACCCGGCGATCATGCCGGCCTGCGTCGAACCGGTCACGCTGCACACCACCACGGTGTCGAAAAAGACGCCCAGCCGTTCCTCCTGCTCCGCCACCTCGCGCGCCCAGTTGGCGAAGCCCAGGCCGCCCAGCCGGTGGTCGGAGGCACCGGCCGGGATCGGGTAGGGCTTGCCGCCGCCAGCCCGCACCTCGTCCAGCGCCCGCTGCCAACTGTCCTTCACCCCGATGCCGAAACCGGCGTCCACCAGGCGCACGTCGGCGCCCATGACCCGGGACAGCAGGATGTTGCCCACCTTGTCGTTCACCGGGTCCGGCCAGTCCACCCAGCTTTCCTGGACCAGCACCGCGCGCAGCCCGAGCCGGGCCGCGACGGCCGCGACCTGCCGGGTGTGGTTGGACTGCACACCGCCGATGGAGACCAGCGTGTCCGCGCCCTGGGCCAACGCGTCCGGCACCAGGTACTCGAGCTTGCGGGTCTTGTTGCCGCCATAGGCCAGGCCGCTGTTGCAGTCCTCCCGCTTGGCCCAGATCCTCGGCCCGCCCAGGTGCGCGGTCAGCCGCTCCAGCGGGTGCACCGGGCTGGGGCCGAAGAGCAGCGGGTGGCGGGGAAAGTCGTCGAGGGTCACACGGCGATCCAACCAGCGCGTGCACCGTTTATGATGGGTGACGACGTCTATGATCCGACACGTCTACGGACCGACCTGGATGCCGACCGGAGGAGTCACCGATGAGCCTGCCGGGGACGCACGCCGAGCAGCCCACACCGACCCAGTCATGGGAACCCATCGTCGGGGCGATCGGCCCCAAGGTGCGGGACCTGCGGCAGCGGCTCGGCCTCTCCCTGCAGCAGCTGTCGGCGCGCGCCGATGTCTCGGCGGCGGCGATCCACAAGGTGGAACGCGGCGACATGGTTCCCACCATCACCACTCTGCTCAAGCTGGCCGCCGCGCTCGGCCAGCCGATCAGCCACTTCGTCGCCGACTCCACCCCGGCCATCCCGGTGGCCGTGCACGTGCGCGCCGGCGAACGACCGCCGGCCCCGGCCAGCTGGGCGACCGGCGCCGAGGGGGTGGCCGCCACCGGGCTGGCGGTGCCCAACGACCGGCTGCACGGCGACGCGGTGCACGCGGTGATCGAGCCCGGCGGGTCCAGCGGGCCGGCCCGGTCGCTCGGCCGGGGCGAGGCCATGCTGCTCCTGTTGGACGGCACGCTGGCCGTCGACGTGGCCGGCGAACACTACGAGCTGGCCGCCGGCGACACCCTGCACTACCCCACCGATCGGACGCACAGCTGGCACAACCCCGGTCGGCAGCCCGCCCGCGCGGTGTGGTGGCTGCTCCGTGGCTGAGCTGGTCACCGACGCGCTGGCCGACCTGGTTGACTCCGCGCTGGCCAATCCCGGGCTGCACGCCAAGGCGGAGATCGCGCTGGTCGGCGAGGTGCTCGGCGGTACCGACTGGGTGGGCGGCCCGGGCGACGACGGCGCGGTGCTCGACCAGGGGGTCGTGGCCTGTGGAGAGGCGCTGTTCCCGCCGTTCGTACGCGCCGACCCGCACGGCGCGGGCTTCGCGGCGGTGCTCACCAACGTGAACGACCTGGCCGCGATGGGCGCCGAGCCGCTCGGCATCGTGGACACCGTGGTCGGCACCGAGGCGCTGGCCCGGGAGGCGCTGGCCGGCATGCGGGAAGCCGCCGAGCTGTACGACGTGCCGATCATCGGCGGCCACCTGACCATCCACGACGGCGAGCCCGCGATCTCCGCGTTCGGCGTCGGCCGCACCCCGGCCGCGCTGTCGGTGACCAACGCCCGCGCCGGGCAGTCCCTGGTGGTGGCGGCCGCACTGGACGGCGAGATGCGGCCCGACTTCCCGTTCTTCCCGGCGTTCCGGGAGCGGGGCAGCCGGTGCGCGGGGGACGTGCGACTGCTCCCGGCGCTGGCCCGGGACGGCATCGTGGTGGCGGCCAAGGACATCAGCATGGCCGGCCTGGTCGGCTCGCTGGCCATGTTGCTCGAACCGGGCAGGTTGGGCGTCACCGTCGACGTGGCGCGGGTGCCCGCGCCCGATGGCGTCCCGCTGACCCGCTGGTTCAACTGCTTCCCCAGCTACGGCTTCCTGCTCTGCGTGCCGCCCGGCCGGGAGGCGGACTGCCGGGCCGCGTTCGCCGGGCGCGGGCTGGCCGCCGAGGTGGTCGGCACCCTGGACGCCTCCGGCGAGCTGGCCCTGGAGCTGACGGGCGAACGAGCGGTGGCACTGCGACTGGACGAGTACCGCGTCACCGGCCTTGGCCAACCAACCGTATCGGATAGTGACTTTTAACTACTATAATGAATGAATGACTGATGTCCTGGCCCCGTCCCGGGTGGCTTCGCTGATCATGGACCTGCAGGCCGTCGGGCTGAGGCTGGAGACCTCGCTGGCGAACTCCCGCAAGGGCGGGGCCGGACCCTCCGACTCCGGCATGCTGTGGATCGAGGGCGTGCCGGTCACCGTGCCGCCGAGCAGCGACTCCCCCTACTCGCTGCGCGCCGAGGACGACGGCCAGGGCATCTACCGGGATGACGAGAAGGTCGCCTCGGTGACCCGCACCGCCCGCCCCCGGTTCTACGACCTGGAGACCGCCGAGGGCATCCCCTACCACCAGATCGCCCTGCTGCACCTGGACTCGCTGGCCTCCACGGTCGTGCAGACCTGCAACTACTGGGGCACCTCGGACCAGTGCGGGTTCTGCGGCATCGGCCTGTCGCTGTCCGCCGGCCGGACCATCGCCAAGAAGACCCCGGAGATGCTGGCCGAGGTGGCCGTGGCGGCGCGCGACCTGGACGGAGCGGTGGACGCCACCCTCACCACCGGTTCCTCGGTGGCGCCGGACCGCGGCGCGCTGTACGTGTCCCGGTGCGCGCGGGCGGTGAAGGAGGCGGCCGGGCTGCCGGTGGAGGTGCAGTTCGAACCGCCCCGCGACCTGGCCGTGCTGGACCAGGTGCACGACATGGGCGTGGACGCGGTGGGCGTCCACGTCGAGTCCTTCGACCCCCAGGTGCTGGCCCGGGTCGCCCCCGGCAAGGCGCGCACCGGTATCGAGCGGTACTTCCAGACCTGGGAACGGGCGGTCCGGCTGTTCGGCGAGGGCCGGGTGTCCACGTACGTCATCCTGGGCATGGGCGAGGACCCGGATCTCACGGTGGAGATGTGCAAACGCGCGGTGGACATCGGCGTGTACCCGTTCGTGGTGCCGCTGCGCCCGGTCGCCGGCTCGCTGATGGAGCGGGTGCCCGCGCCGGCCCGGGAGTACACCGAACCGATCTACCGCAAGGTCGCCGGCTTCCTCGCGGAACGCGGGCTGTCCGCCGAGACCGCCGTCGCCGGGTGCGCCCGCTGCCAGGCCTGCTCGTCGCTGAACCTGGTGCAACGCGCCCAGCCGCTGTTGCAGATCGGTCGCCGGCCGTGACGGCGATCTCCCTCCCGGAGCGGGTGGAAGTCGTCAACATCGGGTTGCCCATGTTCGCCGACGCGGTGCGCGCACAGGGCCGCCCGGTGGAGCAGGTGGGTTGGCGTATCCCGGCCGGCGGCGACGCCGAGGCGTTGCGCGCCCTGGAGCGGCTCTACGGTCCGCACGCGGCGGGGATCGACGCGGCCAACGCCGAGGTGGTGCGCCGGCTGAACGAAGGGGTGCCCCGGTTGGTCGGGGTGTCCACGGTGGGCGCGGCGGTGCCCGGGGTGTCCGGCCGGCTGGTGCTGCACTGCGGTCCGCCGCTGCCCTACGCGTCGCACTGCGATCCGTTGCGCCGGTCCATCCGGGCGGCCGTGGTTGCCGAAGGGTGGGCGGCCGACGTGGCCGAGGCGGACCGGCTGCTGGAAGAGGGCGCGGTCCGGCTGGACGCGGCCAACCACCACGACACCGTGGTGCCGATGGCCAGCGCGCTGGGTCCGTCGGCGCCAGTGCTGGTGGTGGAGCACGCGGAGGGCGGCGAGCGGGCGTTCTCCGGGTTGAACCAGGGGCCCGGGGACACCGCCTGGTTCGGCCGCGACACCGACGGCGCCGTCGCCCGGCTGCGGTTCCTGGCCGAGGTGGCCGGGCCGGCGGTCGGCCGGATCCTGGAGCAGGCCGGGCCGCTGGACGTCCTGGCCATCGCCGCCCAGGGCGTGACCATGGGCGACGACCTGCACATGCGCACCCAGGCGGCGACCAACCTGCTCACCCGGACCTGGCTGCCGTTCATCGCCGGGCTGCCCTCGGCGGTTCGCGGCCCGTTCGCGGAGTACCTGGCCGGCAACCACCTGTTCTACCTGAACGTGGCGATGGCGGCGGCCAAGTCGTTGCAGCTGTGGGCCGAGCGGGTCTCCGGCGCCAGCATCGTGACCACCATGTCCCGCAACGGCAGCACCTTCGGCATCAAACTGGCCGGCTCGCCGGCCTGGCACATCGCCGAGGCGCCGCCGGTCGGCGACGCCCTCTACTACTCGGGCCACGGGCCCGAGACCAGCGCGCGGGACATCGGGGACAGCGCCGTGCTGGAGCTGACCGGGCTGGGAGGGCCGGCGGCGGGCGGGTCGGCCGCGGTGGCCGCCTTCCTCGGCGGGACGATGGCCGACGCGGCCGCCGCCACCGAGGGCTTCCAGGCGATCTGCGCGGGCACCAGCACCCGGTTCACCCTGCCGCCGATGGACTTCCGGGGAACCCCGCTCGGCGTGGACGTGCGCAAGGTGGTGGAATCCGGCATCACGCCCAAGGTGACCACCGGAATCCTGCACGCCTCGTCCGGCGCGGGACAGGTGGGCGCCGGGGTGGCCACCGCGCCGGTCGCCCCGTTCCGGGACGCACTGCTCGATTTCGCCTCCGGTCTGGCGTAGATCGCTCCATCTACTATGCTAAACGTCCGTCATTCATCGTAGGCGGCCCTCGTAGGAGGCACTGTGGACGGCATCGCGGACATGGGTGGCACCGCCGGCTGGGGCAAGGCGTCCCCACCCCGACCGGACGAACCCGTGTTCGCCGAGCGCTGGCAGAGCCGGGCGTTCGCGCTGACGCTGCTCTCCATGGGTCGGATCTCCGGGCAGAACCTCGACGCGTTCCGGCACGCCCTGGAGCGGCTCGACCGGTCCCGGTACCTGGACGACGGGTACTACGGGCGCTGGCTCAACGCCACCGAGCTGATGCTCACCGACAGCGCCATCCTGGCCCTCGGGGCGATCGACGCGCGGGCACGCAACCTGGCCGGAGAGAGCGTGCCGGAACCGCCCGTCCCGGAACCGAACAAGCCCGACTACGCGCCCACCGGCCCCGGTTCGCTGCGCGCCGTGGACGAGGCGCCCGCCTTCCGGGTGGGCCAGCGGGTGCGCGCGGGCGACCAGCCGTCCCCCGGCCACACCCGGCTGCCCGCCTACGTGCGCGGGCACACCGGGGTGGTGCGGCAGCTGCAACCCGCGTCGCTGCTGCCGGACACCCACGCCCACTTCCAGGGCGAGAACCCGCAACACGTCTACACCGTCGGATTCGACTCCCGCGAGCTGTGGGGCACCGACGCGGAACCGTTCACGCTGACCATCGAGCTGTTCGAGAGCTACCTGGAGCCGGTCGCATGAGTCCCTCGTCCGAACACCCCTCCGCCGCGCTGCGCACCGAGGCGCTCGAGCAGCTGCTCACCGAGCGCGGCCTGGTGGACCCCGCCGTGATGGACAAGTTCATCGCCACCTACGAGACCCAGGTCGGCCCGCTGAACGGCGCCAAGGTGATCGCGCGCGCCTGGACCGACCCGGAGTACCGGCAGCGCCTGCTCGCCGACGGCACCGCCGCGATCAAGGAGCTGGGGTTCGCCGGCCCGCAGGGCGAGCACATCGTGGTCGTGGAGAACACCGACGACGAGCACAACGTGGTGGTCTGCACGCTGTGCTCGTGCTACCCGTGGCCGGTGCTCGGGCTGCCGCCGTCCTGGTACAAGGACCCGGCGTACCGGGCCAGGGTGGTCCGGGAACCCCGGAAGGTACTCGCCGAGATGGGCCTCGAACTGCCGCCCGACGTGCGGATCACCGTGCGCGACTCCAGCAGCGAGGTCCGCTGGCTGGTGCTCCCCCAGCGCCCGGCCGGAACCGAGGGACTGTCCGAGGAGGAGCTGGTCGCCCTGGTCACCCGGGACGCCATGGTCGGCGTGGCGAAGGTGTCCGCACCGTGACCGCGCCCCTGGCCGTCGAGGGGCCGGCCGCACCACCCCGTTCCAACGGCGAGCTGGTCTTCGCCGCGCCCTGGGAGAGCCGGGCGTTCGGCATGGCCGTCACGCTGTACGACTCGGGCGCCTTCCAATGGCCGGAGTTCCAGGCCGCGCTGATCGCCCGGATAGGCGCGTGGGAGGCGGCCGGCCCGGCCCGCGAACCCTGGAGCTACTACCACCACTGGCTGGCCGCCCTGGAAGACGTCCTGACCGCCACCGGCACCCTGACCCCCGACGAGCTGGACACCCGCGCGGAAACCCTCACCCACCGCCCCGCCGGCCACGACCACGGCCACCCGCACTAGTCGGGAGTTCGCGCCGAGCACTTGACGCCGCCCTTCCATTAGTGGACGCTAACCGTTAGTGGATACTGACCGAGTTGGTGACGGGTGGGGCGCGCTGGCGGACGGCACGCGGCGAGCCATCGTGAGCCGGCTTGCCGAGCGGCCGATGGCGGTGGGGCAGCTCGCCGACGAGTTACCGGTCACCCGGTCCGCGGTGTCCCAACATCTGAAGGTCCTCAAGGACGCCGGTCTGGTCAGTGAGCGCGCGGTCGGCACGCGACGGATCTACCGGCTCAATCCGACGGCGGTGGCCGCGTTGCGCGATCAGCTCGACACCTTCTGGCAGAGGGCATTGTCCAGCTACGTGGACGTCACCGAACAACAAGCCACAGAGGAGGGTTCATGACGCGGACAGAGGCCGTGGTGGTCAGCAGGCGGGTCGTGGTGAACGTGGGGATCAAGGAGGCGTTCACGGCGTTCACCGAACGGTTCGGCGAGTTCAAGCCGCCCGAGCACAACCTGCTCGGAGCGCCGATCACCGAGACGATGTTCGAGCCGCACGTGGGCGGGCACATCTACGACCGCGCGGCCGACGGGAGCGAGTGCCGCTGGGCCCGGATCCTGGCCTTCGAGCCGCCGGACCGGGTGGTGTTCAGCTGGGACATCAGCCCGAGCTGGCAGATCGAGACCGATCCCGAGCTGACCAGCGAGGTCGAGGTCCGGTTCCTGGCCGAGGCGCCGGACCGCACCCGCGTGGAGCTGGAACACCGCCACCTGGACCGGCACGGACCCGGCTGGGAGTCGGTCCGCGGCGGCGTCGAGGGAGATCAGGGCTGGCCGCTGTACCTGGCCCGCTACGCCGCCCTGTTCGAGTCCAGGTAGATCTCCTGGTGGCGGAGGGCGCTGGCGGACCAGCTGTGGCGGGGGACGACGCGGAAGGCGGCGTTGCGTAGGCGGGTGCGCAGGGCCGGGTCGCGGGCCATGGTGCGCATGGCGTCGGCCAGGGCCGCGTCGTCGGCCACCGGCGGGAGGAGCGCGTCGACGCCGTCGGTGAGGTACTCACGGAACACCGGGAGATCGCTGGCGATCACCGGCAGCCCGGCGCTCATCGCCTCCAGCACGACCAGCCCCCAGCCCTCCTTCACCGAGGGGAACGCCAGCGCGTCGGCGGCGTGGTACCAGCCGCCCAGCTCCGCCTCGCTCACCGTGCCGAGCAGCACCACGTCCTCCCCCAGCCGCAGGCCCAGCTCCGGCAGCAGCGCCAGGCTGGCCTCCCGGTACGCGGTGTAGTCCTGGAACGAGTGGCCGCCGATCACGGCGAGCACCGCATCCACACCCTGCCCGCGCAACCGGGCCAAGGCCCGGAAGGCGTGCACGCTGCCCTTGCGCGGTTCCACGCCGCCCACCGAGAGGAACACGAACCGGTCCGGACCGGCGCCCACGCGAGCGCGCAACCGGGCCAGCTCGTCGGCGGCCGGGGCGGGGAACCGGTCCGGGTCCACCCCGTTCGGCACCACCTCGGCCTCCCGGCCGTACTCCTCGCGCAGGATGCGCCGCCACTGTTCGCTGACCACCAGCACGCGGTCCGGTTCCACGATCGCCTTGCGCTGGCAGTCCACCAGCGCGGGCGTGGTGAAGTCGTCCACGTGGTGCACGGTGCGCAGCACGGACACCGGGGCACCGGCGTCCCGCACCCGGGCCGCCGCGCGGGCGGCGATGCAGTCCTGGGCGTGCAGGATGTCGAACCCGGTGAGCCCGGTCAGCCCGTCGGCCAGCGTGTCGATCGAGGCGAAGACCCGGTCGGTGAGCGTGGTGCCCTCCTTGGTGGGACCGGGTAGCACGGTGTGCGGGACGTCAGTGGCCCGGAAGAGCCCCACGAACGGGTCACCCAGGGCGACCAGGTGCACCCCGAAGCCCTGCCGGTGCAGCGCCTCGGCCAGGCTCAGCGTGTGCACCAACCCGCCACGGGGCTTGGTGGAGTGGCTGATAAGCGCCACACCCGCGGTCACAGCGGACGCCCGGCCAGTTCGGGACGCCGGGTGGCCAGTGCGGCGGCGGCCAGCGACGCCCGGGCGGCGGTCTCGGTGACCAGGCAGCCGGCCGCCTCGAACCGCCGGCGCTGCTCCGCGTAGCCCTGCGGGTCCAGGTCGGTGCCGAGCACGTAGCTGATGATCTTCGGTCCACCGCCGGCGGTGATCTCCGCGCAGACCGGGGCGAGCGCGGCGGCCGGGTCGGCGTGCGCGCCGTGGCCGAGCACCACGTCCAGCACGATGGCCGCCACCGCCGGGTCGGCACCCTGCTCGCGGAGCAACGCGATGCGGGCCTCCGGGTCGATCATCGGGTGCGGCCGGCCCTTGGTGTACTCCTCCTCGCCGAGGTCCAGGCAGCTGTGCGCGCCGGCCGGCACGGGCAGGCCGAGCGAGGGGTCCAGCGGGGTGTTGGAGTGCACCGGCCCGAGGGCCGCGTCCAACTCGGTCAGGATGACCAGCGACTCGTAGCAGAGCGTGCCGCCGGAGAACAGCCCGCGCACCAGGGTCCGGCCTTCGCCCAACGACCCGGCCATCGCCGCGACCCGCGAGACCAGGTCCTCGGCCACATCCGGCACCGCCTTGCCGGCGGCCCGCACGGCGGCGGCGGCCCCCGCCTCGAGGGTCCGGGTGACCACGACCCCGTCCGGGGCATGTGCGTCCCCGGTGAGGCCGATCAGCGCGGCGACCAGCGGTTTGCCCCCGGCGGCGGCCAGTACCCGCTGGGCCACGGCGGGCGAGGGCGGCTTGGACACCAGCAGGATGACGTCGGTCTCCGGGTCGTCCGCGAGGCCCCTCACCGCGGCCAGGGCCATCCGCCCGCCGACAGCCTCGGTCAGGTCCCGGCCGCCCAGACCGATCACGTGCGAGACCCCGACGCCCCACCGGTCGGCCAGGCCGGCCACCTCCTGCGCCCCGGTGCCGGCGGCGGCCACCACGGCGATCCGGCCCGGCCGCACCACGTTGGCGAAGCCGAGGCAGGTGCGCCCGAGCATCGCGGTGCCGGCTCCGGGACCCATCACCAGCCGTCCCAGCCGGTTGGCCCGCTCCTTCAGCTCCACCTCGGCCCGGACCGACACGTTGTCGCTGAACAGCAGCACGTCCAGCCCGGCGGTGAGTGCCTTGTGCGCCTCCAGGGCGGCGTAGTCGCCGGGCACCGAGATCACCGCCACGTTGGCGTCCGGCAGCCGGCGCAGCGCCTCCGCGAGATCCCGCGCCGGCCGGTCGGCACCGGAGCGGCCCTCGGACGAGCGCGGCGTGAACATCGCCGCCTCGGCGGCGGCCATCGCGTCGGCGAGCGCCCGGTCCGAGTCCCCGCGCGCGGCCAGGAAGAGGTCGTTCGCCCCGGCCGAGACCAGCTCCCCCGGCTCGAAGCCCTCGGTCTCCAGGGTGGTGAGGTTGGCCGGCACCGCCATCGCGGCCGCTGCCCAGTCCACGCCCGGCACCTGCCGCATCGCCCGCGTGCCGGACAGCTGGATCACCGAGTCCACGTAGGTGTCCGGGTACACGGCCACCCGGTACACCGGGCTCATCCGGCGGCCCCCAGACGCTGCCGGGTGGCCACGATCCGCGTTCCGGAACCGGACGCGCCCGGCTCCAGGGATGCGGCCGCGCGGTCCGCGTTGGTGATCACCGCCGTGCGGCCGCCCGCGCGCAGGAAGGCGATCGACGCCCCGATCTTCGGTCCCATGCTGCCCTCCGGGAACTGGCCCTCGTCGGCGTAGGTCTGGGCTTCGTCGGCGGTCATCTCCTCCACCGGACGCGCGCGCGGTGTGCCGTAGTCGAGCAGCACCTGGGGGATGTCGGTGACCAGCACCAGCGCCTCCGCCCCCAGCTCGGTGGCCAGCCGCTGCGCCGCCAGGTCCTTGTCGATCACCGCCTCCACGCCCCGGTAGCCGCCGGCGCTCTCCTCCACCACCGGCACGCCACCGCCGCCGGCGGCAATCACGATCACGCCGCGCTCCACCAGCGCGCGCAGCGCCGAGAGCTCCAGGATGCGCAGCGGCCGGGGCGAGGCGACCAGCCTCCGGAAGCCCCGCCCGGCGTCCTCGCCGACCACCCAGCCGCGCACGGCGGCCTGCCGGCGGGCCTCGGCCTCCGGCAGGAACGGCCCGATCGGCTTGGTCGGCCGGCCGAAGGCCGGGTCGGCGGCGTCCACCAGCACGTGGGTGACCACCGAGACGACCTCGGGCAGCCACTGGCCGCCGGCCTTGCGCAGCGCCAGCTCCACCAGGCTGCCCAGCTGTCCCTCGGTCATCGCGCCCAGCACGAAAAGCGGTTGTTCGGGCACCCGGTTGGCGCCCTCCTCCTGCTGTACCGCCAGGTTGCCCACCTGCGGGCCGTTGCCGTGCACCACCACGACGGTCCAACCGGCGGCGCGCAGCTGGCACACCACCTCGACCATGGCGGCGGCGTTGGCCGCCTGCTCGGCGTAGGTGCCAACCTGACCACCGCGGGTAATGGCATTGCCACCAAGCGCGACGACCGCGACCCTGCCCATACGGCGACGACCTCCGCACTCATACACCATCATAGATTTGCCAGTCACTATAGTAGATGTTCGGCGGTGCGCCAGTTGACCAGTACAGTTTTCTGGGTGGCCCAGGTTCACCTGCGGTTTCGTCTGCTCGGCCCGTTCACCGTGGAGGGCGAGCTGGCGGCACCCCTCCCCGTCGGCAAGGCGCGCCGGGTGCTCGCCGTGCTCGCCGAACGGGCCGGCGAGTTCGTGTCGGTGGCCACCCTGATCGAGGCGCTGTGGGACGAGCGCCCGCCCGAACACGCCGACCGCAACGTCGCCGCGCTGATCAGCCGGCTGCGGCGCGCGCTCGGCCGGGACCGCATCGACGGCGGGGCGGCCGGCTATCGGCTGGTGCCCGAGTCGCTCGGCGTGGACCTGCGGGAAGCCGTCGAGCTGGTGGAAACGGCCGAGCGGGAGCTGCGCTACGGCAACTACGCGCTCGCCTCCACCGGCGCGGAGCAGGCCGCCAAGCGGCTGGCCGCCGACGTGCCGCTGGCCGGCGAGCGGGACGACCCCTGGGTGCAGCAGCTGCGCCGCACGGTGGCCCGCTGGCTGGCCCGGGCGCGGATCTGCTGGGCCGGCGCGGCACTGGAGCTGGGCCTTCCGGACGTCACCGTGGAGGAGGCCGGCGCCGTGCTGCGCGCCGACCCGCTGGACGAGCAGGCGTGCCGGCTGGTCATCCGGGGACACCAGCGCGCCGGCCGATCCGGGGCCGCACTGATCGCCTACCGGCAGCTGCAGCTGGCCATGTCCGAGCAGCTGGGCAGCGACCCTTCCCCCGCCACCCAGGCGGCCTACCTCGCGGTACTCCGCTCGGAGAACCCGCGCGCGCGGCCCCGCCCGGGCACTCCGGGGCCACCCGACCGGGAACGCCTGGTCGGGCGGGGCCTGGAGCTGGCCACGCTGCGGGAGCTGTGGTTCGGCGCGGTGGCCGGCCGGCCCGGGTTGGCGGTGGTCACCGGTGAGGCCGGCATCGGCAAGAGCGCACTGGTCGAGCGGTGCACCGACGAGCCCCGCCGCACCGGCGCGCTGGTGCTCAGCGTGACCTGCTTCGAGGCGGAGCGGTCGCTGTACCTGCAACCGCTGGTACAGGCCGTGCGCACCATCGCGCGCACGATCCGCCCGGCCGAGGTGCGCGAGCTGGCCGGCTCCCGGCTGGGCACCTTGGCCCAGCTGGTGTCCGAGCTGACCGACGCCACCGGGCCGGTCGACTACACCCGGGCCACCCCGGAGCTGGAGCACGGGCGGGCGCTGGACGCGCTGGCCGGGTTCTTCATCCGGCTGTCCGCGCGGCAGCCCCTGCTGCTCACCGTGGAGGACGTGCACCACGGTGGCTGGTCCACCGTCGAAGCGCTGCACTTCCTGACCGGGCGCTGGGCGGGCAGCCGGATGATGGTGGTGGTCACCGAGCGGTCCAGCGAGGACAAGCCGGTGGCCAGCGCACTGCGCGACGTGGCCGACGCCTGGCTGAAGCTGGGACCGCTGTCGGCCACCGAGGTGGCCACCCTGGCCGAGCGGTCCGGGCTGACCGAGCCGAGCGACCGGCTCTACTCCTGGACCGGCGGGTCCCCGCTGCTGGTCACCGAGCTGCTGCGGCACTCCGCCACCAGCGCCTCGCTGGTCGTGCCGGGCTCGCTGCACGAGGCGGTGGCCGAGCGGATCGCGCACGCCGGCGACCAGACCGCCGAGCTGCTTGCCCAGGGCGCCGTCCTCGGCACCGCGTTCACCCTGGACGAGGTGGCCGGGCTGAGCGGCATCGACGTGGAGGACTGCGCGCGCCGGGCCGGACGGGCACTGCGGGCCGGGCTGCTGATTGCCCGCGGCGCCACCTTCCGGTTCCCGAACGACATCGTCCGCCAGGTGGCCTACGAGTCGGCACCGGAGCCGGTGCGCACCAGCCGGCACCGGCGAGCGGCCAAGCTGCTGGCCGACCGGCCGGAAGCGGCGGCCCGGCACTACGCGTCGGCCGGTGACTGGCCCGCCGCCGCGCGCGCCTGGATGGCCGCCGCGCACACCGCCCACCTGACCTTCGCCAATACCGAGGCGGTGGAGCTGCTCGGGCACGCCATCGGTGCCGCCCGCTCCGCCGGCGACACCCGGCTGCTGGTGGAGGTGCTGCTGCGCCGGGGCCGGGCGCACACCGATCTCGGGCACACCGACGCGGCGCGCGAGGACCACCAGGCCGCCCTGGAGCTGGCCCGCACCGAAGGGGACGCCGAGCTGGAGGCCCGCGCGCTGGAGCAGCTGGGCTGGACCGCGCTGTACGCCAGGGACGCGATGCACGCGGTGGACTTCGCCGAGCAGGCCACCGAGATCGCCGAGTCGGCCGCCGCCGCGCCGGGCGCGCTGCCCAGCGCGATGCTGCTGCTCGGCCGGGTCCGGCACTGGGATGGGGAGTACGCCGGCGCCGAGGCCGCCTACGACCGGGTGCTCGCGGCGACGGAGGAGAACACCGCCGAAGACGCCACGACCGCCCTGGCCCTGACCTACCGCGGCGCGTTGCTGCAGCACCAGGACCGGTTCGCCGAGGCGCGCGCCGTGCTGGCCAGGGCGGCGGTGCTGTGCCGGCGCACCGGCGAGTTCCGCCCGATGCTGCAGACCCTGTTCTTCACCGCGCTGGCCCGGGGCGACAGCGGGGACTTCGCCGGTGCGCTGCGGTCGCTGGACAACGCCCGGCGCCTGATCGACGCCGAGCAGGTGGGTTTCTACCGGGCCGGCATCGAGACCACCACGTCCTGGCTGTGGCAGGAGCTCGGGCAGGTGCGGCGGGCGCGGGAGCACGCGGAACGGGCGGTGGAGCTGGCCCACCGGGGCGGCGGCGCGCTGGAGCTGGAGCAGGAGCTGCACGCGCTGCTCGCGGTGGCCGACTGCGACCTGCTGCTGGGTCGGGAGACCGACGCGGCCGCGGCGGTGGAGGCGGCGGCGCCCATGCTGGAGCGGTCGCTGCCGTTCAAGCCGCGCGCCGAGATGCGCCTGCTCGAGATGCGCTCCCGGTGGGACCCGGCCGTGGCCGAGCAGCTGCTGCTCAACGCCCGGCGCTACTCGTCCCGCAAGTACGAGGCGCTGGCGCTGCGCACACTCGGGAAGCCCGAGCGCGCCGCCGAGGTGGCGGCGAGCACCGGCTCCGACCTGTTGATCGCCCAGCTCGGCGCGCCGGCCGACAGCCGGGCCGCGGTACGGCGGATCGGCGAGTCACTGCCGACCGAGCTGCGCGGCTCGTTCGCCGCCGGCGGCCGGCTCTGCCTGCCGGCACCGAGGACGCACTAACGGTAGAGCGGGTCCTCGCCGTCCGGCCGGCCGAACAGGATGTTCTCCGCCGGCCACTCGTCCCACATCTTCGCCGTCGACGGGCGCACCCTGGAGTAGTCGTAGACCAGCCGGCGCTCGGCGATGGCCCACCGCCCGTCCCGGCACTCGAATCGGTCCAGGAACCGCCCGCCGAACACCACGTCCGGCAGCCGCCCCTCCGGGTCGCGGGCGACCAGCGGGTTGTACAGGTACGACTCCACGTGCGCGACGTCGCCGTCCCGCTCGATCAGTGTGTTGGTGATGACGTGCTGCATGATCCCGTAGTCGGAGGACGGCCCCCGGAACCGGTGCACCAGCTCGAGGAACCCCTCCAGGTCGCCGTTGTACACGCCGTGGGCATCGGTCGCGCCGTCGTGGTAACAGCTCCGCACCAGCTCCACGTCGTACCGGTCGATGCCCCGGCTGTAGCGGTAGAGGCAGTCCCGGATCTGCTCCCGCGCCCACAGCTCCTCGACCATCTCGTCCCGGTCCACCTCGGCCCCCCGCCGCCCATCGCCACCGGCCAAGGACCTTAGAGAGCGCCCACTACGTTGGTCAACCGAACGCGGTGCCGCGGAAGCGCCCTGGCGGAGCCCCGGGAGACCACGCGGCTCCGCCGTCCAAGCGGTCTTCAGGCGGGGGTCAGGTCGATGGTCATCAGCAGGTGCGGGCGGCCGACGTAGATCTCCGGGCCGCCGCGTTGGGTCCAGCCCAGCCGGCGGAAGAACGTGCGGTTCGCCGGCTGGATGTGCGCGATCATCATCCGGCCGCCCAGCGCGCCCGCCGTGGCCACCGCGAACCGCACCAGCGGCATGCCGAGGCCACTGGCCCGGTACTCCGGCAGCACGGCCAGCCGGTCGCCCTGCCAGTCGCCGCCGGGGTCGCGCGGGTCCAGCGGGAACAGCCGCACCGCGCCCGCCGGCGCCCCGCCCACGTAGCCGATCACGTGCCGGGTGACCGGGTCGTGGTCGCGGTGGTCCCGGTCCGACTCGCTGAACACGTGCTGCTCCAGCACGAACACCGCGTGCCGGATCGCATGGTGTGCCGCCAGGTCACCGGCGTTGTCGATGACCTGGCAGCGCGCCGACGCGGCAAGCTCGGGCGCGGCGCTCACGACTCGACCCTGACGAGCAGGTCTCGTGCGCTCACCGCGCGCCAACTCCCAGCTCGCGGGCGCGCAGCGCACACGCCGCCCGCACCACCAGGTCCGCCGGCAGGGCCGAGCCGGCCGGGCAGGCGGCCGCCAACACCTCGTCGGCGGCCGCCTCGGCGGTGAGCAGGGCGGACAGGTCCTCACCCCGCCGGCGCAGCTCGGCCACCACCGCGTGGATCTGTTCCAGTGCCCGCTGGTAGCCGGTTGGATCCGAGATCAACGTCGGGTACAGGTGGTCCTCCGCGCCGCGCCAGCGCAGCCACGCCGCCCGCTCCTTGTCCAGCATCACCGTCGGCCAGGTCAGAGCGTCCAGGTCTGCATGACCAGGGCGCCCTCGCGGCGGGCGGTGAGGTTGGCGTCCAGCACGTCCAGCGGGTGCATGGGCTTGACGCCCTCGATCAGGTCGGTCTCCCGCATGCCGTAGAGCGCCGCCATGGCGAACCGGCAGGCGTAGACCTTGCCGCCCTCCTTCATGAAGGTCTGCAGCTGGTTGTTGTAGGCCAGGTGGCCGGGGAAGGCCTCCGAACCCACGGTCGGGAAACCCCGGGTGGCCGAGGCCATCAGCACGCCGGGCCCGTACAGCACCAGGCTGGTGTCGAAGCCCTTCCGGTTGATCCGGGTACAGGTCAGCATGTTGACCAGGCCTACCGAACCCTCGAAGGGGACGGTGTGCATGAAGATGTAGGCCTTCTCGCCTTCGTTGGCCTGGATGTCGTCGAACAGCTTTTCGTCGTAGTCGACAATCGCGTCGCCCGTGTGGGCCCGCTCACCGACGATCTGCGCCACAGTTCTCTCCCAACTAGTTGTGTGGTGGTCGAGGGTCAGACCGCCGGCCCACCTCGGGTCGGCGGCGGAGCCCACGTCTTCCGATGGCTGCCCGGCATGGCCCGCATCACCCGGTGCCGGACCGACCAGGGCAGCAGCCCGTACAGCGGCGCGAATATGCGCAGCCAGAAGAAGTCCTTCGCGCCGCGCGGCGGCCGGGGCGCCGGGGTGCCGTACCGGCCGGCCAGCCGCCGGTGGGCGTCCACCAGCAGGTAGTGCTCGGCGTTGTGCCGCAGCCAGCCCGAGAAGCCCACCGGTCAGCCCTTCGCCAGCGCGGCCAGGCCGTTGTTGGCGGCGGTGACGATCGGCTCGTTCAGCGCGCCGATGGCCGGCGAGTAGACGTTCTCCATCGAGCCCAGGTCACGCAGGGTCAGCCCGAACTTGATCGCCGTGGCCAGGAAGTCGGCGCGCTCCTTGATGCCCTCGCCGCCGCCGACCATCTGCGCCCCGATCAGCCGCAGCGACCCGGGCTCGGCCAGCAGCTTCACCTTGATCGGCCTGACCCCCGGGTAGTAGCGCGCCCGGGAGATCCCCTCGCCCACCGCGAGCACGTACGGGATGCCCAGCGCCGTCGCGGTGGTCTCGCCGAACGAGGCGCCGCCGATCACCCACTTGCCGGCCGGCGTGCCCCAGGGGACGTAGACCGCGCGGTAGGTGCGGTCGCCACCGGCCGCGTTGGCCCCGGCCACCTTGCCCTGGGCGTAGGCGTGCGAACCGGTGAGGCCCTGCAGCGGCACGCCGGTGAGCCCGTGCGGGATCTCGTTGGCGTCCCCCGCCGACCAGACGCCGGCCACCGAGGTGCGCATGCCCTCGTCGACCACGATCCCGCCGGTGGAGCCCAGCTGGAGGCCGGCGGCGGCGGCCAGCTTGTTGTTCGGCGTCTTGTGCGTGGCCACCACGGCCAGCTCCACCGGGATCTCCCCGGCCGAGGTGCGGATGGCGCGCAGCTTCCCGTCGGCGTCGCCGAGGAACGCCTCCAGGCTGGTGTTGAAGTGCATGTGTACGCCCAGCTCACGCCAGGAGTCCTGGACCGGGGCCATGATGTCCGGGTCGGCCATCTCGGCCAGCGCGTACGGGTGCGGGTCTACCAGGTGGGTCTCCACGCCCCGGTGGGCCAGCGCCGTGACCATCTCCAGGCCGAGCGGGGACGCCTCCACCACCACCGCGCGCTTGGTCTCCGCGATGACCTTGTCCCACTCGGCGGCCCGCCGGATGTTCTTCACGTAGTACAGGCCGGAGAGGTCGGCGCCCGGCACGCCGGGGTCGGCGTAGTCGAAGCCGGTGGCGATGATCAGGCTGTCGTAGGGGACGGAGCCCTCGCCGGCCACGTCGACGGACCGTCCGGCCACGTCGACCGAGTTGACCTTGGTCTCGTAGTGCACGTCGATGCCGGCGTCCACGTACGCCTGCTTGCCGGCCAGGATGAGCTTGTCGAAGCTCTCGATCTCCCCTCCGTGCACGTAGGGGATCCCGCACGGGCTGTACGCGACATCCTCGAACTCGGTGTAGACGGTCACCTCCGCCGACGGGTCCACGGCCTTCACCCCGCCGGCCGCGCCCAGTCCCGCCGCTCCCCCACCGATCACCACTGCGCGTCGCGGCACGTGCAACCGCCTTCCGATCTATTCACTATAGGAATTGACTCGTTAACCATACTCAACAGACCGTTGGTGTCAACGCTCCTCGGCCATGGCGGCGTAGGCGTCGGAGACCAGGTCCTGTTCCGCGCGGTCGAAGGCGGCGGTGCGGATGGCGCCCCGGTCGGCGAGGGCGGCCAGGTCGGTGCGCAGCCCACTGACCATCGAGGCCAGCGCGTCCGGTGCGGCGCCGCCCTCGGCCCGCCGGGACAGCACGATCCGCCAGGGGTCGAGCACCTCGGAGAGGTCCGCCCCGGCCAGTCCCCAGCTGTGCCCGGTGTGCGCCATGGCCGCCTCGTCGATCAGCTCCCCGGTGATGCCACCGCCCGGGATGCCGGCCCGGCTGGCCGCCCGCACGGCCTGCCCGACCACCAGGTAGGCGGTCCGGTAGTCCACCTCCAGCCGCTGGACCAGGTACTCGGCGAGATCGGTGGCCTGGGTGTAGCCCAGGTCCAGCTCCTCCCGCATGCGCACCGGGTTCACCCGCAGCGTGGACACCACGCCGGTGATCAGCCGGGTGATGCGCAGGGAAAGGTCCAGCGCCCGGGGCACCTCGCCGTAGGCGAAGATCAGGTTGTCGCTGCGCGCGGACGGGCTCTTGGTCACCGCCAGGAAACCGGTCAGGCGGCCGATCACCACGCCGGACGCGCCGCGCACGATGGCCAGCGAGTACGGGTTGCGCTTGTTCGGCATCAGGATGCTGGACCGGGTGTACGCGTCGGCCAGGTCCACGAAGTCGAACTCGCTGGAGGAGAAGATCTCCAGGTCCTCGGCCAGCTTGGAGAAGTTGGACAGCAGGCTGGCCGCCGTGGCCAGGATGTGGATCAGGCCGTCGACCTGCCACATCGCGTCCCGGGTGTGCGGGATGACGCCGCCGAAGCCGAGTGCCGTGGCCACCGGGGCGCGGTCGTCCAGCAGCCGGGTGCCGTTCACGCAGCCGGCGCCGCCCGGGCTGGTGTCCACCCAGTCCAGCTCGTCCAGCAGCCGGCGGGTGTCCCGGGCGGTCGCGTAGCCGAAGGACAGCAGGTAGTGGCCGAACGTGGACGGCTGCGCCTGCTGCAGGTACGTCTGGTCGGGGAGCAGGGTCCGCGCGTGTTCCTCCGCCCGGAGGGCCAGCTCGGTGGCGAACCGGGTGGCCTCCGCGACCAGCTCGGTGAGCTGCCGCCGCAGGTGCAGCCGCAGCGCCACCCGGGCTGCCTCCCGGCGTGGCCGGCCGGCGTGCAACCAGCCGGCCACGTCGCCGATCCGGGACACGAAGTACCGCTCCCGGGAGTTGTACGGCTCGCCGTACGCCGGGTTGTAGGGGAACTCCTCCGCCGGGATGTCGCACACCTCGAGCAACAGCCGCAGCAGCTCCCGCCGGGCCTGGGCCGGGATCAGGTTGCGCCGGGAGAGGTCCAGCACGTGGGCCAGGTCGGCCAGGTTGAGGCCCCGGTGCAGGAAGCTGGCGTCCGCGTTCTCCAGTGCGAACCCGGACTCGATCAGCTCCGGTGCCGGCCCGCCCTCCGGCGGGCCGCCCGTCCGGGCTCGTCTGGTCTGCGTCATCTGTCCGCCCCTCTCGAGTTGAGCGCCGGGAGCAGGCCGCCGGTGTGCCAGAACAGCACCGGCCCGCCGGCCAGCCGGTCCACCGAGGCGGAGAACGCCTCGGCGCCGTAGGTCTCGTCCAGCAACAGGCCCTCGGTGCGCAGGGCCAGCCGGGCGCGGTCACGCTCCAGCGCGCTGGCCGTGCCGAAGCCGGGTCCCCGGGCGTCCACGATCTCCAGGCGGCCGGCCGGCTCAGCGGTGCCGAGCAGCTCCGCGCACTCCCGGGCCAGCCGCCGCACCCGCGCCCCGATCTCCTCCGGGGGCCGGCTCACCGAGACGCCCAGCACCGGCAGGTCCAGCCCGACCGCCGCCAGGCCGGCCAACAGCCCCGCGCAGCTGCCGCCCGACCCAACGGCCAGCACCACCAGCGGCCGCTCGTCCCAGCGCTGGTCCCCGAGCTGTTCGGCCAGCTCGGCGGCGGCCAGCGCGAACCCGACCGCGCCCAGCGCGGTGGACCCGCCGCGCGGCACGCCGTACGCGGGATGCCCGTGCGCGGAAAGCTCGCCGGCGCGGGCCAGCACCAGCCGGTCCACCGCCGCCCGGTCGGTGTCCCCGGTGGGCCGGATCCGCGCCCCGGCCGCCCGGGCCAGCGCCAGGTTCGGGCTGTACGGCTCGCCCCAGATCACCAGCTCACAGGCCAGCCCGGCCGAGGCGGCCGCCATGGCCGCCGCCGCGCAGAAGTTGGACCCGGGTCCGCCCCCGGTGACCAGCACCTCGGCCCCCCGGGCGCCCGCCGCGCCGAGCAGGAACTCCAGCGGCCGGGTCTTGTTCCCGGCCACCCCGAACCCGGCCAGGTCGTCCCGCTTGACCAGCAGCGGGCCGGAGCCCAGCACCCGCTCCAGCCGGCGCGCCCGGACCAGCGGGGTGGGGAACACGCCCAACCGCACCCGGGGCAGCTCGTCGATCACGCCCATTGCCCGGGCTCGGCCGCGCGGGCCCGCTCCGCCCTGGCCAGTACCCGGTCCACCATCGCGCCGGCCGACGCCACGCTCGGCGCCGCCCGCCAACTCGCCGCCTCGGACGCGGTGGCCAGGCCGCGCGCGACCACCCCGTCGACCAGGTCGGCGCCCTCCTCGCGGAGGATCTCGTGAAGCGCCCGCTGCGCTTTGTCCCGGCCCAGCCGCGCGGTCAGCTCGGCCAGCACCCGCTCCGAGCCCAGGTCCGGCCCGTACCGGCGGACCGTCTCCGCCATCGCCTCCGGGTACACGTGCAGGCCGTCCACCAGGCGCAACGCCTGGTGCAGCGCGGCGCCGGTGAGCTGGCAGACCTCGGGCAGGGCCAGCCACTCCGCCTTCCACGCCCGGCCGTCCCGCTCGTGCCCGGCCACCATGCCCTCCACCAGCACCGCCGCCGACGAGCGGGCCAGCCGGGCCAGCGTGTCCAGGTGCTCGCTGCCCTCGGGGTTTCGCTTGTGCGGCATGGTGATGCTGCTGACCGCGCCCGGCGCGGCGGCCTCGGCCAGCTCGCCGATCTCCGGCCGGGACAGCTCGTACACCTCGGTGCCGATCCGGGACAGCGTGCCGCACACCATGGCCAGCACGGTGCCGAACTCGGCCAGGCGGTCCCGCGAGGTCAGCCAGGAGATCCCCGGGTCGGCCAGCCCCAGCTCGGCGCAGAACCGGCCCCGCAGCTCGGTGCCGCCCGCGCCGAAAAACCCGAGCACGCCGACCGCCCCGGCCAGCTGCCCGACCACCCAGCGCGGCCGCCCCTCACGCAGCCGGTCGAGGTGTCGGCGCAGCTCATCGGCCCAGGAGGCGACCTTGAACCCGAAGGTCACCGGCGAGCCGGGCTGGCCGTGGGTGCGCCCGGCCATCACGGTGTCCCGGTGCTCGGCGGCCAGTCCGAGCAGCGCCGCCTCCAGCGCCCGTACGTCCCGCCACACGACCGCGCCGACGTCCCGCATCACCAGGCCGAACCAGGTGTCCGAGACGTCCTGCACGGTGGCCCCGAAGTACACGTGCTCGCGGGCCGCTTCGGGCAGTACCCGCAGCAGGCCCCGGATCAGGCCCAAGGTGGAGTGTGAGGTCAGCCGGGTCTGCTCGGCCACGTAGTCCAGGTCCAGCTGGTCCACCGTGGCCCGGCCGATCGCCTCGGCGGAGCTGGCCGGCACCAGCCCCATGGCCGCCTGCGCCCGGGCCAGCGCGGCCAGGATGTCCAGCCAGGACGCCAGCATCGCGCGTTCCTCGAAGACCTCGGCCAGCTCGGGGGTGCCCCACAGGTGCGCGTACAGCCCGGCTGAGCTCAGCCGGGTGCCCACGCCGGCTCTTCCCGCGCGGCGAGCAGGGCCAACGCGTCGCGCACGTGCTCCAGGGAGGAACCCCAGGGCACGGACACCCAGCCCTCCCCGGCGTCGATCCGCTCCTCCTGCAGGCAGCACTTGGTGAGCAGCCGGGCGCCCTCCGGGCCGGGGCGCTGCTTCGGGCAGAAGTCCACGGTGGGCGGTTCGTCGCCGTAGAACCACCGGTGGATCTGCCGGGAGCGGGCGCAGCCGAGCAGCGTCCATTCCGCCCGGTCCGGGTGTTCGTCGAGGTAGGAGACCCGTGCGCCGGGCACCTCGGCCCCCGATCCCCGGCACGGCAGCAGGTAGTGCTCCGCCGGTGCGGTGGCCGCCAGCGAGGCCAGCGTGGTCAGCTCGCCGACCAGCTCGATGGGCGGCAGCGACTCACTCACGGCCAGCACCCGCCGCGCCTGGTCCAGCAGCTTGGCCGGCTCGGGCGGAACCACCTCGCGCACCACCACCCGCAGCGGGCGCGGTTCCAGGATGAAGTTCACGTGCGCGTAGCGCCCCTGCACCACCACCGCCCGCACCCCCGGCGCCCGGCGCGCCGCCACCTCGGCCAGCGCGGACGGGATGCCGGTGTCCACCTCCGGCTCGACCAGGTAGGCGCACTCGTCGGCGATCATCTCGACCGCGACGACCGGCGAGAACAGCTCGGTTTCCGAGGCCCGGGTGACCCGCAGCAACGCCGTCCGCCCGTCGCACCGGGCCACCACGAACCGGGTCTTGCGGTAGGCCGGGCGGCCGAGCAGCAACGCGCGCAGCGCGTCCTCGCCGAGCCCCACCTCCGTGGGCACCGCGGTCACCGCGACGCCCCGGTAGCGTTCCGGCACGAAGTTCCTCACGCCGTGTCCCGCTCCGCCCGTTCCCGCCGTGGCACGGCGGCGGTGTCCGACCGCAGGCCCAGCCGCAGGGTCTCCACCGACAGCACGTCGCCCAGCGCCACGTTCCCCAGGTTGACGTCGGCGCCGAACCGCCGGACGAACCAGGCCTGCTGGCCGGTGCGGGGCGCCTCGAAGATCACCCGTCGCTCGCCGACCGCACCGACCACGGCCTCCACCACCTCGGGGCGGACCCGGCCGGCCTCGTCGAAGGTGCCCACGGTGCCGCTCTGCCGGCCCTCGGTGACCACCCAGCGGGCACCCGCCTCCAGGTCGGCGAGGCATTCCCCCGGCCAGTGCCGCGCCGGGTTGGGCTCGCCGGGCGCCTTCGCGCCCACCTCGGCCAGGACATCGAAGTCCCGGCTGGCCCGGCGGATCAGCTCCCGCTTCTGGGTTCGGGACATAGCCACGGTGCCCCGGGACACCTCCACGTAGCGGAACCCGACGTCACCCGCCCAGGCCAGGCAGTCCGCCGCGACGCCCTGGGCCCAGGCGATCTCCAGCAGGGTGCCCCCGAGGCAGGCCGCCACCCGGTGCTCGGCCAGCAGCGCGAGCTTGGCCTCGATCGCGGAGTCCAGGTAGGCGGTGCCCCAGCCGATCTTCCATATGTCGATGTGCGCGGCGGCGGAGGCCAGCACGTCACTCGCCGCCGCCACCCCGGCGCCCTGGTCCAACACATGGGTGAGCCCGGTCGCCCTCGGCTTCGCCGATCGCGCGGGCAGCTCGAGGAAGTCCGGCACCCGTCCGCTCAACCCCGCACCAGTTCGATGACCTCGGCCAGCGGGGCGGCCGCCACCGGCGTCACCCGGGACCGGCCGACGACGTCCAGGGCCATCCCGAACGCCCGCTCGGCGCGCTCCGGGTTCCGCCAGAGGTGGGCGTCGGCGAAGTCCAGCCAGTCGGCGGGACCCAGTAAGGGCTCGTCGGAGTAGTCCAGCTCGTGCCAGGTGACCGCGATCTCGAACAGCTCCAGCAAGGCCTCCGGGTCGGAGTCCACCGCGAGCAGCCGATCGTGGTGCTCGGGACATCGGAGTGCCGGGGCGCACCGGCCCCGGCAGGCGGCTACGCGCAACCGCGCGTGGGCACTCGTCATGGACTCACTCCCGAGGACCGTCCGGCAATGGTGACTCGGCCCACCCTTCCGCCCCCGGTTGCACGGGCGTTGCACCCGGTGCACGCCCGCGCCGCCGGCCGGCAAGATGAGCGCATGGCGGCGGAGCGAACGGTCCATGCCGAGTGGGCGGGTGGTCTCAAGGCCACGGTACGAGCGGGCGATTTCGACCTGGTCGCGGACGAACCGGCGTCCGTCGGCGGCACCGATGCCGGTCCCCAGCCGACCGAGCTGCTGTTGGCCTCGATCGCCTCCTGCTTCACCCTGGCCATGGCGTACAGCGCGAAGAAGTACGACATACCGCTGGCCAATCTGGCGGTGGACGTGACCGGCCGCTACGACGGCCCCCAGTTCTCCTCGTTCCGGATCACCGTGCGGGCCGGCTCGCCCAACGGCGAGCACCTGGCCAAGCTGATCTCCTCGGCCGAGCGGGTCTGCTACGTCACCCGCACCCTGCGCGCCTCACCGGAGATCGAGATCGTCACCGGGTGAGTCGGCCAGCGAGTCGGCCAGGGCCAGCGCCCGCCGGGCCACCTCGCGCAGGGGCAGCCCGACCGCCTCGGCCGCGGCGGCCACGTCGTCGTGCTCGGGTTTGCCGCCCCACGGCCCGTACTTCACCCTGATCGGCCGGCCGGCCAGCTCCACCGTGCGGACGCGCCTCGGCAGCGCGTGCCGCTCCACCCGTTGCCGGCGAACCCCGAGACTGCCGGTCTCGGCCAGCAGCAGCCGCTCGCAGCCGTCGGCGCCCGCCGGGTCCGCCAGCACGTGCACGGTGTGCGCCGGGCGGCCCTTCTTCATCGTCACCGGGCTGACCCAGGCGTCGGCGGCGCCCTCCGCCAGCAGCCTCCCGACCAGGTGGCCGAGCAGCTCGCCGGTCACGTCGTCCACATTGGTCTCCAGCAGGACCATGGTCGTCGTCGACGCGCGGTGCGCCGACTCGCCGAGCAGCGCCTGGAGAACGTTGGCCCGGCCGGGGAACTCCTTCGCCCCCGCGCCGTAGCCGACCGCGCGCACGGACATCGCCGGGGCCGGCCCGAACCGGGCACCGGCGGCCAGCAGCAGCGCCGCCCCGGTCGGCGTCACCGTCTCCCCGGCCACCCCGGCCGGCACGATCGGCGCGGCCATCCGGGCGATCAGCGCGGCGGTGGCCGGCGCGGGCAGCGGCAGCACCCCGTGCCGGGTGCGCACGGTGCCCTCGCCCATGGCCAGCGGGCCGCAGTGCACCTCGGCGACGCCCAGCTCGTGGAGCGCGGCGGCCACACCGACGGTGTCCACCACGGTGTCCACCCCGCCGATCTCGTGCAGGTGCACGTCGGCCACCGGCACCCCGTGCAGCCCGGCCTCCACCTCGGCCAGTGCGGTTATCGCCCGGGTGGCCAGCGCGGCCACCGGCTCCGGCCGGGCCCGCCCGACCAGGTCCAGCAGCTCGGCGGCCCGCCGCTCCTTCGCCGTGTCGTCGGTGGTCACCACGGCGCGGGTGGCCGCCAGCGCGCCCCGGCGCTCGGTGCCGGCGTCCAGCCGCCAGCCGGTGATCCCGGTGCTCGCCACCGAGGCGCGCACCGCGTCCAGCGGGGCCCCGACCCCGAGCAGCGCGCCCAGCAGCATGTCCCCGGAGAGGCCGCTGAACGGGTTCAGCCAGAGGATCATTTCCGGGCCATCCGGAACGCGGCCATCGCGGCGCTGAACCCCGAGTCGATGTTGACCACCACCACGCCGGCCGCGCAGGAGGACAGCATGGCCAGCAGCGCGGTCACCCCGCCCAGGGTGGCGCCGTAACCGACCGAGGTGGGCACCGCGATCACCGGGCAGCCGACCAGCCCGCCCACCACGCTGGGCAGCGCGCCCTCCATGCCGGCGATGCAGATCACCGCGTCCGCGGCGGCCAACCGTTCCCGCTGGGCCAGCAGCCGGTGCACCCCGGCCACCCCGACGTCGGCCACCAGTTCCGCGTCCAGCCCGACCGCGCGGGCCACCCCCAGCGCCTCGGCCGCGACCGGCCCGTCCGAGGTGCCCGCCGACACCACCAGCACCCGGAAGTCCACGGGCGTCGCCGCGCGCCACACCAGCAGCCGGGCCGCCGGGTCGTGCCGGCCACCCGGCACCATCCCGAGCACCGGCTCGGAGGCCTCCGGCGCGACCCTGGTGACCAGTACCGGCCCGGAGTTGGCGGCCAGCAGGCTGCCTACCACGCCGGCGACCTGCTCGGCGGTCTTGCCCGGGGCGTACACCACCTCGGGAAGCCCCAGCCGGTCCTCCCGGTCGGTGTCCGGCCGGGCCCAGCCCAGGTCGGCGAAGCCGACATCGGGCGGGCGCCCAGTTCGGCGCCCGACGGGATCGCTGTCAGCGAAACCGGCATCGGGCGGACGCCCGTGTCGGCGCGCGACGGGATCGCCGTCGAACCCGGTCACCGGCCTGCCATGGCGGGCAGGCCGAGCAGCACGTTCATCCGTCCGCTGCGGAACCCCTGCAGGTCCAGCGCGCAGAACTGGAAGCCGGCGCCCCGGACCGCCGCATCGATCTCCGCGCGTCGTGCGTGCGCCTTGCCGAGGTCCTCCTCCGGCAGCTCGACCCGGGCCACGGTGCCGTCGGCGTGCGCGCGCACCCGGCAGACCGGGAAGCCCAGCGCGTGCAGCTCTGCCTCGCTCCGCTCGATCCGGAGCAGCACCTCACGGGTCACCCGGTCACCGTAGGCCACCCGGGAGGCCAGGCAGGCCGACGCCGGCTTCTCCGCCGTGGTCAGCCCGAGCCAGGCGCTCACCCGGCGCACCTGGGCCTTGCCCAGGCCGGCGTCGACCAGCGGCGCGATGGCGCCCCGGGCCGCGGCCGCGCGCTGGCCCGGGCGGTGGTCGCCGAGGTCGTCCAGGTTGGTGCCCAGGGCGATCGCGGCGCCGGACATCTCGGCCAGCGGGGTGAGCGCGTCCAGCAGCGCGCTCTTGCAGTGGTAGCAGCGGTTGCCGTCGTTCGCCCGGTACTCCGGCCGGTCCAGCTCGTCGGTGCACACCTCCACGTGCCGGACGCCGTGGGCCCGGGCGAACCGGCGCGCGCCGGCCCGTTCGGCCGCCGCCAGACTGGGCGAAACCGCCGTCACCGCCACCGCCGCCGGCCCCAGCTCCGCCGCCGCGACCGCCGCGACCAGCGCCGAGTCCACCCCACCGGAGAACGCCACCAACACTGCCCTCTCGGCGCGCACCCGCCGGCGCAACGCGGCGAGCAGCTCGGTGTCCGTCGTGGTCGTGTCCACTGCAGCCTCCCCGACCCCCGCCGAGTCATTCACTATAGTGGAGAGATCGTTACCTCGCGGTGAACATCAGCGCCCACCGTCGCCCGCCCCGAAGTCATCGATCACGCAGCGGCGATCCACGTGGATGCGGCGGCCGCTTTTGCCCGGCTTCGGCAGCTAGCCGGTCAGAAGGGTGGAGGTTCGGGTTCTATCGCTTCGGGCGGTGGTTCGGGACCGGCTGGTCGGAGAATTTCGCCGATTTCCGCCGGTGGTGTGGTGATCCGGTGCCCGGTGGGGAGTGTCCAGGTGGTGGTGCCGTCCGGGTTGCGGATGATGTTCCACCCGGGAAGTTGTTTGACCCGATGGTGGTAGCGGCACAACGGCCCGTTGTTACGGGCGCTGGTGGGGCCGTTCCCGGTGTCCGGGTCGAACGGCTCGTGATGATCGGTGTCGCAGTCTTCGGCCGGCCTGCAACATCCAGGAATGGAACAGGTCTGCGCCCGGGCGTTCACGAACCCGACCAGCACCGGCGGTGGCCGATAACGAGTAGTGCCGTAATCCAACAGCGCCCCGGACTCGGGGTCGGTGACCAGCCGCCGCCACACACTCGTCGGATCCCCGGCCAGCGCCCGAGCGACCTCGGCATTGACCGGGCCGTACCCGGACAGCTCCCCCGGCAGATCCCGCGCCCCGACCAGCACCGACAGCGGCACCGTGACCCGAATCTCCGTGCGGACCCGTTCCCGCGCCCGCGCCCGACGCTGCTCAGCGGCGGCGACATCAGGGTCGGGGTGACAAGTGTCAAGCTCGGGGTTGACGATCAGGTCATACATCGCATCCGCGCGGCGGGCATCCATCGAGCGATCCTCGCCGGGACCACCACCGGCACGGCGGGCATAGTCGTTGACCAGCCCATACAGGGTGACTGCCTGGGCGGCGGGCAGGTGCGCCCGCAACGTCGCCATCCCGTCCGCCGCCGGTTCGAGCCGCACATAGCGTTCCGCGGCCGCGCGTTCGACGCGTTTGCGGACCGCTTCGGCGTCCAGGCGGGCCACTACCCGTTTCGCGCAGCCCCGGATCTGGCTGGGGTTGCGCCCGGCGAGCCGTTCCAGAATCTGCTGTTGTGCCGCGTCGAGCTGCTGTTCGCCGAGCCCGACGAACTCCTCGATGATCACCCGCACCGACCGGTAACTCAACCGGGCCTCACCCAACGCGTCGAGGATGTGAGGGAGCCGGTGCACCAGCGTCATCGCGTCTTCCACCCGAGCCAAAGCCGCGCCCTGGGTCAGGCCGGCGGTGAGGGCGAACTGGGTCGCCACCGAACGAATCACATCCGACACCGGGCAACGCAACCCGTCATCGGCCCGTTCGGCGGCCACCAACCCGGCCAACTCCCGAACCTGCTGGGCATCCACCACCGCACGCACGTTCTCCCACGCGCCCACGCGTTCCAACAGTTCGGCGGCGCCTCGGCCGGGTTCGAAAGACAGCCGGTCGACCAGTAGGCCGTCCGGGGAGTGTCGCGACCAGGGCTCCACCACGGGCGGCACCTGGACCGTCGACTCGCTCATATGTTCGAGCCTAACATATAGCAAGACGCTTGGGTGCCGTATCCGACCACCGGCGCAATCGCCTCCGAAACCGGCCGCGGTCCACATTGGACCGCGGACGCATCTCAGGCTCTGCCGAACTCGCAGGTCTCAAACGGGCGGCGGGCGTTGACTCCACCGCCGTCGGCCTCCCTCGCCCACCTCGGTACAGGCGTTGACACCGACGGCACCCAACTGGATAAACTCGGCCAAGTTGGCCTAGATACCCCAGACAGCGGAGTTGGCGATGACGGCAACGGCCCGGGAGACAGCCGGAAGAACCGACGACGGGCGGTATCAGCTGAGCCACCTGGCCGCCTTGGAGGCCGAGGCGATCCACGTGCTGCGGGAGGTGGCCGCCGAGTTCGAGCGCCCGGTGCTGCTGTTCTCCGGCGGCAAGGACTCGATCGTCATGCTGCACCTGGCGGTGCGGGCGTTCCGGCCCGGCCCGGTGCCCTTCCCGGTACTGCACATCGACACCGGCCACAACTTCCCCGAGGTGCTCCGGTTCCGCGACCACCTGGTAGAGCAGACCGGGGTGCGGCTGCACGTCGCGCGGGTGCAGGACGACATCGACGCCGGTCGCGTCGTGGACCAGGGCGGCTCGCGCAACCCGCTGCAGACCGTGACCCTGCTGCGCGCGCTGCGCGAGGGCCGGCACGACGCGGCGTTCGGCGGCGCGCGCCGCGACGAGGAGAAGGCGCGGGCCAAGGAGCGGGTGTACAGCTTCCGCGACGAGCTCGGCCAGTGGGACCCGCGCAACCAGCGGCCGGAGCTGTGGCAGCTGTTCAACGGGCGGCACCGCCCGGGCGAGCACATCCGCGCCTTCCCGCTGTCCAACTGGACCGAGTCCGACGTGTGGGCCTACGTCGGCACCGAGCGCATCGAGCTGCCGGAGCTCTACTTCGCGCACCGGCGCACGGTCTTCCGCCGCGACGGCATGCTGCTGTCCGCCGAACCCCCGCTGCACCCGGAACCCGGCGAGGAGGTATTCCAGGCCACCGTGCGGTTCCGCACCGTCGGCGACGTGACCTGCACCGGCTGCGTCGAGTCCACCGCCACCACGGTCGATGAGGTCCTGACCGAGACGGCGCTGTCCCGGCTCACCGAGCGGGGCGCCACCCGGGCCGACGACCGGATATCCGAGGCCGGCATGGAGGACCGCAAGCGGGAGGGTTACTTCTGATGGGCACGCTGCTGCGGCTGGCCACCGCCGGCTCGGTGGACGACGGCAAGTCCACGCTGATCGGGCGACTGCTCCACGACGCCAAGGGCGTGTGCATCGACCAGCTCGCCTCGGTCGAGCGCACCTCCCGGGAACGCGGCCAGGACCGCACCGACCTGGCCCTGCTCACCGACGGCCTGCGCGCGGAGCGCGAGCAGGGCATCACCATCGACGTGGCGTACCGCTACTTCGCCACCCCCCGGCGCAAGTTCATCGTCGCGGACACCCCGGGCCACCCGCAGTACACCCGCAACATGGTCACCGGGGCATCCACCGCCGACCTGGCCATCGTGTTGGTGGACGCGCGCAACGGGCTGGTCGAGCAGTCCCGCCGGCACGCCTTCCTCTCCTCACTGCTGGGCATCCGGCACGTGGTGCTGGCGGTGAACAAGATGGACCTGGTCGGCTGGGACGCCGACCGGTTCGACGCGATCCGGGAGGACTTCCACGGCTTCGCCGCGCGGCTGGACTTCCAGGACGTCACGGCGATCCCACTGTCCGCGCTGCACGGCGACAACGTGGTCACCCCCTCGGCGCACAGTCCCTGGTATCCCGGCCCGCCGCTGCTGCGCCACCTCGAGGAGGTGTACGTGGCCAGCGACCGGAACCTGGTCGACGTGCGCCTGCCGGTGCAGTACGTGATCCGGCAACCCGACCGGCGGGCCTACGCCGGCACCCTGGGCAGCGGGGTGCTCCGGCCGGGCGACCAGGTGACCGTGCTGCCGGCCGGCCACACCACCACGGTGACCGGCATCGAGGGACCCAAAGGCCCGCTGGCGGAGGCGTTCGCCCCGATGGCGGTGTCCGTCACGCTGGCCGAGGAGCTGGACGTCGGCCGGGGCGACATGCTGGCCCGTCCGCACAACCAGCCGAAGATCAGCCACGAGCTGGACGCGATGGTCTGCTGGATGGCCGACGACAGCCCACTGCGCGAGGGCGCCGAGTACCTGGTCAAGCACACCACCGCGAGCACGAAGGCCCGGGTGCTCGAACTGGACTACCGGCTGGACGTGAACAGCCTGCGCGGCGACCGCGCCGCCCGTTCGCTGGACCGCAACGACATCGGCCGGGTACGGCTGCGCACCCGGGCGCCCCTGCTCACCGACGACTACCGCCGCAACCCGGCCACCGGCTCGTTCATCCTGATCGACCGGGCAACCAACCACACGGTCGGCGCCGGCATGCTGCTGCCCCAGTCGCGGGAGGAGCACCGGAACATCAGCCGGCACAGCTCGCTGGTGGAGGCCCGGCAGCGGTTGTCCCGGGGGGTGACCCTGTGGTTCACCGGGCTGTCCGGGTCGGGCAAGTCCAGCCTGGCGGTGCTGGCCGAACAGCGCCTGCTCGCCGCCGGCCGACCGGCGTTCGTGCTGGACGGGGACAACCTGCGGCACGGGCTGAACTCCGACCTGGGCTTCTCCATGGCCGACCGGGCGGAGAACCTGCGGCGCATCGCGCACGTGGCCTGCCTGCTGACCGAGGCGGGCATGGTCACCCTGGTGCCCACGATCAGCCCGCTGGCCGAGCACCGCGACATGGCCCGCGCGCTGCACACCGGCCAGGGCCTGGAGTTCCGCGAGGTGTTCGTGGACACGCCGTTGTCGGTGTGCGAGGAACGCGACCCGAAGGGCCTCTACGCCAAGGCCCGGGCCGGGCAGATCCCCGACTTCACCGGCATCGGCAGCCCGTACGAGGCCCCGGGCCGCCCGGACCTGCGCCTGTCCCATCCGCATACCCCCGACGAGCTGGTCGACCGACTGTTGGGGACGCTGGAGAGGTGATGAACGACCACGAACTGGCCCGCCGGCTGGCCGAAGCCGCCGGCACCCGGCTGCTGGCGGTCCGCGAGGAGTTCGCCGGGGCCAGCACCCGCGACCGCAAGGACGCCGGCGACCGGCGCGCGCAGGAGTTCCTGGCCGCCGAGCTGGCCCGGTACCGCCCGGCCGACGCGATCCTGTCCGAGGAGGCCGAGGACGACACCGGCCGGCTGGACGCCGAGCGGGTGTGGATCGTCGACCCGCTGGACGGCACCCGCGAGTTCGCCGAGCCGGGGCGGGCCGACTGGGCGGTGCACGTCGCGCTGTGGGAACGCGGCGAGCTGACCGCCGGGGCCGTCGCCCTGCCGGCCCAGGACGTCACCTTCGCCACCCCCGACGTCTCCCTGGCCACGAACGGCGGCGCCGGGCCCGCACCCCGGCTGATCGTCTCCCGCAGCCGGCCGCCGGCCGTGGCCGAGGAGGTCGGCCGGCGGCTGGGCGGGCAGCTGGTTCCGCTCGGCTCGGCCGGGGCCAAGGCGATGGCGCTGATCCAGGGGCGGGCGGACATCTACCTGCACGCCGGCGGCCAGTACGAGTGGGACTCCGCCGCGCCGGTCGCGGTGGCCCGCGCCGCCGGCCTGCACGCCTCCCGCATCGACGGCAGCCCGCTGACCTACAACCGCCCGGACCCGCTGTTGCCCGACCTGCTCATCTGCCACCCCCGCTACGCCGAGGCGGTGCTCGCCATCACGACTAGCTTTTAGCCACACTTATAGCTAGCCTACAGCCGTGGATGTCTTCCGCCCCGAGCAGAGGAGGAACCCCGGCATGAAACCCGACGGCACCAGGCAGATCGCCTTCATACTCGGCCACGAGTTCACCGCGCTGGACGCGGTCGGGCCGTACGAGCTGCTCCGGCTGATGCCGGACACCGAGGTGCGGTTCGTGGCCCACCGGCCCGGGCCGGTGCTCACCGACGGAGGCGTGCTCTCCCTGGTGGCCAGCCACTCCTTCGACGAGACGCCGGAGCCGGACATCGTGCTGGTGCCGGCCATCTCCGCCAACGGGCCGCACATCGGCGAGCTGCTCGAGTGGCTGCGCCGGGTACACCGGACCACCGAGTGGACCACCTCGGTGTGCGGCGGGGCGATGCTGCTCGCCATGGCCGGCATCCTGGACGGCCACCCGGCCACCACCCACTGGTCGGCGCTGGAGGCGCTGCCCAACTTCGGCTCCGACCCGAGGCCCGAGGAGCGCGTGGTGCGCTCCGGCAAGATCGTCACCGCCGCCGGCGTCTCCGCCGGGTTGGACCTGGCGCTGTGGCTGGTCGGCGAACTGCACGGCCAGGAGTGGGCCGAGGTGGTCCAGCTGATGGCCGAGTACGACCCCCAGCCGCCGTTCCACGCCGGCCACATGAGCAAGGCCTCCCCCCGCGTGCGGGAGCTGGCCGCCGCCGAGATGGACCGACTCTATCCGGCCGGATAGGCAGCGACCCGCCCCGATGTCACGCTGGGTAAGTGTACGAGTGCACTGAATCAGGCGATCGAATGATCAAAAACCGTGGCCTCGTCGTGCTCACCTCCCCATACTTGGCCCCGACCAGGCGGCAACAGAGGGGGCCTGGGAGTGAAGAGAAAATTGGGGAACATGGTGAATTCTGGACGAACTCGTATCGTCGCGCTCGCGCTGGCGACGGTGGGTAGCGCGGCGCTCGTCGCACTGGCCGGCTCCGGCACCGCACTGGCCGCCACATCGTCCGCCGCGCCGGGCGTCATGGCGGTTACGCCGCTCCCGGCGGACAGCGGTGACTACAGCGACGGCTACGCCCAAGGTCACCAGAAGGGTCACGTCCAGGGCCGCGGCGACGCCGAGGACAACTGCAAGGAAGACCACAAGGAGACCATGAGCAGCCGCAGCGGCGGGCAGGACGACTTCCACCGGGGCTTCGAGGCCGGCTACAACGCCGGTTTCGAAGAGGCGTACAAGCGCCGCTACGACGAGGTCTGCGGTAACCGCCGCTGATCGAGGCGGTACACCCTGACGAAGCCCCTGGTCGGTCGCCGGAAGACGATCAACCAGGGGCTTCGTTGCTGTTCGCGGAAGTCCTCTACCCCTCCGGGTAGAACAGGAACAGTTTGCAGCCGGTGGTCGTCTGGGGCACGTGCGAGGACCCGGCCGGCGCGTGGATGAACGAGCCGGCCGGGTAGTCCCGCTCCCCGTCGTTGAACACCCCGGACAGCACGAACACCTCCTCCGGCCCGGGATCGTGCACGTCGACCCCGGACCAGCCGCTGCCCGGGTCCATCTCCAGCACGTAGGCCGCCGCACCGTTCTCGCCGCGCCACAGCGGCCGGAGCCGGATGCCGGGAAACAGCTCGCGCACCGGCGCGTCCCGGACGGAGGACCAAACAAAGGAAGTCGTCACCGGACCGAGCCTGCCCCCCGGGCGGCGCCGCGCCGAGTGTCCAGATCGACATCATCAGGTACTTTTTTGCCATGCACCGCGTGGTCGCCCTGGTCCGCCCGCCCCAGGCCACCTTCGAGCTGGGCTGCGCCGCCGAGGTGTTCGGCAACCCCCGGCGCGGCCTGCCGCGGCGCTACGAGTTCACGGTGTGCACCGAGGAGCCCGGCCCGGTGGCCACCACCGCCGGCTACGACATGCTGGTCACCCACGGGCTGACCGCGCTGGAGCGGGCCGACACGGTGATCGTGCCCGGCTGGCTGCCCACCGAGCGGCCGCCCTCCGCCGAGGTGGTGGCCGGGCTGCGGGCGGCGCACGCTCGCGGGGCCCGGCTGGCCAGCATCTGCTCCGGGGTCTACGCGCTGGCCCCCACCGGCCTGCTCGACGGACGGCGGGCCACCACGCACTGGGCCGGGGCGGAGGCGCTGGCCGGCCGGTTCCCCCAGATCCAGGTGGACCCCGGCGTGCTGTACGTGGACCACGGGGACGTGGCCACCAGCGCCGGATGCGGCGCCGGCATCGACCTGTGCCTGCATCTGCTGCGCACCGACCAGGGCGCCCGGTACGCCGCACAGGTGGCCCGGAGCATGGTCATGCCGCCGCACCGCGAGGGCGGGCAGCTGCAGTACGCCGCTCCCCCGGCGCCCGGTCAACTCGACGGTTCCCTGGCCCCGCTGCTGGACTGGGCCACCGAGCGGCTCGGCGAGCGCCTGGCAATGCGCGACCTGGCGGCGCACGCCGGCCTGTCCCCGAGGACCCTGGCCCGCCGGTTCACCGACCAGCTCGGCGTCAGCCCCGGGCAGTGGCTGCTGGCCCAGCGCCTGGCCTCGGCCCGCGAGCTGCTCGAGACCACCGACCTCGGGGTCGACGCGGTCGCCCGGCGGGTCGGCCTGTCCAGCGCGACCAACCTGCGCCGGCGTCTCGTCCGCGCGGTCGGCACCACCCCGGGCGCCTACCGCCAGGCCTTCCGCGCCCGGCCGTCATGATCTTTTGTTTGCCGGCCCGCTTGCCGGGAACCCCCAGGTCGAGGATTACCTGGAGGTAAGCATGTTTGCGATCATTGCCGCCGTCTTTTTTCTCATTGCGCTGATCTTCCAACTGGCCGGAATGGGCTTCGGCCCGCTCACCGCGACCCTGCTGGTCACCGCCGGCCTGCTGTGCCTGGCGCTGGACCTGGCCGGCCTCGGCCGGCGGGTGCGCCTGTAGGCCGAGTCAGTCGGTGAGGGTGATCGCCGCGTCCGGCTCGGCCACCCGGAAGGTGAAGGTCTGCTCGAGGTAGAGCGAAACCGTGTCCGCCGAGTGGTGGCTGTAGCCGACCGCGAGATCCTGTCCGACCTCGAACAGGAAATCACCGCCCCGCTGGCTCAGCACGGCGGCGCCCTCCAGGCCGGGCGTCCACACCACCTTGCCACCCAGGATCCGCTCCAGGTGGTCGATCAGCAGGTAGCCGCGCTCGGTGGACTGGGCGATCCGGGTGTAGATGCCGGGGTCCGCCGCCAGCGCGTACGGCCCCTCCACCCCGGCCACCCGCAGCGTGGCGACCGCGTTGGCCACCGCCTCGGAGTAGCTGGCGGGGTCGTCGCCCAGTGCGGGCGCCGATGGTGTGGTGCCGATCAGGCCGTCGATGCGGGCGTCCGGCCAGCCGTGGAAGATCGCCCGGTTCTCGATCTCGGCGGCCAGTCGGGCGGCCGCATCCAGCTCGTCGAAGTCCAGGTCGACGGCGCCGCGCTCGGCGTCCTCCAGCTCGGCCCGGTCCACCGTGAACGGCACGCGGATCTCGGCCAGTGGCTGCACCCGGCGCAGCCGCGCCCGCACCGATCCCTTGCCGCATCCCGGCGGCGGGCCGTCCAGCGGCTCGGACCGGCCCAGGTTGATCGCGGAGTGGTCCCAGTCGGACGGGCCGGCGAAGTCGACCAACCGGCGGGCGGCCAGTCTCGGGGTCAGCCGTTCCCGGGCTTCGTCGTCGACCTGCCGCCAGGCCGCCGGCGCCAGCGGGGCCTGCTCGCGCAGCAGGTGGTTGCTCGGATTTGCCATGGTCAGCGCCCCCTCAGCCCGCCGATGCCCAGCGAGCCGTCATCCGGTGGGCCACCGACACCCACCCGCCGCTCGGTCTGTTCAACGTACCGCTCCGGGTCCTTGTCCCCGGTATCCAGGCCCCGCTGGCCCGGGTGCGCGGCCTTGAACTCGCGGAACCGCTTGCCGAGCGCCTCCCGCAGCTCCAGGCTCGCGTGCTTGCGGAAGTCGGCGATCGGGTCCCGCTCCTCTTCCGCCAGGTGCTCGTCGTTGGCGATCCGGGCCTGCCCGACCGCCTCCCACCACTGCTTCGAGCCGACCGGGAACCGGGCCGCCTCGCGCACCGCGTCCCGGATCTCGTTGTGGTCGCCGATCGCGTCCACCGTGTCCTCCTCGGCCGCCGGGCCCTCCTCCCGCAGCAGCTGGGGGTAGAAGATCTCCTCCTCCGCGACCGCGTGCACCTCGAGCAGGTCGGCCAGGGGCTGCCAGGCCGAGGTGAGCTCCTCGGGGTCGTTGCGCACGGACAGGTCGTCGAGGGTGATGAAGCCGCGCCGGAAGCTGTGGTGGTCGGCGAGGATCAGTTCGGTGATGTCGTCGGGCATGCCCGGCGGCTACCCGCCCCCGGAGCCGGGCAAACCCACGTCACACCTCGTGCCAGATCTGCCACACGTCCCGCTCGGGGATGTCCATCACCGCGCCCAGCTCGGCGATCGCGCCCCGCTCCAGCTCCTCGACCAACTGGTCGTACCGCCGGCGCCTGGCCAGCACCTGTCTCCGTATATCCGCGGTCCGGGTTCGCCCCGGCACGGCCCCCAACTCAGTACTCAGTGCACCGCTCCCCTCCCGCCCGAGATCGATGGTTGATCAAAGTCAGTGATCGTGTCAATCGGATGACCCCACCTTTAACAAGCCAATAATGTGGCCCACTTTCGTGCACTGCCGGTGCGACGATCACGCGGATAGCTTCGGCGGCGAGCGCGAAGGAGGAACGGCATGGAGGGATCGACGGTGACCACACCGGAGGTGGCCGCCCAGATGGTGGAGGTCGCCGGCAGCCCGGTGGCGGTGCGCAGGCGGGGCACCGGGGATCCGCTGCTGTTCCTGCACGGGGCCGGGTTCACCGGCCGCTGGCTGCGTTTCCACGAGGCCCTGGCCCGGGGCGCGGACGTGATCGCCCCGGAGCACGTGGGGTACGGGGCGACCCCGGCGCAGGACTGGCTGGAGGACATCGGTGACCTGGTCCTGCACTACGACGACCTGCGCGCCACCCTCGGCCTGGATCGGTTCCACCTGGTCGGCTACTCGCTGGGCGGGTGGATCGCGGCGGCCTACGCCACTCTGTTCCCGGACCGGCTGCGCTCCCTGACCTTGATCACCCCGGCCGGCATCCAGGTACCCGGGCGCTCCCCGGTGGCCGATCTGTTCAGCATGACGCCGGCCGAACTGTTCGGCACCGTGTTCAACGACCCGGCCAACATGGCCGAGGTCATGGTGGACATGACCGACCCGGAGGTGGCGGTGGCGCTCTACCAGGAGCAGTCCACGCTGGCCCGGCTGGTGTGGAACCCGCGCTACGACCGGAAGATGCCCCGGCGGCTGCAACGGGTCACCGTGCCCGCCCTGGTGGTCGGTGCCGAGCACGACCGGCTGATCCCGGACGAGGCGGCCGACCGGTACGCCGAACTGCTGCCGGACGGGCGCATCACCCGCATACCCGGCACCGGGCATGCCCTGGTCATCGAGCAGCCGGAGCGGACCGCCGGCGCGATCCTGGAGTTCCACGGAGGCCTCAAGTGAGCACCCGGAGCCTGCAGTTCTTCCACTTCGGCCTGATGCCCTACCCGCACATCCCGCCGGCCGAGGAGCTCACCTCCACCTGGGTCACCCTGTCCAACCGGCACTACGACCCGGAGCTGGGCCACCGCCTCTACAACGAGTACCTCGACCACGCCGTGCTCGCCGAACGCCTGGGCTACGACGGCACCTGCGTCAACGAGCACCACCAGAACGCCTACGGCACCATGCCCGACCCCAACGTCATGGCCAGCCACATCGTGGCCCGCACCAGCAAGATCAGGGTCGGCATCGTGGGCAACGCGCTGCCGCTGCACGACAATCCGCTGCGGGTGGCCGAGTCGGTCGCCATGCTGGACGTGATCTCCGGCGGCCGGATCATCTCCGGGTTCGTGCGGGGCACCGGCATGGAGTACCACTCGCTGCGGGCCAACCCGGCCACCTCCCGGGAGCGGTTCTGGGAGGCGCACGACCTCATCGTCAAGGCGTGGGCCGACGACGGCCCGTTCGACTGGCAGGGCAAGCACTTCGACATCCCCTACGTGAACCCCTGGCCCCGGCCGCTGCAGAAGCCGCACCCGCCGATCTGGCTGCCCGGCCAGGGCTCGTTCGAGACCATCCGAGAGGCGGCGAAACGGCGCTACCCGTTCATGATGGTGTTCGCCCCGCTGTCCTTCACCAAGGTCAACTACGACATGTACCGCAAGGCGGCCGCCGAGTTCGGCTACGAGCCGGCCCCCGAGCAGCTGGCCTTCTGCGTGCCGACCTACGTCGCGGAAACCGAGGCCAAGGCGCACGAGGAGACCCGCGAGCACATGATGTGGCTGTTCAGCCGGGGCCTGAAGATCCCGGACTACCACTGGCTGCCGCCCGGCTACCTGAGCGGCCAGTCGCTGCGGGGCATGATCGCCGGCAAGCGCAAGTTCGGCATCAAGGACCACGTCGACCTGACCTACCAGGACCTGCTGGACGAGCAGTACATCCTGGTCGGCACCCCGGCCCAGGTGGCGGAGAAGCTCGCCGCGTACACCGAGGACCTGGGCGCGGGCATCCACGTGGGCAGCTCGATGCAGGTGGGCGACATGCCCAGCTGGAAGGTGGAGAAGAACATGACCCTGTTCGCCGAGGAGGTCATGCCGCTGTTCCGGCCACCGGGCAACCAGCCCGCCTGGGCGCGCGGCGTGCCGGTACCGGGCAGCCCCGAGTCCCTCAACGCATGAGGACGTCGAGCAGCTCGAAGCCGAGGTCCAGGTTCGTGCCGCTGCCCTCGGCGGCGTCGTCGGGAGCGGACTCGAAGTGCGGGCCGATGAACGCCGCCTTGCCCCGCCCCTTGGTCGCCACCGCGGCGGCGATGAGGCCGTTGGTATAGGTGGCCATCACTGTCACGCCCGGGGTGCCGCGCGGGATCTTGAAGTAGTTGCCGTCCTGGAAGTCGACCGTCCGCTTCTTCCCGTCGCGCCAGACGATCGGGATGGCGTAGTCGTCGTCGTCCTCGGCCTCGGAGTCCGGGCTGCCGACGTAGCTGCCCACCTTCCCGGGGAAGACGTCGTAGCCCTCCTTGCCGGCCACGAACCCGCCGGCGCAGATGCCCAGGTACCGGCCTCCATCGGCCACGAACTTGTGGACCAGCGGGATTTCCTTGGCGAAGTCCCGCTTGGCCGTCTCGGTGTCCACCTCGCCGCCCGGCTGCACGAACAACGCCGCCTTGCTCAGCAGCTCGGCGGTGAGCGGATTGTCCGGACCCACGTACTGGATCCGGAACTTGAACGGCGACTGCCGCAACATCCGGGCCGCGGCCTCGGCGTCGCCCTTGCTGGCCAGCGGCTCGCTGCGGTGGATCAGCGCCAACGGCTGGCTCTGGGTCGCCGGCGGGGCCACGATGGCGATCGTAGCGAGAAGCGCGGCGAGCGGGCCGGTCATGCTGGGTCGCCTCCCGGATCGTGGTGCCCTTTCAGGTGACGCTAGCGGCTTGGTTCGCTCGGCGTGGCGAAACGGGAATTTGCCGCTGGAATGGTCAGTGCATGCTCGCGGCGGCGCCCGGCGCGGCTTCGACACCGGGTTTGCGCAGGAACAGGGCGAGCAGCGCGCCGGCTCCGGTGATTACCGCGATCACCAGGAACACGTTGGCGTACGAGGTGGCCAGGACCTGGGCGGCCAGCTCGCGGTAGTGGCCGTACAGGCGCCGGATGCCCTCCGCGTCGCTCGGCGGTGCGTCGGCGGCCGGCAGCAACGCCGACCGGTCCGCCAGCAGCTGCGCCTGCTGGCCGGTGGACAGCGCGTTCAGCACGGCCAGGCCGAGCGCGGCCGAGGTCTGCCGGGCCACGTTGCTCAGCGCGCTGCCCTGGTTGGTCTTGGTGGCCGGCAGCGCGGCGAGGCCGGCGGTCATGATCGGCATGATGGAAAGGCCGATGCCGACGCCCCACAGAACAAGGTCGTTTCGGGACTACTCCGGACGGCGCCAGGTGCGGGCGTAGCGCTCCGCCTCGGCCTCCCGCCGCCCCGCGTCGGCCCGGTCCCTGACCACTCTGGCGATGCCCACCGGAAAGCCCGCCTGGCGCGCCCGGTGTTCCACGATCTCGTGCATGTAGGCGCCGGAGTACAGCAGGCCGAGCAACAGGCCGGCCAGCACCGCCGCCGCCCTGGTCGGCCAGGACCCGGGGATGACCAGGAACAACACGACCACCGCCGGGGAGACCTGGACCACCGCCCGGGTCAGGTGCCGGATCGCCCACGTCCGGCACGTCACGTCGTGCAGCACCCAGCTCCGGTGCCGCGCCGGCAGCCGGCCACCCACCGCGTACCACAGCCAGCGCACCGGGTCCGGCCGTCGCACCGGGACCCGCGCGGCCTCGGCGAGCACCCGGTCGGCGAGTTCCTCATCGCTCTCGACCACGCCTGCACCTCCTCGATATGTACACCAATGATTGGTGCACCAACTAACTGTACGATGGAGCCCATGCCCGATTCACGCGTAGGTGAGCTGAACAACATCGACCTGCTCGCGCTGGACCGGCAGGTCTGCTTCGGGCTCGCGGTCGCCGCCCGCACCGTCATCGCGCTGTACCGGCCGTTGCTGGAGCCGATGGGACTCACCCACCCGCAGTACCTGGTGATGCTGGCCCTGTGGGAGCGCGCCCCGCGCTCCGGCCGGGAGCTGGCGTCGGCGCTGCAGCTGGACCCCGGCACGCTGACCCCGCTGCTCAAACGGCTCGAGTCGGCCGGCTACCTGGTGCGGCACCGGGATCCGTCGGACGAGCGCTCGCTGGCCATCACCCTCACCCCGGCCGGCCGCGAGCTGCGTGACCAGGCGCTGTGCATCCCGCCGGCCATCATCGACCGCCTCGGCATGCCGCTGTCCGAGTTGGAGGCCCTGCGCGACTCCCTGGACAAGGTGATCGCCGCCGCAACCACCGAGCCACCCAGTTCTCGCCGCACTAGCGCCGGACGCGCTGGGTGACGGCGATACAACCCAGCACCAGCAGGGCGGTGACGGGCGCCAGCGGGGACGGCCGCTCGCCCATCACCCACACCGACCAGACCAGCGTGACCAGCGGCTGGGCCAGCTGGAACTGGCTGGCCCTGGGCACCCCGATCTCGGCCATGCCCCGGTACCAGACCATGAACCCGCCCAGCTGGCTCACGGCGGCGATGTAGCCGATGCCCACCAGCGAGAGGGCGGTCGGGTGCACCGGCTCCATCGGCAGCGCCACCGCAGTGACCAGTGCGGACACCGGGAGGGCGGCCACCACGCCCCAGGCGATCACCTGCCAGCCGGGCAGATGGGCGGCCAGCCGGCCACCCTCGACGTACCCGGCGGCGCACAGCAGCAACGCGCCGAACAGGTAGAGGTCACCAAGGGTCGGCGGGCCACAGCTCTGGGCCAGGGTGAACCCGGCGACGGCGGCGGCCCCGGCAATGGCGGCCAGCCAGAACAGCACCGGGAGGCGCCGGCGGGTCCAGGCGGCGGACATCGCGGCGGTGACCAGCGGCAGGAGCCCGATCACCACCGCCGAGTGCGCGGTGGTGGAGACCTGCAGGGCGAAGGTGGTCAGCAGGGGGAACCCGACCACGCATCCGCCGGCCACCACGAGCAGGCCGGGCCAGTCGGCGCGCCGGGGCAGCGGGGCGCGGGCGAAAGCCAGGCAGGCCACCGCGAGCACCCCGGCCAGCAGACCCCGCATTCCGGTGGTCGTCCACGGGCCGAACCCCCGCAATGCCCACGCGGTGGCCGGGAAGCTGAACGAGAAGGCCAGCACGCCCAGCGACGCCAACACCGCGCCCCCGGCGAGCGCTTTCGTCCGAGGATCAGTAGCGCTATCTTGTGCCGTCATGAATGAGCGTAGCAGTGTGCAGTCGATCGCCACTGCGTTGCGAGATGACCTGCAGCACTACTCGGAGGGCGAGAAGCTGCCGAGCAGCCGGGCACTGGTCGAGCGGTACCGGGTGAGCCCGGTGACCGTGTCCAGGGCCATCGCCACCCTGGTGGCCGAGGGCCTGGTGGTGTCCCGTCCGGGGGCCGGGGTGTTCCGGGCGGCCCGCCGCCCGCGCGCCGGCGCGCTCGGCGACGTGTCCTGGCAGGAGGTGGCACTGAGCGCCGGAGTCACCTCGGCCGGGGGCGACCCGAGCGGCCACGTGGCCGGCGCCCGGGCGGTGCTCGCCACGCTGACCCCGCCACCGGCCGAGGTGATCGACCTCAACGGCGGCTACCTGGACGCCGGGCTGCAACCCGAGCGCGCCCTGGCCACCGCACTGGCCCGGGCCGGCCGCCGGACCGGCACCTGGTCACGGCCCCCGGCGGAGGGGGTCGCCGAGCTGCGCGCCTGGTTCGCCCGGGACATCGGCGGGCCGAACGGCTCGCTCAGCGCCTCCGACGTGCTGATCACCGCGGGCGGCCAGAGCGCGCTCACCACCGGGCTGCGCGCGCTGGCCGCGCCGGGCGCGCCGGTGCTGGTCGAGTCGCCGACCTACCCGGGGCTCCTGGCCATCGCCCGCACCGCCGGCCTGCGCCCGGTGCCCGTCCCGGTGGACGCCGACGGCGTGCGCACCGACCTGCTGGCCGACGCGTTCCGGGCCACCGGCGCACGGGTCTTCGTCTGCCAGCCCCTTTATCAGAACCCGACCGGCGCCGTGCTCTCCGCGGGGCGGCGGGCGGAGGTGCGCGCCACCGCCCGGGCGGCCGGCGCGTTCGTCATCGAGGACGACTTCGCCCGCCGGCTCACCCACGCGGACAGCCCGGCGCCGCCGCCCGCCCTCGCCGCCGACGACCCGGACGGCGTGGTGGTGCACGTACGCTCGCTGACCAAGAGCACCTCGTCCAGCCTGCGGGTGGCCGCGCTGGCCGCGCGCGGCCCGGTGTTCGAACGGCTGCGCGCCGTCCAGGTGATCGACAACCTGCTGGTCCCGCGCCCGCTGCAGGAGACCGCGATCGAGCTGCTCAGCGCCCCCGGCTGGACCCGCCACCAGCGCCGGCTGGCCGCCGAGCTGCGCGACCGCCGGGCCGCCACCGTCGCCGCGCTGCACCGCGAGCTGCCCGGCCGGACCGTCACCACCCAGCCGCGCGGCGGCCACCACCTGTGGCTGCGCCTGCCGGACGGGACCGACGAGACCGCACTGGTCGCCGCCGCGCTGCGGGCCGGAGTGGCGGTGACCGCCGGCGGCCCGTACTTCGCCGCCGAGGCACCGGCGCCGCACCTTCGGCTGAGCTACGTGACGCCCGGCGGCACCGCCCAGTTGGAGGAGGGCATCCGCCGGCTGGCCCACGCGTTCGGGTAGCGCTCCGGTGAAAACGCCCACATCCCCCGCCGGGTACCGGGTAGCGGGTTTATAACTCCAGAGGTCAGCGTTCGACCCTGGTGAAGGGATCGGGACCATGACCGCGTCAATGCCGCCGCGGCCCACCACGCCACTTTCGCCCCACGAGGCGCGCACCCTGGCGGCCCTGGAATCCGGCCTGCGCCGGGCCGACGACCACTGGGTGCGGATGCGGTTCGCCCCGCCGCACCTGTCCGGGCCCCAGATGCTGTTCGTGGTCGTTGCCACGCCGCTGGCGATACTCGGCACCGCGCTGATATCCCCACCCACCGCCGCGGTGATGGCCTTCTTCACGGTCTTCCTCGGTCTGCCCGCACTGCTGCGCTGGGCCCTCCGCCGCCTTTAGCTCGAGCGGCGGAATAACCGCGGCAGGCGCCGGGTCTGAACGGAGCATGTTGCGGAACGTGTACGCCGAGGTGATCTACGAGGACCTGCCGGCCGCCATCACGTGGCTGGCCGAGGCGTTCGGGTTCGCCCCCGGTCGGACGGCACGCAACGCCGAGGGCAGCGCCGTGTTCGCCGAGCTGCACGCCGGCTCCGGCACCCTCCTCGCGCGGGTGCCCGACCAGGAGCGGGAGGGCAACCCGCTGACCGTCGGCGGCACCAGCCAGCAGCTCTACGTCCTGGTGGACGACCCGGACGCGCACCACGACCGGGCCGTGGCGGCCGGCGCACGGGTCGTGCTGCCGCCCACCGACATGGACTTCGGGGCGCGCCTCTACTCGGTGCGCGACCAGGAGGGCCACCTCTGGACGTTCGGCACCTACCAGGTTTCAGCGGAATAGCCGGGCGAACTTCCGCAGCTCCTCGGCGAACAGGGCCGGCTGTTCCAGCGCCGCGAAGTGACCGCCCCGGTCCACCTGGTTGAAGTAGACCAGCTTGTCCCGGAAGACCCGCTCGGCCCACACCCTGGGCATGGGCAGGATCTCCTTCGGGAAGGCGCTGAACCCCACCGGAACGCCGAACGGGCCGGTCACGTCGCCGGCCTTGAAGTTCTCCCAGTAGATGCGCGCGGAGGACGCGGCGGTCGCCGGCAGCCAGTGCAGCATGATGTTGTCCAGCAGGTGGTCGTAGCCCAGCAGCGCCTCCGGGTCGCGGTTGCTGTCGGTCCACTCGGTGAACTTCTCGTAGATCCACGCCGCCTGGCCGGCCGGGGAGTCGGTGAGGCCGTAGCCGACCTGCTGCGGGCGCGTGCCCTGCTCGGCGAAGTAGCCGAACCCGTCGGTGCCGAACCGCCGCAGGCTGGCCAGCGCGACCCGCTCCTCCGGGTTGGGCTCGCCGGCCACCGGCGGGGAGAACATGCCGAAGAAGTTGAGGTGGATGGCGGTCAGGTTGGCCGGCTTGAGCTTGGCCAGCCGGGCCGTCACATCGGCGCCCCAGTCGCCGCCCTGGGCCAGGTAGCGCGGGTAGCCGAGCCGGTTCATCAGCTCGGCCCATGCCCGGGCGATCCGCTCGGAGTTCCAGCCGGCGGCGGCGGGTTTGTCGGAGAACCCGAAGCCCGGCAGGGACGGCACCACCAGGTGGAACGCGTCACCGGCCGAACCGCCGAACGCGGTCGGGTCGGTCAGCGGGCCGACCAGGCCGAGGAACTCCACCACCGAGCCCGGCCAGCCGTGGGTGAGCAGCAGCGGGAACGCGTTCTCGTGCCGCGACCGGGCGTGCAGGAAGTGGATGCCGAGGCCGTCCAGCCGGGTCCGGAACTGTCCGGCCCCGTTCAGCCGCGCCTCGGCCTTCCGCCAGTCGTACTCGGTCGACCAGTGCGCGACCAGCCGGCGCACCCGGTCCAGCTGTGGCCCCTGCGCGGAGTCCGGCACCGTCTCCCGCTCCGGCCACCGGGTCGCGGCCAGGCGCCGCCGCAGGTCATCCAGCACGCCCTCCGGCACCCGCAGCGCAAACGGGGTGACCGCGTCGGTGGCCTCCGGCAGTACCAACCGATCCGGGCCGGCCGACCCGCATGCCGTGGCGAGCGGCCCGGCCAGCCCGAACGCCACCCCCGCGCCGACCGTCGCCCGCAACCACTCCCGCCGGCTGAACACCCGCCCTGACCTGTCCATCGGTACCCCTTAGCTCGGTTACCGGTACAGACCGCGCGGGACGCGTCAGACTCATCGCCGAGCCCCATTCGTTAACTTCATTCACCCAGGTCGAGCGTAGAATCTGCCGCACGGCGCGCCACTGCCGTGCGAAGGGTTTCGCTCATGACCGCAGCCCTACCGCCCGACCCCAGGAAGCCCGCTCCGCTCACGGACCGGGAGCGGCAGCTCTTTGCCAAGATCGCGGACGAAGTGCGGGTCGACGACGCGGACATCATGGCCCAGGAAGGCTGGATCCCGATCCGGCTAGCCTTCCCGGTGCCGCTCAAGCCGGCCGCGCTGCGCGCCCTCCTGGTCGCCGGCCTGTTGCTCGGCGGGCTGCTGCTCCCCCCGGCCTGGTGGTCGGTGCTCGGGATGATCTTCGCCCTGTTCGTAGTCCCCTGCCTGGTGCTGGGCGCCCTCTGGCAGGAGGACGACTAGCCTCACCTGCCCGCGGCCCGAGCGCTGGCCAGGTCAGGTGCCCGCGAGCTATCCCCGACGCCGCACAGGAAACCGTCACGCCGCAAGGCCCGCACGATGTGCGGCTGCGAGGTTGCACGGTGCCGGTTCGACGACGGCTTGGACAGCCACCAGACTTCGTCCCAACCGTCACTCTGGTCGCAGCCGAGCCACAGCACCCTGCCCGCGTCTGCGCCGAGTTCACCCTGAAAGACCCTGCCGACCGGCGATGGGTCTCTCAGGATGAGTTGACGTTGCACGCCTCGCACAATCTGCCTCGCCTCCCGTTGCCTGACATCCATAGGAGCTCGGCACAGCTACCTTTCCCACAACCAGGGTGATCAATGGTCCGGAGTCCTGATGACCATGAGGGCGAGTGTCGGCTCCGATTTCGAACGCAACGGGCCGAATCCAGGCCTTCCAAGCCATCGGTAAACCTGGCCACCACCAAACCGGCGGGCAACCATGCGTCGATACCGGTGCTAGACCGGCGGCGCCGACTCCAGGGCGGAGAGGCCGGTCGCGGCGGCGTGCTCCAGGTGCGCGTCACACAGGCGGGTGGCCAGCTCGACGTTCCGCGCGGTGATCGCATCCACCAGCGCGCGCATCTCCCCCGCCATCCGCTTCGGCCGGCCCGGCTGGGACAGCGATGTGGCGCGCAGCAGCCGCACCCGCGCCTGCACCCCGGCCAGGATCTGCTCGACGGTCGGGCTGGCCGCGCCGGCCAGCAGCTCCGCGTAGAACAGGTCCTTGGTGCGCAGCAGGTCGTGCATGTCCGCCCCCTCGGCAACCTCGGTCTCCAGCCGGGTCACCGTGGCCCGGAGCCGGTCGTGCTGGGCCGAGGTGGCCCGCTCGATGAACCGCCGCACGGTCAGCGCCTCCAGCGCACCGCGCACCGCGTAGAGATCCCGGGCCTCGTCCGGGGACGGCGCGTACACCATCGCGCCGCGCTGCGGCACGGTGACCACCAGGCCCTCGGCGGTGAGCTCGCGCAGCACCTCCCGGATGGTCGCCCGCGACACCCCGATCTGCTCGATCAGCTCGCGCTCCACCAGCCGCTGGCCGGGCCGCAGCTGGAAGGACAGGATCGCCTGGCGCAGCCCGTCCAGCACCTGCTCGCGCAGCGGCGCGGCCACCCGGCCGACCTGGATGCCCCGGAAGGCCCCGGTGTCGGTGCGCGGCTGGTTTCCGGTGGTCATGGCATCAAACTATCCCGCACCGCGCTCGGCGAGGACCTCGGTCAGCATCGGCGCGGCGGTGGTGGCCGCGTGGATGCCCACCACGCTGACGATGGACAGCACCTCGACCAGCTCGCCGACCGTCGCACCCAGCCGCACCGCATTGCGCAGGTGCAGCTTCAGCCCCGGCACGTACAGGTGGGTGGCCGAGGCGTCGAAGGCGATGTAGATCATCTCCTTCACCTTGGGCTCCAGAGTGCCGGTGCGCCACGGCACCGAGGAGAACTCCAGGTAGGCCTCGAACAGGTCGGGCGCGACCTCCAGGATGCCCTCCCAGAACTGGTGCCAGTAACCGCGGTTCGCGGTGAACTCGGCCTTCAGCCGCTCCTGCCGCTGGTCCAACGGCGCGGCCTCGGTGCGCAGGCCCTCCTCCTCGAGCACCTCGAGCAGCAGCGGCACGCCGATGTTGGCCGCGTGGATGCCCAGCGTGCTGGTCAGCTCCAGCACCTCCATGATCTCCGCCGGGGTGGCGCCGTGGTCCAGCGCGGCGTGCAGGTGCCGGTGGATGCCCGGCCGGTAGAGGTGGGTGGCGGCCGCGTCGGCGGCCAGGTAAATGAACTCCTTGATCTTGGGTTCCAGGTGCGAGCCCTCGCGCCACGGCACGGCGGCGAAGTCCCGGTAGGCCCGCGCAAACGCCGGGTCCAGCTCCTTGATCGCCTGTTCGTCCGCGTTCACTGCTCCTCCAGCCAGCGCGCTATCTCGGTGTGGTCCGCCGCCGGGCCCAGCTTCTCCACCGCACGGCTCCACACGCGCACGGTATGCTCGGCGTGCTCGTGCGGTGCCCCGGTGGCCTCGGCCAGCGCCAACGCGATCTTGATGTCCTTGACCAGCAGGCTGGCGGTGAAACCGGAGTCGTAGCTGCCCGGCAGGATGTGGTTCGGCCACTTGTTCTGGGTGGAACCGCTGCGCCCGCTGGAGCCGTTGATCGCGTCCAGCATCACCGCGGGGTCCAGCCCGAACCGCCGGCCGGCCAGGATGGCCTCCGAGCTGGCCAGCAGGTGTGAGGCGGAGAGCAGGTTGTTCAGCGCCTTCAGCGCGTGCCCGGCGCCGACCTCGCCGACGTGGCGCACCCGGCCCATCAGCGCGAGCAGCGGCTCCAGCCTTTCCGCCGCCTGCGACGGACCGCCGACCATGATGGTCAGCGTGCCGGCGCGGGCACCGGAGACGCCGCCGGACACCGGCGCATCCACCAGCGTGGCGCCGCGGGAGGCCACCCGCTCGGCCAGCGCCCTGGTGCGCAGCGGCTCGGAGGAGCTCATGTCGACCAGCAGCGGTCGTGAGTGGCGAGTAGCGCTATCGCGACCATCGCCACTCACGGGCGCCACCAGCGCATCCAGCAGCTCGTCGTCAACCACCCGCTCCACCACATCCGAGTCGGGCAACATCAGGATGACCACGCCGGTGCCACGCGCCGCATCGGCCGCACTGTCCACCCTGGTAACCACGCCGTCCAGCGCCCGCACCGCGTCCGGAGACACGTCGAAACCGCGCACCTCGACGCCGGCCGCCGCGATCCGGCGGGTCATCGGGTCGCCCATCCGGCCGAGTCCGACGAACCCGACCGCCGGCGGCAGCGGGTCAGCCATTGCCGTTTTCCGAGGCCAGTTCGTCGAGCACCCGCTCCGCCACCCGGAACGACTCCAGCGCGGCCGGGGCGCCGCAGTACACCGCCGCCTGCAGCAGCGACTCCTGGATCTCCTCGGTGGTGCAGCCGTTGGTCACCGCGCCGCGCACGTGCACGCCCAGCTCGTGGTTGCGGCCCAGCGCGGTCAGCATGGCCAGGTTGAGCAGGCTGCGGGTGCGCCGGTCCAGGCCGGGGCGGCTCCAGATCTGGCCCCACGCCGTGGCCGTCACGTACTCCTGCACCGGCCGGGCGAAGTCGCTCACCCCGGCCAGCGAACGGTCCACGTGGGCGTCGCCGAGCACCTCCCGGCGGATCTTCAGCCCCCGCTGGTAGCTCTCGTCAGTCTCGCTCACCGCGCATCCTCCCCCTTTGCTGCCAGGTACTCGTCTTCGCTGACCTCGTCCAACCAGACCGTCCGGCCGATCGAGATGGCCAGGTGGGTCATCACCGTGCCGGTGGTGCCGCCGTGCCAGTGCCGCTCCCCCGGCGGCACCCAGACCACGTCGCCGGCGCGGATCACCTGTGCTTCCTCGCCGTGCGGGCACACCCAGCCGAGCCCGGCGGTGACCACCAGGATCTGGCCGCCGGTGTGGTGGTGCCAGTAGGTCCGCGCACCGGGGGTGAAGGTCACCGAGTTGATCGTGTTGCCCTCCTCGGTGGTGGGCAGCACCGGGTCGCCCCACACCGTCCCGGTGAAGGTCTCCGTGCGGTTCTGCGTCGGTGTGCTCGCGGCCGTGCGGCCCCGGACGATCTGCACCTGCTCATCCCTCCGTCTGGTCGTGTACTCGCACGCCACCGGCCACGTCGCCGATGGCGTCCACCACCCGGTTGCTGATCCGGTCGCCGTAGCCCAGGTTCTCGGCCAGCCCGAAGCTGGCCAACGGGCCGGCCGCGTTCAGGCTGGGCACGCCCAGCCGGCCGACCAGGTCCACGTAAAGGGCCACGTCCTTGGTCATCAGGCGGCTGGTCAGGCCGCCCTCCAGGTAGTCCCCCTGAACGATCTTCGGGAACCGGTTGAGCGTGGCGAAGTTGACCCCGCTGCTGTGGTTCAGCACGTCCAGCAGCTGGGCCAGGTCCAGGCCGGCGCGCCGGCCGGCCACCATCACCTCGGCCGTGGCGGCCAGGCTCACCGCGTTCAGGAAGTTGTTCAGCAGCTTGGCGGTGTGGCCGGCGCCCGGCCCGCCCATGTGGTGCACCGCCGAGGCGATCGGTCCGAGCACCCAGCCGATCTCGGCCAGCGCCTGGGCGTCGCCGCCGGCCATGATGGTCAGCGTGCCCTTCTCGGCGGCCGCCGCGCCGCCGGATATCCCCGCATCCAGGTAGCGCACCCCGACGGCGGCGGCCTCGGCGTGCAACGTCACCGTGGACGCGGGCGACGCGGTGGAGAGGTCGACCACGGTCGCGCCCGGTCGCGCGGCGGGTAGCAGCGCGCGGACCACCGGTTCCACCACGTGGCTGTCCGGCAGGGAGAGCAGCACCACTCCGGCCCGCTCGGCCACCTCCCGCGGGCTGGCCGCCGGCTCGGCTCCGGCGGCGGCCGCGCGCCCGTCCACCGGGTCGTGGCCCAGCACCGGGATGCCCGCGTCGACCAGTCGGCGGGCCATCCGGCCGCCCATGTTGCCCAGGCCCACCAGGCCGACCTTGGCGACCGGCCCGAGGCCGCCCGGCGCGGCCGGGCCCACCGGTCCGATCTCGCCCACCGGTCCGATCTCGCCCACCGGTCCGATCTCGCCCCCCGACCCAGTCACCGCGCTCCCTTCGGTCCGGCCACCCGCACCACCAGCTCGCGGAGTGCCTCGGGCAACCCGGTCACTCGGTCGGGGAACCGCGCGCCGACGTCCGCGTCGTGCCCGGCGACCAGCAGCCGGCCCGGGTCCTCGGTCATCTCGCGCAGCAGGTCGAAGCCCCGGTACATGTCCAGCAGGTCCGCAACCACGAAGAACGGGCGGTCCAGCTCCAGCTCCTCGTAGAAGTGCAGCGCGTCGGCGGCCAGGATCACCGTCCGGTCCCCGGCCGCCACCTGCGCGATGAGTTGGCCGGGGGTGTGCCCGCCGACCACGGTCAGCGCCAATCCGGGGGCCAGGTCGAGGCTCCGGTCCACCAGCCGCAGCCGCCCCTCGCCGGCCACCTTGGCCAGCTGGCGCAGCTCGTCGGCCTCGGTGGAGTGGGAGAACTGGGTTCGCCCGGCGTACGGACCGGTCCAGAACTCGTACTCCCGCCGCGCGATGACCACCTCGGCGGCCGGGAACCGGTGCAGGTTGCCGATGTGGTCGTAGTGCGCGTGCGACACCACCAGCTGGGTCACCTCGGCGGCGTCGATGCCCAGCCCGTGCAGCGCGGCGACCGGGTCGACCAGCAGGGTGCGCCCGCGCCGCCGCCCGGGCTCGGCGCCGAACCCGCAGTCCACCACCACGGTCCCGTCCGGGCCGCGCAGCACCCAGAAGAAGTAGTCCATCGGAAAGGCCGAGTCCGGCTCGCCGTACACGTGGAAGTTCAGGTACGAGTCGGCCTTGCGCGCCGTTCGGCTCCCGTACCGGACCGCCAACACCTCGTACGCCATCAGTTGTTCCTGGTGAAGTCGACGTCCCTGGTCTCCGGGCCGGCGGCGGCGCCGGCCGCGCCGAGCAGCCCGCCGATGGCCAGCAGCACCACCGAGCCCAGCACATACGGCATGAACTCGCTCAGCCCGCCCAGGAAGAACGCATAGAACGACGGGATGATCACCGAGGCGCTGAAGCCGAGGCCGAACCCGGAGGCGCGCACGTCGGTGTGGAACCGCTCGTTGATGTACGGCAGCACCACCCCCCACGGCGCGGTGACCAGCACCGAGAACACGCAGACCAGCAGCACGATCACCCCGAGCGGCAGCTCCTCACCGGTGACCAGCACCCCGAGCAGCACCGAACCGACGGTGGCGATGAGCGGGCCGAGTATCACGAAGAACCGGCGCCGGCCGATCCGCTGGCCGATGATCCCCGAAGCGATGTAGCTGACCACCAGGCAGGCGTACGCGGCGAGCAGGGTCAACGTCAACTGGGTGCTGGTCAGCTTCAGGGTCGTGCGCAGCACGGTGGTCGGCAGGAACAGCGTGACCAGGTTCTGGGTCAGCCAGAAGCCGGTCATCATGGTGAACACCTGCAGGAAGCTGCGCCCGCTGGCGCCGGTGAACACGCTGCGCAGGGGGAACGACTTCTTCTCCGACTGCTCCCAGATCTCCGACTCGGACACCGTGCGCACGTAGTAGACGGCCAGCACGAACGCCAGCAGCGCGCCGAGCACGAACGGCACCCGCCAGCCCCAGACCGCGTACGGCGAGTCCGGCCCGGCCAGCGGGAACAGCGCGAAGCAGACCAGCCCGACCAGGTTGATGGCGATGTAGGCCAGCGGGAAGGCGGCCAGGATGATCCCGCCCAGCAGGCCTCGCTTGTGCTTGGGCGAGTACTCCATGGCCAGTGGCAGCGCGCCGGTATACCCGCCGCCGAGGCAGATGCCGTCCAGGAAGCGCAGCGCGATGAGCAGCCAGTACGAGGCGATGCCGATGGTGGTGTAGCCGGGCACCAGGGCGATCAGCAGGGTGATCACGCCGAAACCGGTGACCGAGGCGATGGTGGTCTTGCGCCGGCCGATGCGGTCGGCCAGCGCGCCGAACACCGCCGCGCCCACCGGGCGGCCGATCAGCGTGGTGGCGAACACCAGCGAGGTGAAGATGCCGGCCTGGCCCGGCGACATCTGCGCCGGCTGGAAGTACATCAGCGCCGGGGTGAGGATCACCGTCGGCAGGTAGATGTCGAACATGTCCACGAACTCCGCGAAGAACGCGCCCCGAATGGCCGCGCGCCGCTTCCCGGCAAACTCCGCCGACTCCCGCTCCCGCTCCACGGTCTCGCCGCTGTTGGTCATCGCCCACTCCACCGCATCGTTGCGACACATTGTCAGCTCGTCTGACAATCTGCTAGGAACTTAAGCGGGCTCACCTGATCGAGTCAAGATGCTTGTCAGACAGTCTTACGATCTCGGAGGCGCTCATGACCCCGACCCACCAGGAAGCGCTCGACGCCGTAGCGGGCATCCCGCCGGACGCACTGCCCGCCTGCCACCCGTGGCGCGCCCTACTGGAGATCGGCCCCCTCCGGGTGGGCGTGCACGCCGAGGACCGCCGGCTGACCCTCTCCGACCAGGTCACCATCAACTCCAGCTGGGACTTCGAGTTCACCGTTTCCCGGCGGGAGTGGGCGGAGTTCGTCACGCGGCCCACCGGCCGGGGCCTCACCTCCGCGCAGGCGCTGGTCGCCACCCGGGGCGCGGACCGGGTCCGGGGCAGCCGGGAGATCTGGGCCCGCGCCGCCGGGACGCTGGACCTGCTGCTGGAGGCCCTGCGCGACCGGGTCCGTCCGGCCGAGCCGCCACGCCCCGACCCGACGCCGCCACCGCCCGGCCTGAGCCCGATCGAGGGCCGGTACCTGCACGTCGCGGTCGACGGTGAGCCGAGGAGGATCTACTTCGAGGCCGCCGGGAACGGCCGCCCGCTGCTGTGCCTGCACACGGCGGGCGCGGACTCCCGGCAGTTCCGCCACCTGCTCGAGGACGCCACCCTGACCAGCCGTTACCGGGTGATCGCGTTCGACATGCCCTGGCACGGGCGGTCCGACCCGCCGGACGACTGGCGGCACCGGCGGTACGCCCTCACCACCCGGACCTACGCGGCCACCGTGCTCGCCGTGATGGACGCACTGGAGCTGACCGAGCTGGTGCTGATGGGCTGCTCCATGGGCGGCGCCATCGCCCTGTACCTGGCCAGCACCCAGGGCGAGCGGTTCACCGCGGTGTGCGCGCTGGAGGGCGGCCTGGGCAACCCGGGCCGGTTCGTGGACTGGACCCACCGCGCCGACGTCGACCACTCGGCGTTCCTGACCAGCTGGGTCGGCGGCCTGATCGCGCCGGGCAGCCCGCCCGGACCGCGGGCTCAGACGCTGTGGGGCTACGCGCAGTCGGGCCCCGGCGTCTACCAGGGCGACACGCACTTCTACTCCCGCGACCTGCCCGAACTGGCCGCCGACCTGGGGCCGGCCAAGTGCCCGCTGTACGTGTTCAGCGGCGAGTACGACTACTCGGCCACCACCGAGATGAGCCGCGCGGCGGCGGAGAAACTGGGCGGCACCCTGATCGAGATGCCCGGGCGCGGCCACTTCCCCATGTCCGAGAACCCAGCGGCATTTGCGGAGGACGTCTTCCCGCTGTTGCTGCGACTGGCCGAGGGTTAGAGGGTTGCTCGGGCGCGGCGGGCGCGGTCCCCTGCCTCCCGCACCACCCGTTCCTCGTCCAGGGTGGTCAGGACCCGGTTGCGGACGACCACGCGGCCGTCCACCAGGACGGTGTGCACGTCGGCGGCCCGGGCCGAGTAGACCAGGGCAACCAGCGGGTCGTGCGCCGGGGTCAGGTGCGGGGCGCGCAGGTCGGTGAGCACCAGGTCGGCCAGGTAGCCGGGTCGCAGCTGGCCGAGCCGGTCGCCGAGGCCGATCGCCCGCGCACCGCCGTGCGTGGCCATCCGGAACACCTCCTCCGCGACCACCACACCCGGCTGCCGGGTCACCGCCTTCTGCAGCAGCGCCGCGTACTTCATGGTCTCGAACATGTCCTGCCCGTTGTTGCACGCGGGGCCGTCGCAGGCCAGGCCGAGGGGGATGCCCGCCTCGCGCAGCTTGGGCAGGGGCGCCACGCCCGAGGCGAGCAGCATGTTGCTGGTCGGGTCATGGATCACCGGGGAACCGGCCTCCGCTATCAGCTGGATGTCCCGCTCGGAAAGGTGCACGCAGTGGTTGAGCATGACCCCGGGGCCGAGGGCGCCCACGTGGGCGAGCATCTCCACATTGCTGAACCCGGTGTTCTCCCGGACCAGGTCGTTGTACTCCGGGGTTTCGGCGGTGTGCAGGTGCAGCTGGACGCCGTAGGTGGCCGACAGCTCCACCGCGTCCCGGAAGGACGCCTCGCTGGAGCCCCACGGCACCAGCGGGCCGGCGCCGACCCGGGTCCGGCCGTCCAGCGGCCAGGCCTCGATGAGCTTCTCGGTCCGCGCGACCACCTCCGACCGGCTCTCCACGAACCCGTCGAAGAAGGTCACGTCGTTGCTGCACCGGAACAGCACCGAGCGCAGACCGGAGCGGTCCAGGGCCCTGGCGGCGAGCTGGTCCACCTCCCGCTCGTAGTGTGGCGAGAAGAACACCTCACAGATCGTGGTGTTTCCGGCCTTCAGGTTCTCCACCGCACCGAGCTCCATGCTGAGCGCGTAGTCGCGCGGCTCCAGCGCCCGCATGAGCGGCACCTGCCAGTCGGACAGCCAGCTCAACAGATCACGGTCGGCGCCCAGGGTTCGGCCGTAGATCATGCACAGGTGGGTGTGCGCGTTCACGAAACCGGGCGTGACCAGCATGCCGGTCGCATCGATCACCTGGTCCGCCGGGCCGTCGGGCTCACCCTCCCCGACGCCGACGATGGTGTTGCCGTCGATCAGCACCCAGCCGGGTTCCAGTGGCGGACGGCCCTGCTCGGCCGTGAGCACGGTTCCACCACGCACCAACAAGGTCGGCACGATTGACCCCTCCCCTAGTGGATCTCAATCTGTACCGGGTCTGCACCGGACGCGCCGAGCGGCGTCCGGGTGAAAGGTCTCGTGGTCATGTTATTTTTTGCGTAGTTAATTGATCTCCCGGGACGGTGGATGGAAGAGATCAACTTCGACGTGCCCCAGTCCGCGCGGATCTGGAACTACTGGATGGGCGGCAAGGACAACTATCCGGTCGACCGCGCGGCCGGTGACGCCTGGGCGGCGATCCAGCCGGAGATCGTGGACATCGCCAGGCAGTCCCGGCAGTTCCTCATCCGGACGGTGCGCTACCTGGCCGAAGAGGCCGGCATTCGCCAGTTCCTGGACATCGGCACCGGCCTGCCCACCCTGCAGAACACTCACGAGGTGGCCCAAGCCATCGCGCCGGAGTCCCGGGTGGTGTACGTCGACAACGACCCGCTGGTGCTGGCCCACGCCCGCGCGCTGCTGGTGAACACGACCCCGGAGGGCGTCACCACCTACGTCGAGGCGGACTACCACGCCCCCAGCCTGATCGTGGCCGACGCGCGCAACATCCTGAACTTCAACGAGCCGGTCGCGGTCATGTTCATGGGCGTGCTCGGCCACGTGGCCGAGTACCAGCGCGCCCGGGAGATCGTGGCCCGGGTGGTCGACTCCACCCCCACCGGCAGCACCCTGACGCTGTGGGAGAACACCAACCTCACCGAGTCCGCCCGGCTGGCCGCGAGCGAGTACCCGGACAGCGGGGCCGTGCCCTACCGGCTCTGTTCGGTGGAGCAGGTCGCCGGCTTCTTCAAGAGCATGGAGCTGATCGAGCCGGGCGTGGTACCGATCAACCACTGGCGCCCGAACCGGATCGAGGTGGGCACTCTCCCGGCCGGCATCGACGCCTACGGCGCGGTCGGCCGCAAGGTCTGATCTCCTACCAGGGCCGGGTGATCAGCCCGCGCAGCCGCTGTCCGGGCGTCGGGGCGAGCAGCCGGCCGGCCACCAGGTGTCCGGATGCGCCGCCGAGGCCGGCCCCGGGGTGGGTGGCCGCCCCGATGTGCCACAGCCGGGGCACCGGCGTGGCGTGGCCGGGCACGGCGGCCAGCGGGCGCCAGAGGAAGCTCTGGTCCAGCTCGGCCGAGCCGGCGTACGGGTCGCCGCACAGCGCGTTCGGGTTGTACCCGGCCAGGTCGGCCGGGGTGATCACGTCCATGCCCACGACCAGCTCGGCCAGCCCCGGCGCCTGCGCCGCCACCCGGTCCAGCACCCGCCGGGCGTAGCCGGTGGCCAGCTCCGGGCTCCAGCCGCCGCTGGTGTCCAGTTCCCCGGCCGAATCGCCGACCGGCGCGAACGGCACCTCCTGCAGCTGCAGCCACAACGCCGCCTTGCCGTCCGGCACCCGCGACGGGTCCAGCACGTGCTGCTGGCCGACCACCACGGTGGGCCGGCGGGGCAGCAACCCGGCCTCGGCCTCCGCGCAGGCGATCCCGGTGGAGCCGGAACCGTCGCTCAGGTGCACCAGCGGCACCCCGGCCAGCGCCGGGTCACGCCAGGGCACCGGCCCGGACAGCGCCACATGCACCTGCATGGCCGCCCGGCCCGGCCGGTAGCGCAGCGCGGCCGAGTGCACCTCGGCGGACACGGCGCCGGCCGGCAGCAGCTCGCCGTACAGCGCGGGCGGGGTCACCGAGGCCAGCACGGCCTGCTCGGCGGCCAGGCTCCACCCCTCGCCGGCCACCCCGCCGGCACCCCCGTCGCGCAGCTCGATCCGGGCCACCCGCCGGCCGGTGTGCACCCGGACACCCAGCTCGTCGAGCAGCCGTTCCCACGCGGTCACGAAGTTCCCCGCGCCGCCGACCACCACCGGAAGCCCGGCCGCGTGCAGGGTCGCCGCGAAGATCGGCACCATCAGCCCACCGGAGGCGCTGTCCGGCGCCAGCCCGCCGTGCAGCAACCACGGCGCCCACAGCCGGTCCGCCTCCGGGCCCCGGAAGTGGGTGCGCAGCCACGCTCGCCCGGAGGTGGCGACGTCCCTGGCGTACCCGGTCAGCTCGGCCCGGCCGCCGGCGCGGGCCAGGCCCCACAGCGGGGCGAGCGCGTCCAGCGAGCGGAGCTCGGTGCCGAGCAGCCCGCCGATGTGTGCCGCGTGCGCGCCGAAGCGGGCCACCGCCGCCCGGTACGCGTCCCGGTCCGCCGGCTCGGTGAAGCCGGCCACGGTGGCCTCCAGGTCCCGGTGGGCGATGGTCACCGAGCCGTCGTCGGCCACCGAGCCGGTGAGCGGGCCGTCGGCATTGGCGTAGGCCAGGCCGTGGCGGTGCAGGTCGGCGCCGAACTGGGCGTACACCGGGCCGCTGACGAACAGCGGGTGCCAGGACGACCACGTGTCGTGCACGTACCCGGGGACGGTGCGCTCCCCCGAGCCGATGAACCCGCCGATCCGGTCGTGCGCCTCGACCAGCGCCACCGACCGGCCCGCCTTGGCCAGCCGGGCGGCGGCGGCCATCCCGTTGATTCCAGCGCCGACGACTACTACGTCGGCCGTCTCCCGCGACATGCGTACATCATTCTGGACCGTTGCTGAGAGGTTGGAACCGGCGCAGGCGGAGGCTGTTGGTCACCACGAACACCGAGCTGAGCGCCATGGCCGCGCCGGCGAGCATCGGGTTCAGCAGGCCGGCGGCGGCCAGCGGCAGGGCGGCCACGTTGTAGGCGAAGGCCCAGAACAGGTTGCCCTTGATGGTGGCCAGGGTGCGCCGGGCCAGCCGGATCGCGTCGGCGGCCACCCGCAGGTCGCCGCGCACCAGGGTCAGGTCGCTGGCCTCGATGGCCGCGTCGGTGCCGGTTCCCATGGCCAGCCCGAGGTCGGCCTGGGCCAGCGCGGCGGCGTCGTTCACCCCGTCGCCGACCATGGCGACCACCTTGCCCTGGTCCTGCAGGCGCTTCACCACGTCCAGCTTCTGCGCCGGCAGCACCTCGGCGATCACCGTCTCCGGACCGGGGTCGATGCCGACCTCGGCGGCCACGGTGCGCGCCACCTCGGCGTTGTCCCCGGTCAGCAGCACCGGGGTGAGCCCGAGCGCGCGCAGCTGGGCGATCGCCGCGCGGGAGGTGGGCTTGACGGTGTCGGCCACCACCAGCACCGCGCGCGCCCGGCCGTCCCACGCCACCGCGACCGCCGTGCCCCGCGCCTCGCCGGCCCGCGCGGCCGCCGCGAGCGGCTCCGGCAGCGGCTGGCTCCACTGCTCCAACAGCGCCGGCCGGCCGACCAGCACGGCGTGGCCGTCCACCACACCCCGCACGCCGAGCCCCTCGCTGTTGGCGAACTCCTGGACCGGGGGCAGCGCGCCGAGCCGGGCCGAGGCGGCGCGCGCGATGGCGGCGGCGATCGGGTGCTCGGAGGCGTGCTCCACGGCGCCGGCCAGGCGCAGCGCCTCTTCCTCGGTGACGCCCTCGGCGGTGTGCACCTCGACCAGCGACATCTTCCCGGAGGTCACGGTGCCGGTCTTGTCCAGCACCACGGTGTCCACCCGGCGGGTCGACTCCAGCACCTCGGGTCCCTTGATCAGGATGCCCAGCTGGGCGCCCCGGCCGGTGCCCACCAACAGGGCAGTCGGGGTCGCCAGGCCCAGGGCGCACGGGCAGGCGATGATCAGTACCGCCACCGAGGCGGTGAAGGCGGCCGTGGCACCCGCCCCGGCGCCCAGCCAGAAGGCCAGCGTGCCCACCGCCAGCGCGATCACGATCGGCACGAACACGCCGGAGATCCGGTCGGCCAGCCGCTGCACGGCGGCCTTGCCGGTCTGCGCGCGCTCCACCAGTCGGGCCATCTGGGCGAGCTGGGTGTCCGCGCCGACCCGGGTGGCCCGCACCACCAGCCGGCCGCCCGCGTTCACCGTCGCGCCAACCACCGCGTCGCCCGGCCGCACCTCCACCGGCACCGACTCACCGGTGAGCAGCGCGGCGTCCACCGCCGAGCTGCCGTCCTCGACCACGCCGTCGGTGGCGATCTTCTCCCCGGGCCGGACCACGAACCGGTCCCCCACGGCGAGCCGGTCCACCGGCACCCGGACCTCGGTGTCCCCGCGCAGCACCGCCACGTCCTTGGCGCCGAGCTCCAGAAGGGCGCGCAGCGCCGCGCCGGCCCGGCGCTTGGCCCGAGCCTCGAAGTAGCGACCGGCCAGGATGAACGTGGTGACCCCGGCCGCCACCTCGAGGTAGATGTTGCCCGCGCCGTCGCTGGGCGCCACGGTCAGCGTGAACGGGTGAACCATGCCGGGCGTGCCGGCCGTGCCGAACAGCAGCGCGTACAACGACCAGCCGAACGCGGCCAGGGTGCCCATGGAGATCAGCGTGTCCATGGTGGCCGCGCCGTGCCGCAGGTTCGCCCAGGCCGCGCGGTGGAACGGCCAGGCCGCCCAGACCACCACCGGCGCGGCCAGCGCCAGGGAGATCCACTGCCAGTAGCGGAACTGCAGCGCCGGCACCATGGCCAGCACGATCACCGGCACGGACAGCGCGATCGCGCCGGCCAGCCGTTGGCGCAGCGCCCCGGTCGGGTCGTCGGTCTCTTGGCCGGTCTCCGCGCCGTCGTGGCCCCGGTGGTCCGCCGGCCGGGGCAGCTCGGCGGTGTATCCGGCCGCCTCCACCTCCGCGACCAGACGCTCCGCCTCGACGCCCTCCGGCGCGTGCACCGTGGCCTTCTCGGTGGCGTAGTTGACCGTGGCGGTGACCCCGTCGAGCTTGTTCAGCCGGCGCTCGATCCGGTTCGCGCAGGAGGCACAGGTCATCCCGCCGATGGCGAGCTCGACCTCTCGCACCGCGCCGGTCGTCCCGGATGACACGCTCGTCATCATGCGCCTCCATGCTGGTGGGTAGCCACGGCGGACAGGCTGAACTCGGCGGTCCGCACCCCGCCGTCGTGCTGGAAGTCCAGGTAGAGCCGGTAGTTCCCGGCCGAGGGCACCTCGGCGAAGAACCGGATCTCGGGGCCGGCGGCGGTGCGCCCGTCACCCGGGCTGCCGTCCGGGTGCACGTGCAGGTAGGCCAGGTCGCCCTCGCGCAGCGCCACCAGGTGGCCATAGGCGGCCAGGTAGGGCTGCAGATCGCGCACCGGCACACCGCCCCGGCGCACGGTCAGGGTCAGCGGCGAGGATTGCCCCGGCACCAGCTCGCCGGCCAGTTCCACCTGGTAGTCGGCCACCTGCGCGGTGCGGCCGGGCCGGGTGGTCGCCGGAGCGTAGTCACCGGGCGCCTCCAGGTCAGTGCCGAGCGTGAGGGCCGGGCCACCGGTAGGCGCGAAATCGGCGAAGGCCCGGTACGAGCCGCCCGCCGGCACGGTCAGCGGCACTCGCCAGGTGCCGTCCGGGGCCATCTCCGGGTGCAGGTGCTGGTAGGCGGCCCCGTCCCGGCGCACCACGATCAGGTGCATGAGCTTGTCGTGCTCCACCTCGAACCGGGTCACCGGCGCGCCGTCCGGCCCGTCGATGCGGAAGCTGAACTGGCCGGGGGCGCCCGGCGCGAAGGCGCGGTCGGCCGGCACGAAGCGGTAGCCGTCCATGGCGGACGCCAGGCCCTTCGGCTGGTCCGCCGGGGCTTCCCCGGACCCGTCCACGCCGTGGCCGGTAGATCCGTGCCCGGCAGATTCGTGCCCAGCAGATTCGTGGCTGGGCGCGGCGGCGGGCGCCGTCGGCGGCGCGCCCAGCAGCGACCCGGCGGCGTACGCCCCACCGGCCAGCACGAGCAGCGCGGCCAGGTAGCCGGTCAACTTGGACGCGGTGGTCACGGCGACCATCTCCCTTCGACACCGGCGCGGGGCGCCGTCAAGTCGACGCTAACATACCCTAGGGGGGTAGGGTAGAAATCTAGGCAGGTGATGACCCCCACGTGGCACTGATACCCCCCAGGGGTGCATCTTATGGTACCTACAGGGGGTATACGAAAGGAGAACGGCATGACCGAGCACGCCCACCACTCGCATGGCCACTCGCCCACCAGCGGCGGGTGGTCGTCCGTGACCTGGTCCGCCGCCGCATCGGCCACGCTGCACTGCCTCACCGGATGCGCGATCGGCGAGGTGCTGGGCATGGTGATCGGCACCGCCCTGGGGCTGCACAACGCGGCCACCGTGGTGCTCTCGGTCGCACTGGCCTTCGTCTTCGGCTACGCGCTGACCATGCGCGGCGTGCTGCGCGCCGGCGTCGGCCTGGCCTCCGCGCTGAAGGTGGCGCTGGCCGCCGACACCGTGTCCATCGCCGTGATGGAGATCCTGGACAACGCGGTCATGGTGTTCGTCCCGGGCGCCATGGACGCCGGCCTGACCAGTGTGCTGTTCTGGTCCGCGCTGGCGTTCTCACTGGTGCTGGCGTTCCTGCTGACCACTCCCGTGAACCGGTGGATGATCGGGAGGGGCCGGGGTCATGCGGTGGTGCACGCCTACCATCACCACTGAGACCATGGTCAAGTAGCAGTGAGAGCCCTTCTACCAGCGATCAGGGTCTCTCATCGCGACTTGACCACGAGATGAGCGGTGCTCGAGGCTCCCGGCCCGGGACCTCCGAAGCGCTCTCTGAGAGACCACTCAGCGAATTTGCCTTCCGCTTACCGCTCTCGGCCTTGGCGATAATCGTGCGTTCCTTAGCGTGGCGGCATGGTTCCGTTCGCCCCACCCCTGGCCAGGCTGTTCGAGCGGCTCGGAGAGCGGCTGCTCGACGTCGCCGTGGGCCATCGTGCGGCTTGGCCGACCGGTGACCCGCTTTCCGACTGCCCCGAACTCGCCCGCGAACCCGGCGGGCGCCTGGCCTGGTTGCACGTGCACGCCCCCCGGGACCGCGCTGAAGGCATCCGGCGCTCCGCCTGAGCCGGTCGTCCCCGGGCGCCGCTAGGGTGGCCGGCGTGGTGCTCCGCACGAGCGCGCCACCGGTGCGCTGGCTGCTGATCGTCGCCCTGGCGATCGGCCTGGTCGGCATGCACCACCTGCTCGGTGCCGCACACTCCCCGAGCGGTCACCACGCCACCACCCACGCGGGCCAGCACGCCCAGCACGCTCCGAACGCCGCGCACGGCTGCTGCGGCGGTGAGCTGGCCATGGGGCACATGTGCCAGGCGGTGCTCCCGTCCGAGGACCTTCCACAGCTGGCCACCGCGGTGCTCGGCGCGCTGTCCGTGGCGGCGCCGACGCTGGCCCTGCCCAGCGCACCCACCACCCACCCGCCGCGCGGCCCGCCCTCGGGCGCCGTCCTGTTGCTGCGCCTCTGCGTTTCCCGGCGCTGATCGTCACCGGCTCTCCGACGACCAGCCCATTCCCAAACGCAGAGGACTTCAGCATGCGCACGAACACGCTCGGTGGCGCCCTGGCCACCGCACTCATCACCGTCGCCACCCTCGGCGGCTGCGCCGCCACCGGCGACGCTCCGGCCTCGCCGGCCGCACCGCCCGCCCCGGCCGCGTCCGCCGGCCAGGCCCACAACCAGGCCGACATCTCCTTCGCCCAGGGCATGATCCCGCACCACGCCCAGGCGGTGGACATGGCGAAGCTGGCGCCAACCCGGGCCGGCTCACCCAGGGTCAAGGAGCTGGCCGCCGCCATCCAGGGCGCCCAGCAGCCGGAGATAGACCAGATGACCGGCTTCCTGCGCGACTGGCAGGCACCGGTACCGGAGACCGGTGACCAGGCCATGGGCGGGATGCAACACAGCGGGCACGAGATGCGGGGGGCGGGCCGAGGGATGATGACCGCCGAGCAGATGTCCGAGCTCGAACGGAGCAGCGGCCCGGCCTTCGACCGGTTGTTCCCGCGGATGATGGTCGACCATCACCGAGGAGCCGTCACCATGGCCAACGCCGAGCTGGCCGAAGGGCAGAACCCGGAGGCCAAGCAGCTCGCCCGGCGGATCGTCGACGCCCAGCAACGGGAGATCGACGAGATGACCGCCCTCCTGGGCGGCTGACCGAGGCCTCCTTCGGCCCGGCTCGGCGATACCGGGCCGGGCCGAAATAGGAGCACGCGTCGAACGGTTCGATACAGACGAGCAACGGTCTTCCGCTGCCGACGAGCGGGCGAGCGGTTAGAGTTTACTCTCGATTAACCGGGTACCCCGGGGGTGCGAAGGGAGGGCGGGCGTGGTCGAGTCCAACTACTGCCGGCGCGGCTCCGGCACCCCGCTGGTCCTGCTGCACAGCCTCGGGCAGCGCTGGCCGATCTGGCTGCCGGTGCTGGACCGGCTGTCCGAGCGGCACGACGTGCTCGCGGTCGACCTGCCCCGCCTCGGCCGGGCACCGATTCCGCACACCGTCACGGACGAAGGCATCAAGGCCTTCGGCGTGCGGTCGCTGGAACGGGTGTTCAAGCACCTCGGCGTGGAACGGCCGCACGTGGCCGGACTCGGCCTCGGCGGCATGCTGGCGGTCGCGGCCGCCGCTGCTGGCACCGTGTCCTCGGCGACGGCGTTGTCCCCGACCGGGTTCTGGACGCCGGCCCAGCGCCGGGCGACCGTGGCCCAGCTACGCGCCTTCCGGATGGCCTCCCGCCTCGCGCTGGCCACCAGGCCGCCCCTGGCCGCCAGCCGGCTGGTGCAGACCACGATCATGTCGCGGCTGTGCAGCCATCCGAGCCGGATCGGTTCGGCCGAAAGCCTCGAGCTGATGGCCGCCATGCGCGATGCGACCGCGTTCGAAGAGGCGATGCGCAGCACCCGCCTGTTCCGCTGGCGCCCCGGGCGCCAGCCCGAGGTGCCGGTGACCATGGCCTGGGCCGACCGGGACAAGATGATCTCCCGCCACCAGGCGAACGGCGCGGTCCAGGTACTCCCGGGCGCGCTCCAGGTCCGGCTCCCCCGCTGCGGGCACCTGTGCATGTCCGACGACCCGGAACTCGTGGCCAACGTCATCCTGAGCACCTGCGCCCGGGCGGAACGCGGGCGCCCCGCCGTCTCCCCACCCAGCTAGTCCGCGCTAGTCATCACTCTCACGCAGCTTCAGCACGATGCGGAGCACACACTCCACCGCCGACTGGAACGCCGCGCCCCGCAGCTCGTCCCGGTCGGTCAGGTTGCGCGCCGCATAGCCCAGCATCTCGTCCCGGGTCATCCGGCGGACCAGCAGCTCCGCGACCTCCTCCAGGTCCAGGCCCGGGTGGTCCAGCCGGGCCAGCGCGAAGTTGACGACCAGCTCGTCGTCGGTCACCCGGTGCTCCCGGGCGCCGGCGCGGCCGGACCAGCCGGATCAGCCGCCCACGTGCCGCCAGCAGAACTCGTGCAGCAGCGCCCACTGGAAGGCCCGCTGTGCGTTGTCCGCCGCCCCACCGTGCCCGCCCTCGATGTTCTCGTAGTAACTCACCGGATAGCCGTACTCCCGCATCCTGGCCACCATCTTGCGGGCATGCCCGGGATGCACCCGGTCGTCCCTGGTCGAGGTGGTGACCAGTACCGGGGGCAGCACCACGCCCCGGCGCAGATTCTGGTACGGAGAGTAACGAGCCAGCCACTCCCAGTCGCGGGGTGACTCGGGGTCACCGTACTCCGCCATCCAGGACGCTCCGGCCAGCAGCAGGTGGTAGCGCCGCATGTCCAACAGCGGAACCTGGATCACGATCGCTCCGAACAACGACGGGTAGCGGGTCAGCATCACACCCATCAGCAGGCCGCCGTTGCTCCCGCCGTGCACGGCCAGCCGGGCCGGCGTGGTGATCCCCCGCCGCGCCAGGTCCCGGGCCACGGCGGCGAAATCCTGGTACGCGCGCTCGCGGTGTTCCCCCAGCGCGGCGGTGTGCCAGTCCGGCCCGTACTCCCCGCCGCCGCGGACGTTGGCCACCACGTAGTTGCCGCCCCGGGCCAGCCAACCCCGCCCGACGATCCCGCTGTAGCGCGGGGTCAGGGGTATCTCGAACCCCCCGTAGCCGGTCATCAGGGTCGGCGCCGGGCGGTCGCTCTCCGCGCCGACCACGAAGTAGGGCACCCGGGTGCCGTCGTCGGACTCGGCGAAGAACTGCCGGGTGCGCATCCCGGTGGTCTCGAAGAACGCCGGAGCCTGGCGCAGCGTCTCCACCCCGCCGTCGATCTCCCCGCGCAGCAGGGCCGGCGGCTGGGTGTACCCGCTCACGTCGAGCAGGTACTCGTCGCCGTGGTCCGGGTCCACCCCGATGACGTCGGTGGAACCCAGGTCGGGACCGCCGGGCAGGGTCACCCGCGCCCACCCCTGGTCCGGGGTCAGCACCTCCACCCGGGTCGCCACGTCCACCAGCAGCACCAGGATCAGGTGGTGGCGGGTCCACGCGTGGTAGCTCAGCGAGCGCGACGGGGTGGGGCTGAACAGGACGGTCGCCGTTCGGTCGCCGGCCAGGTAGTCGTCGAACCGGAAGGCCAGCAGCGAGCCCGCCGGGTGCGTCGCGTCGCCCAGCTCCCACGGCGAGCGGGGCCGCACCAGCAGCCACTCCCGGTGCACGTCGGCCTCGGCGTCGTCCGGCACGTCGATCAGCTGGAGCCGGCCGTCCGGGCGGCGGAGGTACTCCCGGCTGGTGTGGAAGTCGGGCCGGCAGCCGACGAAGTCCCGCACGAAGCCCTCGGTGTGGTCGTGCCAGGCGTAGGCGGACACGTCGGTCTCCGCCGCCTCGAACACCACCGGCGCCTCGGCCACCGGGGTGCCCCGGCGCCACTCCCGGATCACCCTCGGGTACCCGGAGGTGGTCATCGAACCCGGGCCGGTGTCGGTGCCGACGTAGATCGTGTCCGCGTCGATCCAGGACACCCGGGTCTTCGCCTCGGGCAGGGTGAACCCGCCGGACACGAACTCCTTGGTCTCTAGATCGAACTCCCGCACCACCGCCGCGTCGGCCCCGCCCCGGGACAGCTCCACCAGCGCGCGGGCGTAGTCCGGCCGGCGCACCCCGGCGCCCGCCCACACCCAGTTCTCCCCCTCGGCGGCCCCCAGCGCGTCGACGTCCAGCAGGTGCTCCCACTCGGTATCCGCCGACCGGTAGCTGTCCAGGGTGGTGCGCCGCCACAGCCCGCGCGGCCGCTCGGCGTCCTGCCAGAAGTTGTAGAGCAGCTCGCCCCGCCGGCGGACGTAGGGGATGCGGTCACTGTCGTCCAGCACCTCGAGGGTCTGCGCGCGCAGCTCCTCGAACCGGTCGCCCACGGCCAGGTCGGCCAGGGTCTCGGCGTTGCGGGCACGTACCCAGGTCAGCGGCTCCTCGCCGGTGACCTCCTCCAGCCACAGGTACGGATCATCGAGCGGATCGGGTGAATTCACCCCGCCAGTCTGACCCGCCGTGCGCGAGAGTGGAGACTGAGTATCCACCCACGACGCAAAACCGGGGGCTCGACGTGAACGTGTTGGACGGCATCCTGGCCGGTGTCCGGGAGGACATGGCCGCCCGTCAGGCGGAGGTTTCGCTCGCCGAGCTGCGGGCGCGGGTGGCCGACGCGCCGCCGGTGCGGGCGGTGCTGCCGGTCTTCCGCGAGCCGGAGGTGTCGATCATCGCGGAGGTCAAGCGGAAGAGCCCGAGCAAGGGCGACCTCGCCGACATCCCGGACCCGGCGCGGCTGGCCGCCCGCTACGCCGAGGGCGGCGCCAGCGCGATCTCCGTGCTCACCGAACAGCGCCGGTTCAGCGGTTCGCTGGCCGACCTGGACGCGGTGCGCGCCGCCGTGGACGTGCCGGTGCTGCGCAAGGACTTCATCGTCGACCCGTACCAGGTGTGGGAGACGCGCGCGCACGGCGCCGACCTCATGCTGCTCATGATCGCCTCGCTGGAGGACGGTCCGCTGGCCGAGCTGCTCGGGCTGGCCACCGAGCTCGGCCTGACCACCCTGGTGGAGGCGCACACCGAGGAGGAGCTGCACCGGGCGGCCGCGCTCGGCGCGGAGCTGATCGGCATCAACGCCCGCAACCTCAAGACCCTCGCGGTGGACCGCACGGTGTTCAAGGAGCTCGGTCCGGCCGTCCCGGCCGGCGCGGTGAAGGTCGCCGAGTCCGGCGTTGCCGGGCCGGAGGACGTCGCCGAGTACCACGCCTGGGGTGCCGACGTCGTGCTGGTGGGCGAGGCGCTGGTGCGCGCGGGCGACCCGGCGCAGGCGGTGCGGTCCTTCCTGGCGGCCGCGCGGGGCTAGCCGCAATGCCGTTCAGTTGGGGCGCCGCGCCCGTCGTCAACACCGGCGCGCCGGTTCGGCCGGGGGTCAGGTTCGAAAGATAGCCTGTACGGTGGTGCGGTAGCGGCCCTGCCGCGGCGTCCGCTCCCGGCCGCCGGCCTCGTTACGGGGCGTGGCTGGTGTTGGTCAGGTTTGCCGCGTCCGGCTCCTCGAGGTGGAATCGCCCGCACGGGCATTCAGCTAGTGGTTTGGGACTGTCGTCGGCCCAGGACGCGTCGGTTCGTCGCGGCTATTCGGTGTTCCAGGGGTCGATGAAGATCGACATCATCCTCACAGACGTTCTACTCGCGGGTAACGTCTCTATCGATGATGTTGATCTCCCACCATGAGCAGACCCCATCCCAGGATGCGCCGACCGATAGTCACAACAGACACGTGAACCACTATTGACACTTCAGTCACAATAAGTGAACTCCGATTAGCCCGACCGCACCCGTTGCCCAACCCCGAACCCGACCAACACCGGCCACGCTCCGCAACCCACACCGCCGGCCGGGCACGCAAAGGTCGCCACCGCACCGCCGTCCAGGCCATCTTTCGAACCCACCCCCCAACCGAAACCGCACGCCGACATTGACGACGGGCGCAGCGCCTTAACTGAGCAGCATTGGGGCTAGCCGCGGTTCAGCTGGTCGCGCAGGGTGCGCAAGGTCTTGGCGAGCAGGCGCGACACGTGCATCTGGGACAGGCCGATCTCGGTGGCGATCTGGGTCTGGGTGAGACCGCCGAAGAAACGCAGCATGAGAATGCGTCGCTCCCGCTCGGGCAGCCGGGCCAGCAGCGGGCGCAGCGCCTGGCAGTTCTCCGCCAGCTCCATATCGGGATCGGCGGTCCCGACGGTGTCGGCGACGGTGTGGCCGCTGTCCTCGGTGTCGGTGAGCGGTTCGTCCAGCGAGTCGCAGCGATAGGCCTGGGCAGCCTGTAGCCCCTCGAGCACGTCGTCCAGGGACATGTCCACCCTCGACGCGATCTCGGTGGGCTTCGGCGCCCGCCCCAGCTCCTGGGACAGCTCGCTCACCGCCGCGTTGAGCACCAGGTAACGGTCCTTCAACCGGCGCGGCACGTGCATCGCCCAGCCCCGGTCCCGGAAGTGCCGGCGCAGCTCGCCCTGGATGGTGGGCACCGCGAAGGCCAGGAAGTTGACCCCTTGCTCGGGGTCGAACCGGTCGATGGCGTGCACCAGGCCCAGCAGCGCGACCTGGCGCAGGTCCTCCAGCTGTTCACCCCGGTTGGCGAACCGCCGGGCCAGCCGGCCGGCCATGGGTATGTACTCGGCCACCAGCAGCTCCCGCACCTGGACCCGGCGCGGGTCATCCGCTTCCAGGGTGGCCAGCTCGGCGAACAGCGGCGCCGGATCCGCATCCGATCGCGAGTTCTCTACACCCAGCAGGGCGGCAGACATTTCAGCGACACCTCACAGTCGAGATCAGCTCCGACAAAGGTGGCCGCTTTTTTCAGCCCGCACGGGTGCTCTGGTGCATGCGCCCGCACCACTGGGTACCCGCAACCCGCAACCTTCACACCTCGCGGTTTATCCGGGGCCGGGTCCGGGAAGTGACCAGGGCATGTTGCTACGACGGGCCGCGAGGCCATTGCTCGCCGGGATCTTCGTGTGGAGCGGCATCGAGGCGCTGCGTGATCCGAAGGGTCACGAGGAAGCCGCCCGCCCGGTCCTGGACCAACTGACCAACCTGGTGCCGGGCGCCGAACAGGTGTCCCACAGCGCCCTGGTACGCGCCGACGCTGTGGTGAAGGTCGGCGCCGGCACGATGCTCGGCCTCGGAGTGCTGCCCCGGCTCTCCGCCACCGCACTGGCCGCCGGCGTCGTGCCGACGGCGCTGGCCCAGCAGCGGTTCTGGGAACAGCCGAACCCCGACCTGCGGCGCGCCGAACGCACCCAGTTCCTGCAGAGCCTCGGCCTGCTCGGCGGGTTGCTGCTGGCGGCCGCCGACACCGGCGGCCGGCCGTCGCTGGCCTGGCGGGCGCGCCGCTTCCGGTCCCGCCACCAGATCGCCCCCGCCGCCGAGTCCCTCACCGGCCGACTCGCCGAAACCGCCGGCACGATCACCGGCCGTGCGAGCGAGGCCGCCGGCACGCTCTCGAGCCGGGCCGGCGAAACCGCCGGAACGCTCTCCGGGCGCGCATCGGAAACCGCCGGGGCACTCTCCGGCCGGGCGTCGGAAGCAGCCGGGACGCTCACCGGCCGGGCCGGCGAAACCGCGGGGGCACTTTCCAGCCGCGCCGGTGAGGCGGCCGATCGCGCGGGCCGTGCCGCTGGGCGGCTCTCCGGCCGGGCCAGCGAGACGGCCGCGCGGGCCGTGGAGCAAGCCGGCGAATCCACCGCCCGGGCCGGCGAGCGACTGGCCCTCACCGCCCGTGCCGCGGCCGAGCGGGCCAGCGAGGCCGCCGGTGAGCTGGGCGTGCACGCCTCCAGGGGCGGCGACCGGCTGGCCATGCTGGCCAGCACTTCCGGAGAACGCGCCACCCGAGCGGCGGAGCGGGCGGGCCAACTACTGGCCGACCGCGCCGACCGCCTGGAGCTGGCCGGCCACCAGACCGCCGGCCGGGCCCGCAAGGCCAGCCGGCGCGCCCGCCGCCAGGCCCGCAAGCAGATCAGGCGCTCGACCCGGCGGGCGCGGCGCACCGCCGACTCGGTCCGGTCACGCATCACCCACTGAGCCGACCCACCGGTGATCATCAGGGCATGACGGCCGTTCGAACAGCCGAAAGGCGGCCCTCACGCCCTGATGATCATGCAAAGGGGTCGGGATCAGCCGGAAGAGGCGGCGAGGCTGCCCAGGAGCTCGAGGGAGTCGGCGGACCGGCTGCCGGCTTCGGCGTGGAACACCACCAGGGTGACGGCATCCGTGCCGGGCACCAGGAACTTGTCGGAGTGCAGGTCCAGCTCGCCGACCAGCTCGACCAGCTTCGGGAGAACGCGGCCGCCGCGACTGGACCTGCCGGCCGACGCGCTCGCCGAGCTGGACGCGCCCGGGCCTGGACACCCGAATCGGGCTGGAGGACTCGTTCGTGATGCCCGACGGGAGCCCGGCCGAGGACAACGCCGAGCTGGTCCGCACGGCCGTGCACCGCGCCGCCGGCCCGGGATGAGGCGTGCGTCGCGTTTCGCCGGCGTACACCCGGGTACCCCGGAGGCATGCGCGAGCGGATTAGGGAACGGGAGCCGTCGGCGGCTGCTGACGTCGTCGCGCGGATGCTCGACCGCCCGGGGTTGCGGCGGCTCGAGGAAGTGGCCCGCAGGGCGAACGGGGACCGCCGGCGGCGCCGGGTCTCCGGCGAGGGGGTGTTACCCAAAGCGGAGCCCGGCACCGGATAGCCCGAGGTCAGGTCCCCGTCGAGTCGGCGGCCGGGAGTGCCTGCCGCTGGGTCCGCTGCTCGTCGTCCGCCTTCAGCTCCCGCATCTCGCCGCGGAGAATCCGGGTGGACTGCCCCACCGACCGGGCCAGATCCGGAAGCTTCTTGGCCCCGAACAGCAGGGCGAGGACGCCCAGCACGATCAACCAGTGGGTCGGGCTCAGCGCACCCATTACTTGAGCGGCCCGTCCTTCAACAGCCCGCCGACCGGTCCCTCCACGAACCGGGAGTCGGGGTCGAAGAACTCGGTCTCCGTGCCGTTCGCGCCGTTCGGGCGGTCGTCCCCGTTGGCCGCGTCCATGAACGAGTCCCGCTGGGTCTCCAGGGTGGCCTCGCCCGCGTCCACTCCCTGGGTGGGGCTCTGCGTGCTGGGGTAGCCCTCGGAGTCGTCCTCGTCGGCCTGCGCCACGCTGGCGCCGATCCACAGTAAGGCGGCACCGGCCAGCGCGAGGCCGATCAGCTTCTTGGTAGGCATGGTTTTTCGTCCTTCCGGTAGGTACGAGGTCACATCTTCTTCGCGCCGGCTTTGATCGCCTCGCGGATCCGGTTGTAGGTGCCGCAGCGGCAGATGTTGCGGATCTCCTCGATCGCGCTGTCGTCCACGTCCCGGCCCTCGTCGCGGCACTGCTTCACCTTGGCCACCGCCGCCATGATCTGTCCGGGCTGGCAGTAGCCGCACTGCGCCACGTCGTGGTCGATCCACGCCTCCTGCATCGGGTGCAGGCCGTCCCCGTCGTGGGTGTCGGCCAGCCCCTCGATGGTGGTGACCTCGTCGCCGTCGTTGATGTCGCCGACCCGGACCGAGCAGGGGTTGAACGCCTTGCCGTTGATGTGGCTGGTGCAGGCCTTGCAGACGTTGATGCCGCAGCCGTACTTCGGCCCGGTCACCCCGAGCATGTCGCGGATCACCCAGAGCAGGCGCACGTCGTCCTCGACGTCCACATCCACGGTCTTGCCGTTGAGCTTGAACTTCTGTGTGGGCATGGCGGTCTCCTCAGTAGGTGTGCTCGAGGCCGTCGGCGGGCGGGGCGGGGATCGGTGGCGAGGTCGGGTACGGCTTGAAGGGCAGGTCGTCCTTGTGGTTCACCGGGAAGTACTCCGGCACCTTCCCGGTCGCCCTGGCGTAGGCGCAGGCGATCGCGCCGCAGGTGGCGGCCACGCCGAACTCGCCGGCGCCGCCCGGCTCCGGCGACTCCGAGTCGTCGATCACCACGATGTTCATCTCGGGCGGGGTGTTCCACTGCCGGGTGTAGAAGTAGTTGTCCCAGCTGGCCTCGACGAAGTGCCCGTCGTCCAGGTGCAGGCTCGAGGTGAGCGTCATCGCCAGGGCGTCGTTGATGCCGCCCATCATCTGGGCCTCAACCCCGCGCGGGTTGATCACCAGGCCGACGTCCACGACGTAGGTGACCTTGGTGACGCGGGCCCCGGTGCGCGCCATGCGGACCTTCCGGTTGACCGTGTCGTCCCGGCAGTCGATCTCCACGATGCACGCCGCCGCGCCCTTGTACTCCACGTGCAGGCCGATGCCCTGCGCCGTGCCGGGCTTCATCTTCTTGCCCCAGTCGGCCTCCTTGGCCGCCCGTTCCAGCACGTTCCGGTAGCGCCGCAGACTGACGAACTCGCGGCGGAACTCGTACGGGTCCTTGCCCATCTTCTTGGCCATCTGGTCGACCATCAGCTCGCGTGCGGTGGCCACGTCCGGCGAGTAGATGTTGCGCACCGCCGAGGTGTTGAACCGCATGTCCACCTCGTTGAGGAACCGGGTGGAGTTGCCGAAGTTGTACGGCGTGAGCTGGGTCAGCTCCCAGATGATCTCCGATACGCCCAGGTTGCCGGTGGGCGCCTTGCTGGCGGCGGCGGTGATCGGCTCGGAGAAGCCCGGGTTGATCTCGGTGGCCACGCTGGTGTGCCGCAGCTCGAAGCTGTGCACCGAGTCCTTGCCGATCAGCGCGCGCACCCGGGTGGTGGCCATCGGGTGGGTGCGGCCCTGCCGGGAGTCGTCGGCCCGGGTCCACATCAGCTTGACCGGCTTGCCGATCTTTTGCGAGCACTCGGCGGCTTCCTGCGCGCCGTCGAAGAACAGCTTCCGGCCGAACGAGCCGCCGCCCTGCATGACGTGGAAGTCCACCGCGTTCTGCGGCAGGCCCAGGTTCTTGGCGATCTCCGCCTGCGCCGCGATCGGGCTCTTCGCCGCGCTCCAGATCGTCGCCTTGTCCTTGCGCACGTCGGCGATGGCGCAGTTGGTCTCCAGCGGGCTACCGCTGCGGAAGTAGAAGACGAACTCGCCCTCCACCACCTCGCCCGCGCCGGCCGGCACGGCCAGCGGCAGCTCCCCCTTGCGCAGCTTGCGCAGCACCGACTCGTCGTTCTCCCCGGCCACGGTGCCGGCGTTCCAGCTCACCTTGAGCTCGTTCACCGCGTCGATGCACTGGCCGAAGGTCTTGGCCCGCACGGCGTAGCCGGTGCTCACCTTCACCACGTCGGTGACGCCCGGCATGTTGCGGACCTCGTCCAGGTTCTCGCAGCTCTTGGGGTAACCGTTGAGGTCCGGCGCCCGGCAGATCACGGTGGGTAGCGCGTCCGGAACCTTCAGGTCGGTGGTGAACTTCTTCTTGCCGGTGACGATCTCCCGCGCGTCGCTCTTGGTGCGCGGCTTGCCGATGATGGTGAACTTCTCCCGGTCCTTCAGGACCACCTCGGCCGCCTCGTCGATCGGGCTGGCCGCCGCCTCGGTCAGCTCGCCGAACGGCAGCGACTCCCCGTTGCGCCCCAGGATCAGGCCCTTGCGGCTGGTCAGCACCGCCTTCTCCTGGGCCAGCTGGGCGGCGGCCGCGTCGAGCAGCCGGCCCTGGGCGAGCGCGGCGGCGACCCGGATCGGGGTGTAGGTGGAGAAGGTGGCGCTGGAACCACCGGTGAGCTGGTTGAACACCAGCTCCGGCCGGGCGTCGGCCAGGGTCACGTGGACCTGGTCGGGGTCCAGGTTCATCTCCTCGGCGATGATCATCTGGGTGGAGGTGATGGTGCCCTGGCCGTTGTCCGAGCGGGGCAGCGCGAACGCCACCGTGCCGTCCCGCCTGACCTCGATCGTGATCAGGTTGGCGGTGGGACGGGCGCTGTCGCGGATCGCGTCCAGCAGGTCGTAGTGCTCGGGTCCCTGGAAGGACGGCAGCTTGGGCAGCGGCAGGTCCTCACCCCAGACCGGGGGGCTGTTGAAGATTGCGCTGCGGCCTAGCTCGGCGGCGACCACCAGCGTCGGCGCGGCGACCAGGTAGCCGAGGAACCGGCGGCGGCTGTGAAAACGGCTACCGGTGCCGTCCTCGGGGTCGGGGCGGGAACGGGTGGCGGCGCGATGGGCGGGCATCGTGGTGGTCCTCTCCAACTGAGGAAGGGACGACCATCGCTCGACAGGCGCGGTTCGGGAGGCGCGCGCAGAGCACTCGTCGGTCGACGGACATCGTTGTCCCTTCAGTAGCCGCGGCGGTGTGGGGAGCGGCCGCGACAGTGGCGAATGTCCTCGTAACGACGTCGAAACGCGAAGGTTCTGTAGAACGTCGTGCACACAGGAGTGACAGATGTGTCCTACGGAGTGATTGAAGCCACATTAAGTAGTCGATTCCGCAGATGAGGCGAAACCGGCGTTTCCTATCCTTTTTTGCTGATGAAGCTTCTCAGCTTGATCAGTTTTCCCAGGTCGCGCGCAGTGCCTTCTTGTCGATCTTTCCGACGGCGGTGGTGGGTAAAGTGTTGACGAACCGCAGGGACTTCGGGGTCTGCACGGCTCCCTTGCGTTCCCGCACGTGCCGGGCGAGCTCCTCCTCGGTCACCTCGGCACCCGGCCGCAGCACCACCGCGGCGGTCACCGCCTCGCCCCACTTCTCGTCCGACACCCCGAACACGGCCGCCATGGCCACCGCCTGGTGGCTGGTGAGCGCGTCCTCGACCTCGCGGGGGAACACGTTGAAACCGCCACTGATGATCATGTCCTTGGTGCGGTCGACGATGGTCAGGTAGCCCCGCTCGTCGGCCCGGGCAACGTCGCCGGTGTGCAGCCAGCCGTGCGCGAACGTGGCCTCGGTCAACTCCGGCTGGCGCCAGTAACCCTCCATCACGCCCGGGCCGCGCGCGCAGATCTCCCCCGGCTCCCCCGGCGGCACCGGGTTCCCCTCCGGGTCGAGCAGCGCCACCGAGACGCCACTCACCGGGCTGCCGCAGGAACCGGCCAACGTGGCGTCGCTGTGCTCGGCGCGGCGCAGCACGGAGATCGGGTAGCACTCGGTCTGCCCGTAGAGCTGCGAAAAGACCGGCCCCATGCGCTCGATGCCCTCGGCCAGCCGGGTCGGCGACATCGGCGCGGCGCCGTAGAGCAGCAGCTCCAGGGAGCTGAGGTCGGCGCGGTCCAGCGCCGGGTGGTCCAGCAACGCGTAGATCATCGTCGGCACCATCAGGCTCATGCTGATCCGCTCGCGTGCAATGGTGGCCAGCGCCCGTTCCGGGTCGAACCCGGTCTGCAGGTGCACCGTGCCGCCCAGGGAGAGCACCGGCAGCACCTTGGTCCCGGCCACGTGGGTGATCGGCGCGACGGCCAGGTAGCGGCCCGCGACCGGGATCTCGAAGTCCAGCGCGGTGCCCAGCGACATGATCCACGGCACCCCGGACTGGCGGCGCAGGACGCCCTTCGGCCGTCCCGTGGTGCCCCCGGTGTAGTTGACCAGGCCGATATCGTCCGGCTGGGCCAGGTCGCACGCGGTGGCCGCGCCGGCCTTCTCGACCTCGGCCATCAGGTCCGGCACCGCCACGCCCCCGCCGCCCAGCCCGAGCACCGGCACGTCGCCGGCCTTCTCGGCGAGCACCCCGGTGCGCTCGGGGAACCGGTCGGCGTCCACGATGCAGGCCGCCGCGCCGAGGTCGGCCAACTGGTAGAGCTGGTCGTCCACCGAACCGAGCGGGTGCAGCCACGAGGTGGCCATCCCGCTGGCCTGCACCGCCATCCCGGCGCACCAGGCCTGCGCAGTATTCCCGGCCAGCAGCCCGACCCGGTCCCCGCGACGCAGCCCGCGCGCCTCCAGCACCCGCTGGAAGCGGCCGATCAGCTCGGCCGCGCCGCCGTAGCTGAGCTGCCCGGAGTCTTCGGCGAAGGCGATCCGGTCCGGGTAACGGCGCAGCGCCCGGAGGGTGAGCGTGCCGATCGTCGGACCGGGCCAGAGCGGACCCGAAGGCGGCGCCGAGGGCAGGGACATGGTTCACCTCGCGGGATTCGACCCGGCGCGGCGGAGTACTTCAGGAACCGGGCTGACGCACCGATTGTGGGACCTCGCCGGGCTTGGTGCCACACAGCCGGTGACCCACCGTGGGGGTCACGAGACTGTTGACCATTCCGCGCGCGGGGTGTAGACCACCATCAATAACCGAACGACGTTCGTTTGGAGGCGGCGTGGCCGACACCGTGCTGGACGGGTCCATCGTCGGGCTTCGGGGCTGGGAGTTGTTCTGCCTGGTCCTGTGGTTGGTCGGGCTGGGAATGCTGGTCCGGTTCGGCCGCTCCCGGTTCCTCGCCGGGATCTACGCCGGCGCCACCATCGGGGCACTCGGCTGGGACTGGATCCTGGGTGACGCCTGGTTCTTCCGGATCACCTTCGACGAACGCTTCGTCATGCTCTACACGCTCGACGGGCGGCCCGAGCCGCTCTGGGCACCGCTGTCCTACGGCTTCTTCTTCGGCATCACGTCTCTGCTGGTGCTGCGCTACCGCCGGCAGCTGGACGCCACCCTGGGCGGCTGGCAGTTCGTGGTCATCCCGGTCGCCCTCGGCTTCTCGGACATCCTCATCGAGGGCATCACCACCACCGCCCTGGGCCTCTACCGCTTCGACTACCCGCCCGAGTGGCTGGCCTTCGGCGTGCCGTACACGAACGTGCTGTTCGTGGCCATCACCGAAGGGCTGATCATGTACGCCGCCCGGGGCGGCACCGAGCTGCTGGAACGTGCCGGCCTGGCCGCCGTCACCGGTGGCTCCACCCGCCCGGTGGCGGTTCCGGACGGACCCGGCGAGGTGGCCACGCTGGCCCGCCCACAGCTCACCGAGCCACCCCGGTGGCAGTGGACGCCGCTGCTGCTCGGGCTGATCGTGCCGGCGGGCGCGATCTACCTCGGCGCACTGGTGACCACCGCGGTGATCAACGGCGTGGTACTGCCCGGGTAGCCCTCAGTAGAAGCCGCGCAGGTGGCTCTCGGCGAGCTCGGCCGCGCCGGCCGGGTCGCCGGCGGTGATTGCCCCCACCAGCCGGTCGTGCTCGCCCGCCAACCGCCGGGCCGTGGCCGGCCAGTCCTCGACCGCCCGGAACGCCACGGCCATCCGGGCGGCGACCGCGTCCCGCAGGCCGCGCATGAGCTGTTCGTGCAGCTGGTTGTGGGACGCGCGGGCGATTCGCAGGTGCAGCGCGGTGTCCAGCCGGGCGAACCGGTCGGCCGGTATTCCCGGCTCGCGCATGGCGACCAGCAACGCGGACAGCTCGGCGCGGTCCCGCCGGTCGACCCGGCGGGCGGCGCCCTCGGCCGCGGTCCGCTCCAGCTCGGTGCGCAGGGTCAGCAATGCCGGCCCCGGCACCGACTCGGCGACCAGCAGCAGCCGCAACAGCCGACCGATGCCGGCCGCCGGCGCCTCGGCCAGCTCCCGATGTGCCGGCCCGCCGCGCACCACGCCGACCGCTTCCAGCGCGGCGAGCGCCTCACGCGCGCTGCGCCGGCTCACCCCCAGGGAACCGGTCAGGTCCCGTTCGCTCGGCACGTGCGCGCCGGGCCGCGCGCCATCCCGCAGCAGCCCTTCCTGTACGTCGGCGAGCACACGCTCGGCCGGCGCAATGACCCTCGGCCGCACCCGTCGGGAATCCGCCATGGCGCCTCCTCGGAGGTAGAGGCCGGTACCGGACCATACCAATGATGAGGTCAGACCACTAGACGCGTCGTACCTCTTGCATTCGAAGAATCGACCGCTTTATGGTCAGACCATTAAGTGGCCAGTCCATCAAGGAGGACACGAATGGACGCGGACGAGCCGGCCCGGGTGATGCTCGCCAAGATCGGCCTCGACGGGCACGACCGGGGCGTGAAGGTGGTAGCCCGGACCCTGCGGGACGCGGGCATGGAGGTCATCTACACCGGCCTGCACCGCAGCCCGGAGCAGGTGCTCGAGGCCGCCATCCAGGAGGACGTGGACGTGCTCGGCGTGAGCCTGCTCTCCGGCGCCCACATGTCGATCTTCCGCCGGCTGTTCGACCTCATCGGCGAGCTGCCCGAACCACCGCGGTTCGCCATCGTGGCCGGCGGCGTGATGCCGGACGAGGACGAGGTGGAGCTGCGCCGGATGGGCGTCTCCGACGTGCTCGGCCAGGACACGACGCCGGACAGCGTGGTGGCCACCGTACGCAAGCTGGCCGCCGCGTCGGGGCGGTGAGCGGCCGGATGCTGGCGACGGAGATGGAGCAGTGGAGCTGGCCGCCGCGTTACGACGAGGGCTACCGACCTCCGGCCACCCAACCGCACTGGTTCCCCGGCCGGGAGACCATGCCGCCGGAGCGGCGGGACGAGCTGATCATGGCCCGGATCCGCGAGGTGATGCGCTACGCGTGGCGCCAGGCGCCGTTCTACCGGCGCAAATGGGCCGAGGCCGGGATCGAGCCGGATGCGGTGCGCACCCTGGCCGACTTCGAGCACGTTCCAGTGGTCCGCAAGGAGGAACTGCGCGCCGACCAGCTGGCCAACCAGCCGTTCGGCAGCTACCTCTGCGTGGACCCGACCGAGGTCAAGCACGTGAACGGCACGTCCGGCACCACCGGCCGGCCGACCGCGTTCGGGGTGAACGAGCGGGACTGGCGGGCCATCGCCAACGCGCATGCCCGGGTGATGTGGGCGATGGGCATCCGGTCCGAGGACACCGTGCTGGTCGGTTCGCCGCTGAGTCTCTACTTCGGCTCCTGGGGCGCCTACCTGGGCGCCGAGCGGCTGGGCGCACGGGTGTTCCCGTTCGGTGCCGGCACCCCTGGTCAGACCGCACGCACGGTCCGATGGATCCGGCAGATGGGGGTGACGGTGTTCTACGGCACGCCCTCGTACGCACTGCACCTGGCGGAGACCGCGCGCACGGAGGGCGTCGACCCGGCCGAGCTGGGCCTGCGCCGGCTGTTCTTCTCCGGCGAACCGGGCGCCAGCGTCCCGTCCATCCGCGCCCGGATCATGAAGGAGTTCGACGCGCTGGTCTACGACTCGGGCAGCATGGCCGAGGTCACCCCGTGGATGCACCTCGGCGCGGGTGGCGAGGAGCCGGGCGTGCTGTGCTGGCAGGACCTGGTCTACACCGAGGTGTGTGACCCGGCCACGCTCCGCCGGGTGCCGTACGGCGGCGAGGGCACGCCGGTCTACACCAGCCTGGAACGCACCAGCCAGCCGATGATCCGGCTGCTCTCCAACGACCTGACCCGCTGGGAAGCACCGGACGCGGAACGCGGGCGCACCTATCCGTACCTGCCGAGGGGCATCTACGGGCGGATCGACGACATGTTCACCGTCCGGGGCGAGAACATCTACCCCAGCGCGATCGACGACGTGCTGATGGCCGACCCCGACTACGGCGGCGAGCACCGCATCGTGATCAGCCGGGCGGCCGCGATGGACGCGCTGGCCGTGCAGGTGGAACACCGCGCGGAGCTGGCCGAGGCGGACCGGCGGCACTGGGCCGGCCGGGTGGCCGACCGGTTGCGCCTGGTGCTGGGGGTGGGCGCGCACATCATCCCGGTCCCGCCGAACACCTTCGACCGCACCGAGTTCAAGGCCCGCCGGGTGGTGGACGACCGCGACCTGCTCGGGGAGATCACCCGGGAAGGGGCGGCCCGGTGACCGCCGTGCACGGCCTCGCCGACCGGGTGGCCGCCGGCGACCACACCGCCGTGGCCCGCGCGCTGACCCAGGTGGAGCGCCGCTCCGACGGGGTCGGCGAGCTGCTCGCCCGGCTGCACCACCGCACCAGGGGCGCACACGTCATCGGCATCACCGGCCCGCCGGGCAGCGGCAAGTCCACCCTGGTCAGCCGGTTGGCCAGGGTGTATCGGCGGCACGGGCGCACCGTCGGGGTGCTCGCCGTCGACCCGTCCAGCGTGTTCAGCGGCGGCGCCATCCTGGGCGACCGGATTCGGATGTCCGAGCTGACCGGGGACGCCGGGGTGTTCATCCGGTCCATCGCCACCCGCGGCGCCCTCGGCGGGCTGTCCCGCGCGGTCCTGGACGCGATCACCGTGCTCGACGCGGCCGGCAAGGACGTGATCGTCCTGGAGACCGTGGGCGTCGGGCAGGCCGAGGTGGACGTGATCAGCGCCGCGCAGACCGTCGCGGTGGTGAGCGTGCCGGGCATGGGCGACGACGTGCAGGCGATCAAGGCCGGACTGCTGGAGATCGCCGACGTCCACGTGGTCAACAAGGCCGACCGGGAGGGGGCCGACCGCACGGTCGCCGAGCTGCGCGAGATGACCCGCCTGGCGCACCGGAAACCCGGCCAGTGGAACGTGCCGATCGAACGCACCGTGGCCGCCACCGGCGCGGGCGTCGACGAGCTGGTCGACCGTTTCGACGCCCACCTGGCCTGGCTGCACCGCAGTGGCGAGCGGGAGGTGCGGGCCCGGCGCAACGCGGCCACCCGGATCCGCTGGATGGCCGAGGAGCTGGTGCTGGACCGGCTCAGACCGGGGCGCCCGGACTTCGACCAGGCGGTACGCGACGTGGTGGACCGGCGCACCGACCCGATCGGCGCCGCCCGTCGCCTGGTCGGACCGCAGCAGCCCCAGACCGCGCTGACTCCCGGACCGCGCGCATCACAGACCATTCGAGGAGCAAACCGGTGAACAACTCAGACCGAGCCCCACTGGCCACCGAGGACCTGGTCAAACAGGTCACCGAGGAGCTGGCCGCCTGGGAGGCCGACGAGCTGGCCGCGTTCCTGCGCCGCGCCCCGGAGGCCCGCGAGCAGTACCGCACCGGCAGCGGCCTGCCCGTCCAACGCGTGTATACCCCCGCCGACCTGCCGGCCGACTTCGGCGAGATAGGCCTGCCCGGCCGCTACCCGTTCACCCGGGGGCCGTACCCGACCATGTACCGGGGCCGGAACTGGACCATGCGGCAGATCGCCGGGTTCGGCCAGGCCGAGGAGACCAACCAGCGGTTCCGTTACCTCATCGCGCAGGGCCAGACCGGGCTGTCCGTGGACTTCGACATGCCCACCCTGATGGGCCTGGACAGCGACGACCCGATGAGCATCGGCGAGGTCGGCCGGGAGGGGGTCGCCATCGACACGCTGCCCGACATGGCGGCGCTGTTCGACGGGATCGACCTGGAGCAGATCAGCGTCTCCATGACGATCAACCCTTCGGCCTGGATCCTGCTGGCGATGTACATCGCGGTGGCCCAGGACCGGGGCTACGACCTGCACAAACTCTCCGGGACGATCCAGAACGACATCCTCAAGGAGTACGTCGCACAGAAGGAGTGGGTGTTCCCGGTCCGGCCCAGTATGCGGATCGTGCGGGACACCATCGTCTACTGCGCCGAGCACATGGCCCGGTACAACCCGGTCAACATCAGCGGCTACCACATCAGCGAGGCCGGGGCGAACGCCCAGCAGGAGATCGCGTTCACCATGGCGATCACCCGGGCGTACCTGGAGGAAGTAGCCGCCGCCGGCCTCGATGTGGACACCTTCGCCTCCCGGTTGTCGTTCTTCTTCGTCAGCCAGGCCGACCTGTTCGAGGAGGTGGCCAAGTTCCGTGCGGTGCGCCGTTACTACGCGAAGATGGTGCGCGACCGGTTCGGCGCGAAGGACCCGCGGTCGATGCGGCTGCGGTTCCACGCGCAGACCGCCGCGGCCACGCTGACCAAGCCCCAGCCACTGAACAACATCGTGCGGACCGCGCTGCAGGCGCTGTCCGCCGTGCTCGGCGGTGCCCAGTCGCTGCACACCAACGGGCTGGACGAGGCGTACACCATCCCCAGCGAGCTGGCGATGAAGGTGTCGCTGCGCACCCAGCAGATCCTGGCCGACGAGACCGGGGTGACCTCGGTGATCGACCCGCTCGGCGGCTCGTACTACGTGGAGAGCCTCACCGACCAGCTGGAACGGGGCATCGACGAGTACCTGGCGAAGATCGACGAGATGGGCGGGGTCATCGCCGCGATCGAGCAGGGCTTCATGCAGCGGGAGATCTCGGACAGCGCGTACGAGTTCGCCCGGCGGAAGGCCTCCGGGGACCGCGCGGTGGTCGGCGTGAACAAGTACGTGGACGCCGACTCGGACCAGAAGATCGAGGTACACAAGCTGGACCCGGAGTCCGAGGCCCGCCAGACCACCCGGCTCAAGGCGATCCGCGCGGACCGCGACCCGGCCCGCGCCGACGCCGCCATCCGTCGGCTGCTCTCCGACGCCAAGGACCCGGACGCCAACCTGATGCCCGCCACCATCGAGGCGGTCCGGGCGCACCTGTCCATGGGCGAGATCACCGCCGCGCTGCGGGAGATCTTCGGCTCCTACCGAGAAACCCCCGTCTTCTAGGACAACGAGGTCCGGCCATGTTCCAACAGCCCATCGCCCCGGTCGGCGGCCAGCTCGGTTGGTCCGCGCTGCTCGCCGCGTTGCCCCTGCTCCTGTTGTTCCTGCTGCTCGGCGTGTTCCGGGTGCGCGCCTGGCTGGCGTCGCTGCTGGCGCTCGCGCTGGCCGTCGTGGTGGCGGTGGCGGTGTACCGGATGCCGCTGCCCACCACGCTGGCCGGGACCCTGGAGGGCGCCGCGTTCGGCCTCTTCCCGGCCATGTGGATCGTGGTGAACGCGATCTGGATCTACCAGATGAGCCGGGACACCGGCGACTTCGACCGGCTCCGCGCGGCATTCTCCCGGGTCAGCGCGGACCGGCGGATCCAGGGCGTGATCATCGCGTTCTCGTTCGGCGCGCTGCTCGAGGCGCTGGCCGGGTTCGGCGCCCCGGTGGCCATCTGCGCGGTCATGCTGGTGGCGCTGGGGCTGCCGCCGATGCGGGCCGCCGCCGTGGCCCTGATCGCCAACACGGCGCCGGTCGCCTGGGGCGCGGTCGGGTTGCCGATCATCACGCTCAGCCAGATCACCGGCATGCCGGTGGAGCTGCTCAGCCGGGAGACCGCGCTGCTGGTCCCGGTGCTGGCGCTGTTCGTGCCGCTGATCCTGCTGGTGGTGCTGGACGGCCGGCGCGGCCTGCGCGAGGTATGGCCGGCGGGTCTGGTGGCCGGGAGTACCTTCGCGGCGGCCCAGTACCTGGTCGCCAGCTACGGGCCGGTCCAGCTGGTGGACATCGTCGCCTCGCTGGTGTCGGCCGGCGCGGTACTGCTGTTGCTGCACTTCTGGCAAGCCGCCGCCGCGACGGCGGTCCGGGACCCGGCCGGCGGTTCGGCGACGTTGGAACCCGCCGGCGGCGCGCTCGCATCGGACGGAGCCGCGCTGCTCGCCCCGGCTCGTATCCCGGCGCCGCCGCTGTCCGCGCGTGGCAGCGTCCGCGCGTTTGCGCCCTACGCGATCATCATCGCGCTGTTCACGCTGTCCGTGCTGCCCCCGGTGAAGGCGGCGCTGGCCAGCACCACGGTCATGGTCCGCTGGCCAGGCCTCACCGAGGTCCGAACAGCGGCCGGAGCACCGCTTGCGCTGGTCAACTACAAGCTGGACTGGCTGGCCGGCGGCGGGACGATCCTGCTCATCGCGGGCGGGCTGACCGCCGCGCTCCTGCGCATCCCGGCGGGAGTGGCGGTGCGCGCCTACCGGGACACCCTGCTGCGGCTGCGCGGCGCGGCGGTGACCGTGATGGCGGTGCTCGCACTAGCCTACGTGATGAACCTGTCCGGGCAGACCGCCACGCTCGGCATGTTTCTCGCCGGGGCGGGCGGGTTCTTCGCGGTGCTCTCGCCGCTGCTCGGTTGGTTCGGGACGGCGGTGACCGGCTCGGACACGTCCTCCAACTCGCTGTTCGGTGCATTGCAGGTGAGCGCCGCACAGGGCACCGGGATGTCGCCGGTGCTGGCCGCCGCCGCGAACACCGCCGGTGGCGTGCTGGGCAAGATGATCAGTCCGCAGAACCTGGCCATCGGCGCGGCCGCCGTCGGGCTGGCCGGCCGGGAGGGCGAGCTGCTGCGCCGGGTGCTGGCCGCGTCCGCCATCCTGGTGCCCGCGCTCTGCCTGCTGGTCTACCTCGAATCGCTGATCCGGTGACCGCCGAGTGGTTGGCCGAGGACTGCGCCGATGCGGTGGACGAGGCCAACGCCCTGATCGGCGCGGCACTGTGCACCGACTCCATCCCGATCGAGCTGCGACAGCCGTTGCGGGTATTGCAGGACGACCTGTTGGACCTGGTGGACGGCCTGCTCACGAGCCGTACCGACGGAGCGCTGCCCGCCGCCGGGCGGATCCGCGACTTCATTCGGGAGATCCGCACGGAGCCCCCACTGGCGGAGTTCGCCGCGCTGGGCGGCAGCGTGGACGGGGTGGGCCTGCTGCGCGCCGCCCGCGCGGTGCTGCGGCGCGCCTGTCGGGCCGCGCGACGGTTGGCCGATACCGCCGCGGCCGAACGCGGACATCACCCCCCGATCCCCGCCACGGTCGAGTGTCACCTGGCCGCCGGCGCCGAGTTGCTGCTGGTCATCGCCTTCGAGACCGAGCTGCGGGCGAACCGCGAACTCCCGGTGGTCGGTCTGTGCGACGGCCCGGGCGCACTTCTCGGTGGCCGCCTGGTGGCCCGCCGCCCCGCGCACCCACCCGGCTAGCCTTGGCCCGGTGACCATGGAACTCGTCTTCACCGGCCAGGTGATCGAGTGGCGAGGGCCGGCGCCCTACTACTTCGTTCCGGTGCCGGAGGACGACTCCGCCGCCCATCAGCGACGTAGCCGCGATGGCCACGTACGGATGGGGAGTGTGATCCCGGTCCAGGCCCGGATCGGCGGCACGACGTTCCGTGGAGCTCACGGTCCGCCTGAACGGTTAAGGCAAGTCACAACACCCGATGCGGTCAGACCACATGTGCGGTCTTGTTATGCCACTGGTCCGTCGATACGATCAGCCCGGTAACCAGGACGATATGGGAACTCCGGTGAGAATCCGGAACGGTCGCGCCACTGTGATCGAGCTCGGCGAGGCGTTCGACACCAGCCGCCGCTCGTAGTCAGACCTCATGTCGCCGCCGGCAGCAACGAACCGGGCCGCGCAAGCCCGAGGAGGTTGAACGCACATGTCACGCCCCGAGGTGGCGCGATGAGCGCCGAGTACAGCTGGGCACCGGTACGCAAGGTCCGCACCCACGAGCAGGTCGTCGACCAGATCCAGGAGAAGATCCTGGACGGCGAGCTGCGGGTCGGCGCGAAGCTGCCCAGCGAGCGTGAGCTGGTCGAAGCCCTCGGGGTCAGCCGCAGCAGCGTGCGGGAGGCGCTGCGCGCGCTCGAGGCGATGGGCATCATCGAGGCCCAGGGCGGCTCCGGCCGCGACTCCGGCTCGGTGATCTCCGGGCGCTCCACCGAGGCCCTGGGCAACCTGCTGCGCCTGCATGTCGCGCTGGCCGAGATCGCGCTGGCCGACCTGATCGAGGTGCGCATCCAGCTGGAGCGGCACGCCGCCCACGAGGCCGCCGGGAACCACACCGAGGCGGACATCATCCAACTGCGCCGGCTGATCGAGGAGATGGCGCCGGACCGGGTGACCTCCGAGGAGTTCAACGAGCTGGACACCGAGTTCCACGTGCGTATCGCCCGTTGCTCCGGCAACCCGCTCACCGCCACCCTGATGCAGGCGCTGCGGGACGCGGTCAAGTCCGAGATGGTGCGCGCGTTCAGCGAGATCGACGACTGGCGCTCGGTCGGCGAGCGCCTGGTGGCCGAGCACTCCGGCATCGTGGACGCGATCTCCAGCGGAGCCGGCGGGCGGGCCGCCGACCGGGTGGAGCAGCACATCCGCACCTTCTACCGGGACCAGCTGGCCAGCCAGCGGCCGCGCCGCGCGGAGCGCTGATTGGGATCGCTGCTCGGCGGCCGGACCGAACCCCGGCGCCGGCTCCGCGAGTTGCTCACCGGGCCCCGCCCGGTGATCGCGCCGGGGGCCTACGACGCGCTGTCCGCGCGGCTGGTCGAGCAGGCCGGCTTCGACGTGGTGTACATGACCGGGTTCGGCAGCACCGCCGGGCTGCTCGGCCGGCCGGACGTCGGCCTGCTCACCGGCGGCGAGATGGTGGCCAACGCGGCCCGAATGGTGGACGCGGTCGACCTGCCGGTGATCGCCGACGCGGACACCGGCTACGGCAACGCGGTGAACGTGGTCCGCACGGTGCGCGGCTACGAACAGGCCGGCGTGGCCGGCATCCACCTGGAGGACCAGGTGATGCCCAAGCGCTGCGGACACCTGCGGGGCAAGGCGGTCATCCCGGCCGAGGAGATGGCCGGCAAGCTGCGCGCGGCGGTGGCCGCCCGCCGGGACCCCGACTTCGTGATCATCGCCCGCACCGACGCGGCCGCGGTGAACGGCCTGGACGATGCGCTGCAAAGGGCCCGCCGCTACGCGGAAGCCGGCGCCGACCTGCTGTTCGTCGAGTCGCCGACCAGCGAGGAGGACATCGCCCGCATCGCCGAGGAGCTGCGGGACACCGCGCCGCTGGTGTTCAACTGGGCCGAGGGCGGCCGCACCCCGCCACTGCCGCTGGAGCGCATCCGCGAGCTGGGGTACGCGCTGGTGCTGTTCCCGATCAGCACCCTGCTCGCCGCCACCGCCGGCATGCGGCAGGTGCTCGCCCGGTTGCGCGCGGACGGCACGCCGGCCGCCGCGCTGCCCGGTCTGCCCGGGTTCGACGAGTTCACCGAGCTGGTCGGGCTGCCCGAAATCACCGCCATCGGCGAGCGCTTCCAAGACTGAGATCCAACCGCGCGGGCGGTCGCCGGGCAGCCGCGGTCGGGCACCGTCGGGCACAACGCCTTCCGCACCGACTTCGGCATCGCGTTCGGCTGCTTCAAGCAGTCCGGCATCGGGCGGGAGGGCGGCACCGAAGGCCTGCCGGCCTACCTGGAGACCAAGACCGTGATCCTCAACGGCACGCCGGCGAACTACCGGTAGCCGCCCGGGCGCTGCTCACCGGGTGGTCAGGCCCCGGCGAGCAGCGCCGCCAGCCGCCGGCGGGCGCGGTTGTCGGTGCGGACCGGGTGATCCGCCGCCAGCTCACCCCGGCGCACCCGGTCGGCCAGGTGCAGGTCCATCAGCACCACCACCCGGTAGGCCGCGAACCGGTGGTGCCAGCGCCGGGCCTGCGGTTCCCGGCCGGCGTGGCCGGCCCAGCGTCGCCAGGTCTGCTCCTCGGAAAGGAACCCGTCGAGCGGCGGGTCGGCCCCGCCGGGCGCGCGGAGCCGGTTCATCTCCAGCAGCCAGGCGATGTCGAACTCCGGCGCGCCGGTCCCGGCCAGCTCCCAGTCCAGCAGCGCGGCCACCCGGAAGTCGTCGCCGACCACGGTGTTCGCCGGCCGGGCGTCCCCCCAGAGCAGCGCGACCGGCCCGTCCGCCGGCGGTGCGGTCGACTCGAGCACCGCCCGCGCCCGTTCGACCAGTTCCGCCCCGGTCTCGATGCCGGCCCGCTGCCCCGCGCACCAGGTCAGGTGGTCCTTCGGAGCGGGGCCGACCGGCAGGCCGGGCAGGGCCGGGATCCGGTGCAGCTCGGCGATCCGGTCCACCAGGTCGGCCGAGTACCGGTGGCGCTCCTCGACGGTCGCGTCGACCAGGAAACCGGCCCGGGTGAACGGCGGGTCGTCGTCGGCCGGCACCCGCCCGGGCACCCGCTCCATCACGTAGGCCGGCCGCCCCAGCACCTCCCCGGCCAGGTCGGCGGCCACGATCTCGGGCGCCGGCAGGCCGTGCGCCCGCACGTGCCGCAGGCAGCGCACCTGGGTCCCCAGGTCGTGCTCGGCGAACATGCCGCGCCGCGCCGGCGCGGTACGCAGCACCAGCGGGCGCCCGTCGGCGACCAGGAACACCGTCTCCCCGGACCATCCGCCGGCGCCCGGCCGGCCGGCCACGGACAACTCCGCGCAGTCCAGCCAGCGGCGCACCGCGTCGGCCCGGACCGTCCGGTCCGTCTGGTCCGGTGTCACCTCGGTCATCGGGCCCGGTCCGAGGGGCGGTAGCGGTAGGCCGGGCTGCGGGAGTGGGCGAACTCGAAGATGCCCGCGCCCTCCTCGGTCCGGCCGTCCTCCACCGCCTCGAACCGGGCCAGCCGGTCGGTCAGCGGGTAGCCGATCTTGCGCGGCACCAGCTCGGGGTCCCGCAGGTCCCAGCGGTCGTGTTCCACCAGGTCCCGGCCGTGGTCGTGCCCGTGGAAGCCGCCATAACCCGCGCCGGCCAGGAACCCGCCCCGCGCACGGGTCGGGTCCACCCGCAGCTCGAGCCGGCGCCCGGACCGCGTGCGCAGGGCAAGCGTGCCGCCGAGGCAGTCCAGGGTGTCCGCGAACTCCAGGCGGTGGCCGACCTCGACCAGCGGGTCCTGCCCGCCGTCGGTGCCCAGTACCGCGCCGTCCAACAGGGTCGGCCGGTTGTCCCGGTCCAGGTCGAAGAGGAAGGCGATGGACGCCTCGGCCAACTGCGCCTGGACCCACAGGTGCAGGCCCTGGCGCGCGGTCAGCGGCCGCCGCCCCCTCGAGCGGTCCCGCTGGCCGGTCCACCCGGCCACCTCGGTGCGCACCCCGTCCACCTCGAGCCATCCGCGATGGTGGCCGGACTGGAAGGCGTGGTCGAAGCTCATCGACTCGCCGTCCCGGCCATCCAGCCGCACCGGCCGGCACAACCACGGCTCGGTGCGCGCCGTCCAGGTCAGGTCGCAGGCCAGGCCGGACGGGTTGTCCGCCAGCCGCACCCGCCAGGTGCGCAACGGCTCCACCGCCTCCCAGGACAGCGGCCCGATACGGCCCGCCTGCCCGGCTTTGGTGGACACCCGCAGGTTGATCTGCTCATGCTCGGTCACCACGACCACGTATCCGTCGGCCAGTTGCTTGTCCGGGTACACCCCGGCGCCGACCATCAGGTAGGGCGGCTCGCTGCCCCGGTGCGCGTTGAAGTAGAACCGGTCGAACCACCCCGGCGCCGCCTCCGCCGGGGCTTCGGTGACCAAGGCGTCCCCGGCGCTCGTGGTGATTGACACTTCGCCCCCGCGTGTTGACTGTTTAATCTCGAGTAGATTATGCGGGCGGCGGGGTTGGAAGTCCTGTTGGGTGGGCGGCTAGGGTTTGAAGGTCGCTTGGACGGCGCGCTGGCACGACTCCATCGCCCGCACCGTGCGGCGCGGCCAGCGGCGGGGCGTCTTCCGCGCCGACCTGGAAGTCGAGGCGATCACGGTGATGCGGGAGATGCTGGTCGAGTTCGTCGCCCGCGAGCCGCTCGACTCAGCGCGGTCCCGGCCCGGTGAGAGCTCGGCTAACTGAGCAGGCCGAGCATCGAGTAGATGACAGCGATCCCGACCAGAATCAAACCAATTGGCGCGGCCATCTGCCCACTCCATTTCGCATTACCCTGCACCAGCTTCGGATTTGCAGGGTAATTACAACCACCTTTTGACCACATCTCACCAAGTGGCCAACTACCTCCCCCTGTGGAGAGAGGCGACTAGTAGGCGTACGACATGTGTTTGATGCCGTTGATCAGGTAGGAGGTGAGCCGGTCGGGCTCGCCGGTGGTGTGTAGGTCGGGCAGGCGGGTGTACAGCTCGCGCAGCATCACGGTCATCTCCCGGCGGGCCAGGTGCACGCCCAGGCAGTAGTGCGGGCCGGGGCCGCCGTAGCCGACGTGCGGGTTGGGGGTGCGGGTGATGTCGAACCGGTTGGGGTTGGCGAACACCTTCTCGTCCCGGTTGGCCGAGTTGTAGAAGAGGATCACCTTGTTCCCCGGATAAAGGTCGCGGCCGTGGAAGTTGCATTCCCGGGTGACGTTCCGCCGGAATGAGATCACCGGCGTGGAGAACCGGATGACCTCCTCGATCGCGCCGCCGATCCGGCCCTCGAAGTCCGCCCGCAGCACGCGCAGCTGGTCGGGGTGCTGGGTGAACAGGTGGACGGCGTGGGACAGCGCGGTGCGCACGGTCTCGTTCCCGGCCACCACGAGCAGCAGGAAGAACGAGGCGAACTCCTGCGGGGTCAGGTTGTCCTCGTCCTGCCCGGCGACCAGCATCGAGGTCACGTCGTCGGTCGGGTTCTTGACCCTTTCCTTGGCCAACCGGTTGGCCAATTTGAAGAGCCGCAATCCGGCGCCGGCGAGGCCTCGGGTGAATCGCAGCGAGTCCATCATCGTGGTGTCGTTGTCGAACCGGCTAATCCCCCCGTTGTATTCCGGGTCGTTGAAACCCAGAATACGGTTGGTCAGCGGGAAAATCTCCTCCCGGAACTCCTCCGGGATTCCCAGCATATCGCAGATGACCTCGATGGGCAGCCGGGCGGCCACCTGGGTGACGAAGTCCCCCGGCCCGTCGGACACGATGTCGTCCACGATGGCGGACGCCCGCAGTTGCAGGTCCACCTCCGTCTTGGCCAGCACCCTTGGCGTGAATGCCCGGGAGACCACGGCCCGGTTGCGGGAGTGCCCCGGGTCGTCCATGTTGATCATCGAGCCGTAGTATTTGTCCAGGTAGCCGGGGAAGTCGCGCACCGAGTTGGCCGCCGGCTCGCTGCTGAACAGGTCGGGCCGGCGGCTGGCCTCCACCACCTCGGCGTGGTGCACCAGCGCCCACGCGCCGGGGTTGCGGTCGTCCAGGAACGGTATGCGTGGAATCTGGAACTCCCGGGTCACCTCGCCGGCGCGGAGCCGGGCGAACGCATCGAGCCGCTCGGACTCCGGAGCCGCCCAGAAGACCGAACCCGCCAGCCCGTAACCCGCATCGACCAGCGCGTCAGGTTTTGCCGCCATAAGCAATAACACCGCCAAATCACGACAACCAAGAAGTCCAACCTATCGACTAGATCAAGTTCTATCAGAACAAATATCAGACTTCGATATGCGAGCCCCTGGTGACCGTGCGGTCCCGGGGCAGCCGGAAGTGCCGCGCGGCGTCAGCGGCGATGTGCGAGGTGGCCAGGAACAGCCGCTCACGCCAGGTGGCACTCCTCCGACCAGGCCATGTTCCGCGGCGCCGGCAGCCCCTGCGCGGCCACCGGCTGAGAACGATGCCGGGATGATGTCGCGCGACGGCGGTGTTCATGGTCATGTAGCAATCAGAGACGCTACTGGCGAGTAGAAGGTCTCTCGTCGCTACACGGACGTTCTTAGGCAGAAACCTCGTAGTCGGCCAGCCGGATGCGGCGGGTGCGGCGCCAGAAGGCGATCGTGGTGTCGGGCCAGAGCACGGTGTTGCGGCCCGACCGGGGGTCCTGGTACCAGCTGCGGCAGCCGCCGGTCTGCCACACGGTGCCGTCCATCCGCCCGTCGAGCCAGTCGTTGAACGACGCCTGCACCTCGCCGCGCACCTCGATGCGTTCCGCCCCGCGCCGGCGCAGCGCGCTCAGCGCCCGCACGATGTACCGGGCCTGGGCCTCGATCATGAACACCTGTGAGTTGTGGCCGAGCCCGGTGTTCGGGCCGACCATCAGGAACAGATTCGGGAACCCGGCGACGGCGGTGCCCAGGTAGGCCTGGTTGCCGTTCCGCCAGGCCTCGGCCAGGGTGAGCCCGTCGCGGCCGGCGATGTCGAAGCGGATGGCGTGCTGGGCGTCGAAGCCGGTGCCGTAGATCAGCACGTCGGCCCCCACCTCGACGCCGTCCTCGCCCACCACCGCGCCCGGCCGGACCTCCCGCACCCCGCCGGCCCGCACCGAGACGTGCGGCCTGGCCAGCGCGGGGTACCAGTCGTTGGAGATCAGGAGGCGCTTGCAGCCGATGGTGTAGTCCGGGGTGACCAGTTCCTTCAGCCCGGGGTCGGTGACCTGCCGGTCGATCAGCCGGCGGGCCAGGGCAGCGGTCTGCGCCATCCCCTCGGGGTCGGTGACGAACCCGGCCGCGCGCCGCTCGTGGATCCAGAACAGCCGCTCCCGCACCCACCAGCGGTACGGCGGCAGCCACCGGGCCAGCCGGCGGTGCCGGTCGTCGAAGGGCCGGTCGAACTTGGGCACGATCCACGGCGGGGTCCGCTGGAAGACGGTGAGCGCGGCGACCCGGTCCACGATGGCCGGCACGAACTGGATCGCGCTGGCGCCGGTGCCGATGACCGCAACCCGCCGGCCGGTCAGGTCCACCTCGTGCCGCCAGGTGCCGGAGTGGAACACCGGCCCGCCGAAGGTGTCCGCCCCGGGCAGGTCCGGGACCACCGGGTGGTGCAACGCCCCCACGGCGGAGACCAGGAAACGCGCCCGGTAGCGGTGCCCATCCTCGGTCCGGATCTCCCAGCGGTTCGCCCCGTCCAGCCACCGAGCCTCGCGGACCCGCTGGCCGAACCGGGTGTGCTCGATCAGGCCACGGCGCCGGGCCACCCCGCGCAGGTAGCGCAGGATCTCCGGCTGGCTGGCGAACAGCCGCGTCCAGTCCGGCTTCTGGTCGAAGGAGTAGGAGTACAGCGGGCTCGGGATGTCGCAGGCGCAGCCCGGGTAGGTGTTGTCCCGCCAGGTGCCGCCGACGTCCTCGCCGGCCTCCAGGATGCGGAACGAGCGCACGCCGGCCTCGTCCAGCAAGGCCGCCACCCCGAGCCCGCTGAACCCGGCCCCGATGATCAGCACATCCAGGTCGTCGGCCGGGGAGACCCCGGTGCCGGCCGGCGCCGGCTCGGCCAGCGAGGTCATTCCGCGTCCACCAGGCGGCGCTTGATCACCTTTCCGGACGGGTTGCGGGGCAGCTCGGGCAGGAACCGGAACTCGGCCGGGACCTTGTAGTCGGCGAGCAGGCTGGCCGCGTGCTTGCGCAGGTCGTCCTCCGACGGCGCGCTCCCCGGCCGGGCCACCACCACCGCGCGCACCCGTTCGTCGAAGATCGGGTCGGGCACGCCGACCACGGCCACCTCGGCCACGTCGGGGTGGCTGACCAGCGCGGTCTCCACCTCCAGGCTGTAGATGTTCTCCCCGCCCCGGATGATCATGTCCTTGAGCCGGTCCAGCACCCGGACGAAACCGTCGGCGTCCACGCTGCCCACGTCGCCGGTGTGCAGCCAGCCGTCCACGAAGGTGCTCGCGGTGGCCTCCGGGTTGTTCCAGTAGCCGGCGGTGACCACCGGCCCGCGCACACACAGCTCCCCCACCTGATCCGGCTGGTGCCGGGGTGGCCCGCCGTCCACCGAGACGGCCACCTCGACGCCGTCCACCGCCGGGCCGACCGTCGCCGTGTGCTCCAGGTACTCGTCGCCCTCGGTGTAGGTGACGATCGAGGTCGCCTCGGTCAGGCCCCACACGTTGCCCAGGTTGAGCCGGGGCAGCTGCCGTTTCACCTCGGCCGGGAAGGACTCCGGCACCGGCGAGCCGCCCATCACGAACAGTCGCAGCGCGGACAAGTCGGCGGCGGTGTCCCGCGCCCGCAGCAGGATCAGCCGCAGCATCGCGGCCACCCCGGCGAAGAAGGTGATGCGCTCCCCGGCCATCAGCTCGACCGTGGTCTCCGGGTGGAACGCGGGGGTGAACACGCAGCACGCGCCGGCGGTGAAGAACCCGATGAACTGCGACGACGTCCCGGTGGCGTGGAACATCGGCGCGGCGATCAGCGTCCGCTCCCCCGGCCCGGCGCCGATCCGTTCTCGCACGGTCCGCGCGTTGGACACCAGGTTCGCGTGAGTCTGCATGGCGCCCTTGGGCCGGCCGGTGGTGCCCGAGGTGTAGAGCAGGTGGGCCACGTCCTCCGGCTTGCGGTCGTTGCCGGGCAGCCCGGCCGGGTCCACCGGGTCGCCCTGGGCGACCAGCTCGTCGGCCTGGACCACCGGTGCGGTCACCGACTCGGGCACCCGCGTGCCCAGGGTCTGGTCGGTGACCACCAGGGCCGCCCCGCTGTCGGTGAGCACGTAGTCCAGCTCGGGGCCGCTGAGGCGGGTGTTCACCAGCACCACGACCGCCCCGGCCAGCTGGGCGGCGCAGTAGGTGATGGCGTACTGCCAGCTGTTGGGCAGCAGGATGGCCACCCGGTCGCCGGCCCGGATGCCGCGCGCCTCCAGCCGGGCCGCGACGACGGCCGAACGGGCCAGCGCGTCCCGGTGGTTCAGCCGGGTGGCGCCGTCCACCAGCGCCTCCCGGGTCGGATGGGCCGCCGCCACGGCGAGGAACATCGCGGGCAGGGTCGTGGGAGACATCTCGGCTCCTTCGGGGCGCGAAATCAGCGGTAGAAGCCGCCGGGGGTGAGCCCGGCGCCGCCGTCCAGCCGGAGGGTCTGGCCGGTGAGGTAGCCGGCGGCGGGTGAGAGCAGGTACAGCACCGAGCCGACCACCTCGCCGAGGGTGGCCACCCGGCCGAGCGGCACGGTGTCGAGCATGCGGTCCCGCGCGGTGTCGGGCATGGCCAGCACCTTCGGCGTGGCGAACAGGCCGGGGGCCACGGCGTTCACCCTGATGCCGGAGCCGGACCACTCGGCGGCGAGCCCCCGGGTCAGGCCGAGCACGCCGGCCTTGGCCGCCGCGTAGCCGACCTGCCCGGGCAGCCCGTCCAGGCCGGCGATCGAGGACATGAACACGATCGCGGCGGCTTCCGCGTCACAAAGCGCCGGGTAGGCGGCCTGCGCGACCGCGAACTGGGCGATCAGGTTGGCCTCGACGTCGCCCCGGAAGGCGCCGATGGGAAAGTTCCGCGCCCGGTGGATGGTGTCCACGATGCCGGCGGCGCCGACCAGCGCATCCAGCCCGCCGAGTTGTTCCACGGCGGCGCGCACCGCGTCACCGGCCTCGGCCTCGTCGGTCAGGTCGGCGGTCACCAGTGGCACGTCCGCCTCCGCGCCCGGCCGGTCGATGCCGACCACCCGCGCGCCCAGCCCCACCAGGACCGAGGTGAGCTCCCGGCCCAGCCCGCCCGCCGCACCGGTCACCAGGACGCGCCGCCCCGGTGGTGGAACCGGCGACCACGGCTCCCCACTCATCCGCGAACCCCCGTGTCGATCGATCGATCGACACGGAAGCTAATGCACCTCGACGACGCGCGTCAACACGGGCGCCGGATATCATGCCGATCGGACGATCGACACTAGGTCACGGAGGGGGACGATGGCCCGGAAGAAGTCCCTCGACGAGGGGCCGGAGCCCCGGGAACAGATCCTGGCCTGCGCCAGCCGACTGTTCTACCAGCGCGGTTTCGGTGAGACCTCGATCCGCGACATCGCCGAGGCGGTGGGCATCTCGTCCTCCACGCTGTACCACCACTTCGCCAACAAGCAGGAGGTCCTGCACGCCATCGTGTCGCGGTTCATGACCGACTTCGTGGACGCCACGGTGCCCACGCTGCGCGACACCACACTGAGCCCGACCGAACGCATCCGCCGGACGGTGCGCCGGCATATCGAGTTCAGCGACGACAACCGCCCGGCGCTACTGGTCGGCAACCCGATCCGCTACGCCCTCGACCCCGCGCAACGGGAACACGGCATCAAGCTGCAGACCGCGTACCACGACGCCGTGCGGGACACCATCGCCGAGGGCAACCGTGTCGGCGAGTTCCGCGTGCCGGACGTCTCGATCACCACCATGGCCCTGCTGGACATGCTCAACGGCATCCGCGAGTGGTTCTCCCCCCGGGGCACCCTCACCCGGGACCAGGTCATCGACCACTACACCGCCATCACGCTGGCCATTCTGACACCGGCAGAGGGATGCGCCACAGCTAGTTGACACGGCACCGTGTCAGTTTCTACCTTTCTGACACGACGATGTGTCAACATGCGAGGTAACGGACAATGGGGTGCTGCATCGCGCTCGCGCTGGTCATCGGCCTGGCGAGGATGGCGTGGTTCCGGCTGACCCGCCGGCAGCCGCCCGGCCGGGCCGGTTTTGCCCCGCCGGCCCGCCGCGCCGCCCCGGACGGTTCAACCGGGACGGCCACACCGACTCCGGGCGGTCGACCCGAACCGGCGCCGCCCGCCCCCGGCGATGCGCGCCGGTCCGTCGACGCCCGCCGCGCGCGCCGGTCGGTCCGGCCGGCCGCGGTACCGGTGCTCGCCGCGTTGGTCGGCGCCGGCCTCTACGCGGAGCTGCTCAGCCTGCTGGCCTGGACCGGAGCGGTCGCGGCGGCTACCGGGCCGAGGGAACCGGTGCTCATCGGCGCCGGCCTGGCCGCCGCCGCGCTGGCCGTGATGTTCCGGGTGAACCGGCGCCACCTGGCCCTCGTCCTGGTCGGCGGCGGGGCCTCCTGGTCACTGCTGTCGGTGCTGGACATGCACCTGACCGGGGTGGTGTCCGCGCACCACCACCACGGCAACGCGCTCGCCGACGTCGCCCTGCACGGCCCCGGCTTCCTGGCCGTGGTTCTCGGCGTCGCCGGGATGCTCACCGCGCAACCGCTCATCACCAACCGGGGAATCCGATGACCGCACCAGTCACCACCTGGCCCGCCCAGCACGAGGTCACCCACGGGAGCGTGCGCACCCGGCTGCGGCTGGCCGCCCCCCGGCACTCGATCGCGCCGGTCACCGCCCGCCGCATGCGGCGCGCCCTGCTGGTCTACGCCGTGTTCTGGGTGCTCGGCACGCTGCCCGGGCTACTCGGCGCGGGCCCCTCGGCGACCGCCTTCGGGCTGGGCCTGGTGTTCCCCGGCGGCGGCTTCCTGGCCACCGGGTCGCCCTGGCTGGCGCTGGCGTCGTTGGCGGTGTTCGTGCTGGCCGTGGCCGTGTGGTGGGCCATCGGGATCGTCGTGCTGCCGCCGCTGGTGTGGCTGGGCGCCGCCGGACTCGCCGCAGCCACCACCGCCGGCACCGGTTGGCCGGAGGCAGGGCTGGCGCTGCCCCTGGCCGTGCCGGCGCTGCTCGGGCTGGCCTACCTGGTGCATCGAGTGCGGCACGCCTCGCAGGGCAGGGCCGGCGCGGCGATCAACGAGCGGCTGGCCCGGCTGGAGTTCCGCATCTCCGGCCCGCCCCCGCTGGACGCCCCGCTGCCGGTCGCCGAGTCCACTCCCGACGACCTGGCCCACCTGCGCTACGCGCTGGACCTGGCGCTGCAGCCGCTCGACAAGTTCGACGGCTTCACCCTGCTCGACGAGTACCGCGAGGCGGCGGTCCGCTACCAGATCAACACCCTGGGCTACGCGCTGTCCATGGCGCAGTACACCCGCACCCCGGCGTTCGCCGGGTACCTGGCCGAGGCCCAGCGCAACGCGATCGAGAAGATGCTGCACCGCAAGGTGTGGGGCTACTGGGCGCGGGAGAACGCCTGGGGCAACCTGTCTCTGCGCCGGGACCCGGTGGACAACCGGGAGAACATCATGCTCACCGGCTGGCACGGCATCCAGGTCGGCCTGTACACCGCGCTGAACGACGACCGTTACGGGCAACCAGGCGCGCTCACCTACCGCTGGTCGGCCGACGAGGCCTACCCCAACGACTTCCACACCCTGGCCGCCTCCATCCACCGCAACATGACCGGCACCGACTACACGCTGTTCCCCTGCGAGCCGAACTGGGTCTACTCGATCTGCAACACCTTCGGGGTGAACACGCTGGCCACCCACGACCGCTTGCACGGCACCGGGTACCTGGGCGAGCTGCGGGAGCGGCTGCGCACCTCCTACGAGACCGAGTTCGTCCGCCCGGACGGGCGGATCATCGGCGTGCGGTCCACCCACCTGGGGCTTTCCTGGAACTTCTGGTCGGGGGCGGCCGTCCAGCTGTCCACCGCCTACTGGCTGCACCCGGCGCTGCCGGAGATCGCCCAGCGCAGCTGGTGGCTGCTGCGCGAGGGGTCGCTGCGGATCGCCGACGGCCGGCTGGTCATGCCCAAGGCGCTGTCCGACCGGCTGGACCCCGGCGACTACACCGTCGGCCGGGACAACTTCGGCCTGGGCGCCACCGTGATGGCCGCCCGCGAGGTGGGCGACGAGGAGTATGCCTCGGCCGCGCAGCGCACCCTGGACCAGCGGGAAGAGGTCGAGGAGGCGAACGGCGCGCGCCGCTACCGGCACTCCTCGCCGCTGACCAACCTGTACTCCGTGCTCGGCCGGTTCGGCCGCCGCGACGGGCTGCGCGACCTGGTCGCCCACGACCTACCCACCGGCTGGCGCGCCGGCCCCCGGCTGGCCGAGGCCGCCTACCCGGACGTACTGGTGGCCCGCGCGGTCACCGACGGCGCCGCGCTGGACCTGGTCCTGCGCCCCGGCGCCGGACCGGTACGCACCACCCTCGCCGTGGACCGGCTCCGCCCGAACACCGGTTACGTACTGGACGGGGCGACCACGGCGGCGGTGACCTCGGACGACACCGGCCGGGCACTCTTCGATGTAGACCTCGGCGACCGCCTCGAGGTCCGCCTCCGCCCCGCGTAAGAACCCGCACCTCTTCACCACCGCGGTACGGAACGGGACACGTCCGCGACGACATCCACGTGGTGAGGGTGGGGTCTTGCGCGAACCCCAAGGTGCGGATCTCGTGACCAGGCGTGGTTCATTTTAGATCTTGAAGCCCGTCAGGACGCGATAGTCGATCACGGGTGGAGCGTGCCACGCTGGGACGCGGTCCGATCTACCGAGGAGTCACTCGATGTCCTACCGTCCCGACCCCGCGCCGACGTGGGCCGGTAGCGCACCGCCGGCAGGGCTCGCCGTAGCCCCGGCTAGCCGCTCCCGGCGTCCAACGTCACGGCGGCGGCGCGCAGTGCGGCGGCCACCGGGGCGACCGCTTCGGGCAGCGGGCCGGGCAGCCGGGCGAGCAGGATTCGCCGCTGTTCGCCCGGCCCGCCCCGCACCGGCAGTATCCGGACCCCGGCGGGAACCACGGTGACCAGCGACGCGGGCACCGTGGTCACCCCGCAGCCGGCGGCCACCAGCTGGAGCTTGGCCAGCCAGTCGCGCGCGGTGTGCGCGATCCGCGGCCGCTCGCCGAGGCCGGGCCACACACCCATCCCCTGGTCGGCCCCGGAGCCGGCGATCCACCGCTGGCCGGCGAGGTCGGCCACGTCCACGTAGTCGCCCCTGGCCAGCGGATGCCCCGCCGGCAGGGCCACCCGCAGGCCGCGCTCGGCGAGTGTGCGCAGCTCCAGTGCCGGGGTCTCGGAGTCCGGTGGGCGGTACGGCGGCGCCGACGCGAGCACCGCCAGGTCCACCGCGCCGGCCCGCAACGCGCGTACCAGGGTCGGGGTGCTTCCCTCCCGGGTGATCACTGTGATGGCCGGGTGGGTGCGCCGCAGCGCGACCAGCGCATTGGGCACCAGGGCGGCACCGGCGCTGGCGAACCAGCCGAGCCGGACCGTGGCGCGCTCGTCCGGCAACCCGGCCAGCTCCCGCGCGGTCGCGTCCAGCTGGTCGATCACCCCCGCCGCCCGGCGCACCACGACCTGGCCGGCCGGGGTCAGCCGGACCCCGTCGTGCCGGCGCTCCAGCAGGGGTGTGCCCGCCGCCCGCTCCAGCGAGGCGATCTGACGGGACACGGCCGACTGGGTGTAGCCCAGCGCGGTGGCCGCCGCGGTCAGTGTGCCCCGCTCGGCCACCTCGCGGAACACCCGCAGCGCGGTCAGCGACGCATCGGCGAAGGACATGACTCGTACTCATAGCACGCGGGCAGCGTCCCCGCTTTGTGCATAAGCTTTGTGCATAAGTCGCACGGACCTCGGCCGCGACAGCGGTGAACGCACCGACAAGTGGATCGTGGTTAGCTGCCGTTGCATATCCGCACGCAGAGCAAGGGACTCTCAGCAGCGAGGAGAAGCCGAGCATGACCAACTCACCCGTTGCCGTGGTCACCGGGGCCGGCAGCGGTCTCGGCCGGGTGATCGCGCGCGCCCTGGTCGCGGACGGCCACCGGGTGGCCCTGGCCGGACGCCGGGCGGACGCATTGACCGGGACGGCGGAGGGACTGCCGGCCGGCGTGACCCTAGCGGTGCCCACCGACGTCGGCGACCCCGCCTCGGTGGCCGCACTGTTCGACCGGGTGTCCGGCGCCTGGGGCCGGGTGGACCTGCTGGTGAACAACGCCGGCGTGTTCGGCCCCGCCGGCACCCCGGACGAGATTGACGTGGCGGACTGGCTGGCCTGCCTGAACACCAACGTGACCGGCGCCTTCCTGTGCGCGCGGGCGGCCTTCGGGGTCATGCGCGCGCAGGACCCACCGGGCGGCCGCATCATCAACAACGGGTCGGTCTCGGCGCACGCGCCGCGCCCCGGCAGCATCGCCTACACCACCAGCAAGCACGCCATGACCGGATTGACCAAGTCGCTGTCCCTGGACGGACGGCCCTTCGGCATCGCCTGCGGCCAGATCGACATCGGCAACGCCGCCACCGATATGACCGCCGGAATCGCCACCGGCGCTCGCCAGGCCGACGGCGCCGTCCGGCCGGAACCGACCTTCGACGCCGAACACGTGGCGGACGCGGTGCGCTACATGGCCGGGCTGCCGCTGGACACCAACGTGCAGTTCCTGACGATCACCGCGACGACCATGCCGTTCATCGGACGGGGCTAGGCACCCAGGTGCTTCCCGTCCAGCCGGCAGGGCAGGCAGTAGCCGTCGGCGAGGGCCCGCCGGTTGTTCCACTCGGTCTCGGTCTGGCCGCAGCCGGCGCAGGCCACCGGCGGTCGCTCGGCTTCGCGCTCCGGCTCGGCCTCGTCCGACGGCTCCTCCCGCTGCTGGTCGGGCGCATGGCCCAGGCGGCAGCGCTCACAGCGGGTACGGCCGGGCGCGCGCAGCAACAGCGGCTGGCCGCAGCCCTCACAGGTGCTGGGTAACTCGGTATCCGGGGCCAGGTCGGTCGACACGGGTCAATCCTGCGCCCCCACCCCGACAGTTCCGGCGGCTCACACGCGGACCCGATCGAGATCACTCGACCCGGGTCGGAGGGTCTAGCCCGGTTCCAGCCAGGCGCGCCGCAGCGGCTCCGGTTGGTCCAGGTAGGCGTGCATGTACTCCGACCCGGCGTCGGAGAGCATGGTCTCCTGGAAGTAGCCGCTCTCGATGTCCAGGCCGGCCGCCAGCTGCGCCTCCATCCCCCGGTATATGGCGGCTTTGACCGCGGCCACCGACGTGGCCGGCAGCGCGGCGATCTCCGTGGCGATCTGTCTCGCCCGGGCCACCGCGTCTTCGGCCAGCTCGTGCACCAGGCCCAGCCGCAGCGCCTCGGCCGGGTCGACCACCCGCCCGCGCAGTGCCAGCTCCAGCGCCCGGCCGAGGCCGATCAGCCGGGGCAGCCGCTGGGTTCCGCCGCCACCCGGCATGATGCCCAGCCGGACCTCCGGCAGGCCGTACCGGTGGTCACCGGCCTGGCCCACCCGGATGTCGCAGGCCAGGGACAGCTCGAAGCCGCCGCCCATGGTGTCGCCGTTCATTGCCACGATCACCGGCTGGGGCAGCCGGTTCAGCGCGTCCAGCATGGCGTGGTAGCCCCGGCTGATCGCCGCGCTGTTGCGCGCGGTGGCCGGATCGCCCGCCACCGCCGCCAGCGTCTCCACGCTGAAGTGGGTGATGAACCCGGAGGACCGCCCGTCCCCGCAGAGCACGATCGCGCGCAGCGAGCGGTCCCGCGACCACGACTCGATGAGCTGGTCCAGCTCCCCCGCCCCGTCCAGGGTGAAGTAGTTCATCTCCGGGTTGGAGTAGGCGGCGACGACCACCCCGTCCGAGGGCGTGGACAGCGACCAGAGCGCCACGCTCAACCGGCCCGGGTGAAGTCGAAGATCTCGTGCTCCTCGGTCATGAAGATCGTCGAACGGGACAGGTCGATGAACCGCCCCTCGTCCTCGATCAGCATGCGCATCGCCTCGGTGCCCTCCGGCGTGCTCGCGGCCGCCTGCAGCTCGGCCAGGCTGTCCCACCAGACCTCGGTGACGCCCTCGTACGCCGGGGACATGCCCCGGCTGTCGATCAGTGCGGCGTTCAGCGGCGTGTCCAGGGTGTGGCTCTGCACGTACCGGCGGGCGCCGATCGCCTTGGCCACCGAATGCACCTTCGCCGCGTGTTCGGCCCGCCAGTAGCGGTAGAACTCCGCCGGCTCCACGTCGTCGCGGGCACGCAGGATGTACACCAGCTTGACCACCGGCAGGGCTCCAATCGTCTCGGTCAGGACGCGAACTCGCGCGCGGCGTCGCGCACCTCACGCGGCGTCGTGCCGTAGGCCTCCCGGAAGGACCGGGAGAAGTGCGCGGTACTGCGGAAACCCCAGCGCGCCGCGACCAGCGACACCGGCACGCCGGGCCGGCCGCGCAGGTCCTCCCGGGCCTTCTCCAGGCGGCGGCGACGCAGGTAGCCGCCGAGGGTCTCCCCGGTCGGTTCGAACAGGGTGTGCAGGGTGCGAACCGAAATCGCGTGCGCGGCGGCCACCTGCGGCGGGTCCAGGTCCGGGTCGTGCAGCCGGGCGTCCACGAAGGCGCGCACCCTCGGCAGCACCGTGGTGCGCAGGTCGGCGCTGGCCGGGGAAACCACGGCGCGCAGCAGCTCCAGCGCGGCGTTGGCAGCCGAGGCGCACGCCGGCTCGTCCAGCTGGGGCAGCTCCCGGCAGAGCATGTCCAGGTAGCCACCCAGCAACCGGCTGTGCGGAGACCCGGCGGGCACGTGCACCGGGACGGACCCGCCCAGGCCGAGCACCCGCCCCCGGGGCAGCAGCAGCGAGCGTTTGCGCAGGGGCTCGAGCACCTGGAACTCCACCGGCAGGTCGCCGTCCCAGACGATCGCGTCGCCGGGGCCGACCACCAGGTCGTGACCCGCCTGGCAGACCCGCTCGCGCCCGGACCGGACGACCAGCACGCCGGCCCAGCCGGGGTCCACGCTCAGCTCCCGGCGGCCCCGGCGGCCGCCGCTGGGCGTGACCGCGCACTCGACCAGCGCCAGGTCACCGAACCGGCGGCGGTTGACCACGGCCTGGAACAGCGCCGGATCCGGCACGTCGATGTCGAACCGGAGGTGGCTGGCGGCCAGCGCCTCATGCCAGAACTCGACGCGCTGCCCAGACGGCAGCGGCCGGGTGTCCCACGCCTCCAGGTGCCGTTCCATGATCCTTACTGGATCCTAGTCTTACTTGGCCCCCAGGTGCTCGACGAACCAGTCGCGGGCGGCACCCGAGGAGATCTGGAAGCCCTCGCCGGTGTAGGCGTCGAAGTGCCCGCCGGGCACCAGGACCAGCTTCTTCGGGTGGGACGCGGTCTCGTAGGCCGCGCAGGCCCACTCGCCGGGGGCCAGCCGGTCGTTCGGCGCCACCACCATGAGCAGCGGGGTCGGGGAGATGCGCTTCAGGTACTCCCCCGGCTCGTAGCCCTGGAAGTACTCCAGGGTGCGCACGGTGACCTCGTTGCGCCAGGTCGACGCGCGCTCCGCGATGCCGGTGAAGAACGCGTAGGAGTCGGCGGTGGGCAGCGCCGACTGCTGTGTCGGGTCCTCGAGCACCACCGGCAGGGTGGCCGGCGCCTCGCCCCGGGCCCGGGCCGCGCGGTCGGCCGCGAGCAGCTGCCAGGTGGCATCCCAGAAGTCCACCCGGACCAGCGTCTCGAAGTTGCGCCGGCCGGAGATCAGCGGTACCTGGCCGCACACCGCCTTCACCCGGCGGTCGATCGCCGCGACGACGTAGGCGTTGGCGCCGCCGTAGCTGGAGCCCCAGACACCGATCCGGCCGGCGTCCACCTCCGGGCGGCCCTGCGCGTAGGTGATCGCGTCCTGGATGCCCCGTACCTGCTCCCAGGGGTCGATCTCCAGGCGCGGCTTGGCCGGGTTGTGGTCGCTGGCGCCGAACCCGGCGTGGTCGTGCACCACGCAGGCCAGCCCAGCGGCGCTGAAGACCTCGGCGTAGTCGTCCAGGTGCATCTCCTTGGTGGCGGAGAAGCCGTGGTTGAGCACCACGCACGGAAGGTTCTCGGTCGCGTTGTCGGGACGGTAGAACCACCCGCGCAGCGTCACGCCGCCGGAGTCGAACTCGATGTCTTCGCGCATGGCCGGGATGCTAGGCCCGTTGCGCCTGGTCAAGTTGCCCACCGGCGCGCCAAACTTGCCCCCCAGCGCACCATCTCCCCCCACCCCGATTCACTCACTCCCCCACCCCGATTCAGTGACTTCAGCACGGTGATTCAGTCATTCCAGCACGGTGATTCAGTCAGTTCAGCACCCTGATTCAGTCAGTTCAGCAGGCTGGTTCGGTCAGTTCGGGGCCGGCCGAGTCGCATTCGGACAGACGGGCGATCTTCCTGACGCCTCCCTACCGACGCCCCAAGCCGACCCCGCGATCCGACTGAATCACCCTGCTGAACTCACTGAATCACCGTGCTGAAGTCACTGAATCAGGGTGCTGAAGTCACTGAATCAGCCGAGGGTGAAGGGGTCGCGGGTGCCGCCGGTTAGTTCTACCCAGATGGCCTTTTCCTCCAGGTACTCGTCTACGGCGTGCAGGCCGTTCTCCCGGCCGATGCCGGAGTTCTTGAAGCCGCCGAACGGCACGGACGGCGACACCACCCGGTAGGCGTTGATCCACACGCTGCCGGCCCTGATCTTCGCGGCGACCCGGTGCGCGCGGTGCACGTCCTTGGTCCACACCGCGCCGGCCAGGCCGTACGGGGTGTCGTTGGCCAGCTTGACCGCCTCGTCCTCCTCGGTGAAGGTGAGCGCGGCCAGCACCGGCCCGAACACCTCCTCCCGGTAGACCGTGGACTCCGGCGTGATCCCGGTGAGCACGGTGGGCTGCACGAACAGCCCGCCGAGGGCCTTGTCGGCGGCCCCGCCGTAGGCCACCGTGGCGCCCTCCGACTTGGCCGTCTCCAGGTAGCCGAGCACCTTCCGGTACTGCGGGGCGTTGGCCACCGGCCCCATCTCGGTGTCGGCGGCGGTGGGGTCGCCCAGCTTGATCCGGGCGGCCCGCTCGGCGATCAGCCGGACCAGCTCGTCGTGGACGTCGGCGTGCACGACCAGCCGGGAGCCGGCCATGCAGGTCTGCCCGGTCGCGGCGAACACGCCGGCCACGATGCCGTTCGCGGCGGCGGCCAGGTCGGCGTCCGGGAAGACCACCTGCGGCGACTTGCCACCCAGCTCCAGGGTCACCTTGTTGATGTTCTCGGCGGCCGCCCTGGCCACCGCGCGGCCGGTGGCGGTGGACCCGGTGAACGCCACCTTGTCCACCCCGGGGTGCGCGGCTAGCGCCGCCCCGGTCTCCCGGGAGAGGCCGGTGACCACGTTCACCACCCCGGGCGGGAAACCGGCCCGCTCGAACAGCTGGGCAAACCCGAGGGTGGAGACCGGTGCGTGCTCGGACGGCTTCACCACGGCGGTGCAACCGGCTGCCAGCGCGGGCGCGAGCTTCCAGGTGGCCAGCAACAGCGGCGAGTTCCAGGGGGTGATCGCGGCGACCACGCCGACCGGTTCGCGGCGGGTGTAGACCAGGTAGTTCGGGTTGGGCGAGGGGATCTGCCGGCCCTCGATCTTGTCCGCCAGCCCGGCGTAGTAGTGGTACCAGCCGCCGAGGGCGTTGAGCTGGCCGCTCATCTCCCGGAACAGCTTGCCGGAGTCGTTCACCTCCAGCCGGGCCAGGCGCTCGGCGTTCTCCCCCACCAGGTCGCCCAGCCGGCGGAGCAGTGCGGCCCGGGCGAACCCGGTCATCGAGCCCCACTCCCCGTCCAGTGCCGCACGGGCGGCGGCGACGGCGGCATCCACGTCCGCGGGCCCGCCGTCCGGCAGCACCGCCCAGGGCTGGCCGGTGTACGGGTTCCGCGACTCGAAGGTGGCCCCGGAGACGGCGTCAACCGACTTGCCGCCTATCACCATCTGGAACTGTTCCATCCGCGGTCCTTCCCCGACGCCGGTGGCTCCGCCCCTCGACCGTACGCGGGTGGACCTGAGGTCTCTATCCGTCGACCGGTGCCCCGCCGGAGCGGGCCGCGCGCAGGCCGTCCAGGTCGTCGTTGGCCAGGGCGGTCCAGAAGCGCAGCGCGGCGTGCTCCATCTCCAGGCCCAGCTCGAGCGTGATCATCCGGGGACCGACCTCGGCAATGGCGCCGAACCTGGCCACCATCTCCTCGTAGACAGCGATCCGCTCCTCGTGTTGCTTGATCTGCTCGTGCGCCAGGTTGACCACGTCGTCCGGCTCGCCCACCTCGTTGAAGAACAGCTTCAGCTCGGCGATGTCGCGCATCTGGAAGTGCACGTTGGTCGGCGCGGCCAGCCACTCGCGCAGCGCCGTCCGGCCGGCCTCGGTGAGCGAGTAGGTCTTGCGGCGACGCCCGCCGTCCTCCACCGCCAGCTCGAGCAGCCCGAGCTCGGCGAGGCGGTCCGGCTCGGAGTAGAGCTGCGCGTGCGGGAAGTGCCAGAAGTAGCCGACGGATCGGCCGACCGCCCGTTTCAGGTCGTACGGCGTGGAAGGACCGCGCAGCGCGATCATCCCGAGCACCACGTACGACGTCGACGACAGCCGGATATCACCCACCTGACGCAGTCTAGTGAGGGCCGCACAAACCCATCTTGCCGTTCACACCATCCGACTAGTACGGTCTGAAACAGACGATAGACGGGTGGGGCGATGGACCTGGGCACCGTTTTGAGCTGGACGGCCGAGCGTTACCCCGACCAACCCGCAGTGGCCGGCACCGGCCGCCGCCTGACCTACCGGGAATGGGACGGGCGCACCAACCGGCTGGCCCACGCGCTGGCCAAAGCGGGCGTGCGGCCCGGTGACCGGGTCGGCTTCACCCTGCTCGGCGGCGAGCCGCTGGCCAGCCTGCACCTGGCCGCGCAGAAGCTGGGCGCGGTCTCGGTCCCGCTGTCCACCCGGTTCGGGCCGGACGAGCTGCGCTACTGCGTGACCGACGGCGACCTCGCGCTGCTGGTCACCGACGAGCCGCACGCGGCGCGGGCGGCCGAGGCCGCCGGGCTCACCCCGGTACGCACGGCCGCCGAGCTGGACCGCGCCGCCGAACGGGAACCGGACTCGCCACCCGGGCCGCCGCCCGGCGAGGACGCGGTGAGCGTCATGCTCTACACCTCGGGAACCACCGGCCGCCCCAAGGGCGTGCCGCGCACCCACCGCGCCGAGCACATGGCCTCGGTGGCCCACGCGCTGCAGACCCGCCAGCGGTTCGGCGAGGTCACCCTGGGCGTGATGCCCCTGTTCCACACCATGGGCCTGCGCACCCTGTTGACCAGCATCCTGATCGGCGGCACCTGGGTCGGCCAGGCCCGGTTCGACGCCGACGAGTCCCGGGCGCTGATCCTCGGCGAGCGGGTCAGCTCGCTGTACCTGGTGCCCACCATCTTCTGGTCGCTGACCCGCGACGAGGGGCTGGGCGCCGCCGTTGGCACGCTGACCCGGCTGGCCTACGCCGGCGCCCCGATGGCCCCGGCACTGGTGGCCCGGCTGGTGGACCAGCTCGCGCCGAGCGTGTTCGTGAACCACTTCGGCAGCACCGAGATCTACACCTTCACCATCTGCCCGCAGGCGGACCGAAAGCCGGGTTCGGCCGGCCGGGCCGGGGTGTTCTCCCGGGTGCGGCTGGTCGCCCCGGAGCCGGGCGCGCCGCCGGACGCCACGGTTCGAAAAGGCGAGCAGGGGCAGGTGGCCGTCTCGCTGGACAGCCCCGAGGCGTTCCGCGGCTACTGGCGGCGGCCGGACGCGAACCAGCGGTCGGTTCGCGACGGCTGGTACTACACCGGTGACCTGGCCGTTTCCGACGAGGACGGCGACCTCTGGGTACGCGGCCGGGTCGACGACATGATCAATTCGGGTGGCGAGAACGTCTACCCGGACGAGATCGAGGCCGCGCTGGCCCGCTGCCCGGACATCGACGACGTGTGCGTGGTCGGCCTGCCGGACGAACGGTGGGGCGAGGCGGTCACCGCGTTCGTCGTTCCGGCCGGGCCACTGCCGCCGCCGGACGCCGCGCGGCGGGCGCTGGACTTCGCCCGCGAGGCCCTGCCCTCCCTGCAGCGGCCCAAGCGGGTCATCGCGATCGACCAGGTTCCCCGCTCGGGCGTGGGCAAGACGCTGCGCCGCCAACTGGTCATGGGCGAGTACGAGGCCCGGGGTGAGGCGAGTGCCTGAGGACTGGACGCCCGCCCGGGTGGAGGACGGCCCGCTGGTCACCGGCCGGGGCCGGTTCCTGGACGACCTCGACCCGCTGCCCGGCACCCTGGTCGCCGCCGTGGCCCGCTCGCCGCACCCGCACGCCCGACTCGGCGCGGTGGACCTGCGCCGGGCCCGCGCCCACCCCGGGGTGATCGCCGTGATCGGCCCCGAAGAGGTGCGCCGGGCCCTGCGCCCGTTCCCGCTCTCCACCGGCACCCCGATGCCCTACTACCCCACCGCCGTGGACAAGACCCGGTTCGTCGGGGAACCGGTGGCGGTGGTGGTGGCCACCGACCGGTACGTCGCCGAGGACGCGGCCGAGCTGGTGGACCTCGAGTACGAACCGCTGCCGCCGGTGGTCGGCACGCGCGCCGCCCTGGCCCCGGACGCGCCGCTGCTGCACGAGGACGCCGACTCGAATGTGGCCACCGACCGGGAGTTCCTGTTCGGCCCGGTGGAGGAAAGCCTCGCCGAGGCCGCGCACGTGGTGACCGGCGAGTACGAGTTCCCCCGGTACTCCTCGGTGCCCATGGAGTGCTACTCGGTGATCGCCCACTGGACCGACGGCGCCGACGGGCCTTCGGTGGAGGCCTGGGCGAACTTCCACGGCCCGTTCACCATGCTGCCGGTGATGGCCGGCGCGCTGGGCCTGCCGGTGGCCGCCGTCCGGCTGCACGTTCCGCCGGACATCGGCGGCAGCTTCGGCATCAAGGCCGGCATCTACCCGTACGTGGTGCTGATGGCGCTGGCCAGCCGGCACGCCGGGGCCCCGGTCCGGTGGAGCGAGGACCGGATGGAGCACCTGCTGGCCAGCTCCACCGGCGCCGACCGGTCCATGCGGTTCCGCGCGGCGGTCGGCCCGGACGGCCTGATCACCGCGCTGGACGCCGACCTGGTGGACAACGTGGGCGCCTACCTGCGCCCGCCCGAGCCGTCCACGCTGTACCGCTGCTACGGCAACATCACCGGGCCCTACCGCATCCCGGCGGTGCGCATCCGGGCGAGGGCCGTAGTCACCAACCAGATGCCCACCGGGCTGAACCGGGGCTTCGGCGGGCAGCAGCTGTACTTCGGCCTGGAGCGGCTGCTGGACGCGGTCGCTGCGGCCACCGGGCTGGACGTGTTCGAGGTGCGCCGGCGCAACCTGGTCACCGGCTTCCCCTACGAGACCCCCACCGGCGGCGTCTACGACTCCGGTGACTACGCCGCCGCCGTGGATCTGGCGGTGAAGAACGCCGACCTGGCCGAGCTGCGCGCCCGGCAGTCGGCGGTCCGGGCGGCCGGCGGCTACTACGGAATCGGCGTCGGCCTGGTCGTCGACCCCTCCGGCACCAACATCGGCTACGTCGGCCTGGCCACCCCCTCCGAGCAGCGCAGACCCGGCCGGGACAAGTCCGGCTCGACCGAGCACGCGCGGATCTCGGTGGACCCCTCCGGCGCGGTCACCGTGCTGCTGGGGTCGCTGCCGCAGGGGCAGGGGCACGCCACCGTGGCCGGCCAGGTGGCGGCCGGCCGGCTGGGGCTGCCCACCGAGCAGGTCCGGGTGGTGGTGGAGATGGACACCGCGACCACCCCGTGGACCGTGACCACGGGCAGCTACTCCTCCCGGTTCGCCCCGCTGGTGACCAGCGCCGTGGTCCGCGCCGCCGACCAGATCGCCGACACGCTGTGCGCGGCCGGTGGGGTGCTGCTGGACCGGCCGGCCGACGAGCTGGAGCTCGCCGACGGGCTGGTCCGGTCGCGCCGCGATCCGGCGCGCGCGGTGAAGTTCCGACACGCCGCCGGCCTGGTGCACTGGGACCCGGGGGCACTCCCGTCCGGGACACCGGCCCGGCTCTACGCCGACGCGGCCTTCGCCCCGCCCGAGGCCCGCGCGGCCACCATGGACGACCGGATCAACTCCTCGCTGTGCTACGGCTTCGTGGCCGAGATCGCGGCGGTGCGCATCGACCCGGACACCCTGGAGATCACCGTGGACCGGGTCTCCTCGGTGCACGACGCGGGCACCGTGCTCAACCAGCAACTGCTGGACGGCCAGGTGCTCGGCGCGCTCACCCACGCCCTGGGCGGCGCGCTGTTCGAGGAGTTCCGCTACACCGAGGGCGGCCAGCCGGTGTGCGGCACCTTCCTGGACTACCTGTGCCCGAGCAGCGCCGAGGCCAGCTACGAGCTGCGCACCGACCACCTGGTCAGCCCCTCGCCGCTGACCCCGCTGGGCGCTAAGGGCTGCGGCGAGGGGTCCTCCATGAGTTTCCCGGTCGCGCTGGCCAACGCGGTCGCGGACGCGCTGGCGCCGGCCGGGATCGAGATCACCTCGCTACCGCTGCACGGCGAGGTGCTGTACCGGCTGCTGCACCCCGAGGAGGAGACGAGAACATGGCGTTGACCGGCGGAGAGGTCCTGCTCGAACACAGCGCGGACGGGCGGGTGGGCTATCTGACCCTCTCGCACGGCCGCTACACCGTGATCACCTGGGAGATGCGCCGGGTGGTCGCGGAGCGGTTCGCCGAGCTGGACCGCGATGACCAGGTCCGGGTGGTGGTGATCCGTTCGGCCGGCCAGCACTTCTCCTCCGGCGGGGACATCCAGGGGTTCATGGAGGTGGACCCGATCGACTTCACCGACCTCGGGCACAACATCACCGCGCCCGCACGCAGCCCGAAGCCGGTGATCGCCGCCGTGCACGGCTACTGCTTCGGGGTCGGCTGCGAGCTGGCGCTGTCCTGTGACATCCGGGTGGCCACCCGGGACGCCCGGTTCGCCCTGCCGGAGATGAACCTGGGCATGATCCCCGGGTCCGGCGGCACGCAGCGGCTGGCCCGGCTGATCGGTCCGTCCCGGGCCAAGTACCACGTGCTCACCGCGACCCGGATCCCGGCGGAGAAGGCGCTGGACTGGGGCGTGGTCGCCGAGCTGTACGACGACCAGGCTGCGCTCAACGAGGGCGTGGACGCGCTGGCGGCAAAGCTGGCCAACTTCTCCCCCGCCGCCCAGCGCACCGCCAAGGAGGTGCTGGACAAGGGCACCGACGGGCCGCTCTACACCGGCATCGAGCTGGAACGGAAGGCCTACGCGATGCTCCGCGCCACCGACGACTTCGCCGAGGGCGTCGCCGCGTTCACCGAGAAGCGCGCGGCCAAGTTCACCGGCCGCTGATGAAGCCGGCGCCGTTCGGGTACGTGCGGCCGGGCACGCTGCCCGGCGTCCTCGAAGCGCTCGCCGAGCCGGAGGCGAAGGTGCTGGCCGGTGGCCAGTCGCTGATCCCGGTGCTAGCCATGCGGCTGGGCCGGCCGAGCGTGCTGGTGGACATCGCCGCCGTCCCTGAGCTGGGCTCGATGTCCCGCTCCGGCGGCCGGCTGCGGATGGGCGCCTCGGTCCGGCAGCGCGCCGTGGAGCATTCCGAGGCGGCGCGGGAGGTGCCGCTGCTCGGCCTGGCGCTGCCCTTCGTCGGCCACCGGGAGCTGCGCAGCCGGGGCACGGTGTGCGGCAGCCTGGCCCACGCCGACCCGGCCGCCGAGCTGCCCTCGGTGGCCTGCTGCCTGGGCGCCACCCTGGAGATCGCCGGGCCGGCCGGGCGCCGGTGGGTGCGCGCCGAGGAGTTCTGCACCGGCGCGATGACCACCCTGGTCGGCCCGGACGAGGTGCTGGTGGCGGTGGAGTTCCCGGTGGCCCGGCCCGGCGAGGGGTTCGGGTTCGCCGAGGTGGCCCGCCGGCACGGTGACTTCGCGCTGGCCGGCGTGGCCACCCGCGTGGCGGTGGACCCCTCCGGCGGCCACGTGCTGGACGCGCGGCTGGTCGGCTTCGGCATCTCCGACCGCCCGGTCGTGCGGGACGTGACCGAGCTGGTCCGCTCGGCCGACGGCTCCTCGCGGGAACTGGCGGCCGATGCCAGCCAGCTGGCCCGCGACATGGTGGACACCCAGGGCGACGCGCACGCCTCCACCGGCTACCGGCGGCGGTTGCTCGCCGTGCTGGCCGCCCGCGAACTGGCGGCCGCGCATCGAAGGGCGCGCGCCCGATGAAACCCCGGGAGCGAGTATCCGCCGACGAACAGGTGGACGTGCCGCTGACCGTGAACGGCAGACCGACCACCCTCACCGTGTCGCCCCGGATGCACCTGGCCGACGCCCTGCGCCGCCGCCCCGGCCTGACCGGCACCCACCTCGGCTGCGAGCACGGTGTGTGCGGAATGTGCACGGTGCTGGTGGACGGGGAAGCGGCCCGGGCCTGTCTGCTGCTCGCGGTGCAGTGCGAGGGCGCCGACGTGGTCACCGTGGAGGGCCTCGGCCCTCCCGACCGGCAGCACCCGCTGCAGCGGGCATTCGCCGCGCACCACGCCCTGCAGTGCGGCTTCTGCACCCCGGGCATGCTGCTCAGCGGCTACGACCTGCTGGCCAACCACCCCGCCGGCACCGCCCTGCCCCCGGACCACCTCCCCACCGAGATGTCCGGCGTCCTCTGCCGATGCACGGGCTACCGAGCCATCCTGGCCGCCATCGCCGACGTGGCCGCCCGCCACCCGTCCGGCCTCCCCCCACCCGCGCGCCACCGCGCGCCAAATTCCGCGAGTCGGGGATTCGAGCACGGTGAGTCGGGGATTCGGGTACAGCGAGTCGCGGATTCGGGCACGGCACTCGAGCCGGGCCACGACCCGGCCGGGCCGCTGGCACCGCGCCCGTACCCGGACGACCTGGCCGCCGCGCCGAGCGGGCCACCGACCGCCCGAGTGCGGGTGCGCGCGGGGCTGTCCGCCCCGGTAGACGCGGTGTGGCGGGTGCTGGACGACTTCGCCCGGCTGGCGGAATGCCTGCCCGGCGCCGAGCTGACCGAGTCACTGCCGGACGACCGCTACCGGGGCCGCGCCTCGGTGGCTCTCGGACCGGTGAAGCTGACCTTCGACGGCATGGCACGGCGGCTCGAGCGCGACCCGAAACGGCACCGTCTGCGGGTGCTCGCCAAGGGTACGGACACCGGCGGCAGCGCCACGATGGCCGACATACGCCTCGCCGCGGAGCCGGCCGGAACGGCGCCGGACCCCGAACCCCGCACCACGCCAGTCGACGGGTCCGGCACGGTGCTGCGGGCCGAGGTGGACCTGTACCTGTCCGGGCGGATCGCCCAGTTCGGCCGCGCGCTGGCCGGCGACGTGAGCCGGCGGATGTTCCAGCGGTTCGCCGCCGAGGTGGACCGGAAGGCCGGCGGCCGACCGGTGACGGCGACCCGCCGATCGCTGCGCGGATGGCTCATGGATCTGCTGCGCCGCCGGCGTTGACCACGACGCCGCAGGTCAGGCCCGGCTGTGCGCCGCGTCACCCTTTCGGGGGGTTCACCCATTCAGCCCACAACCGTCCAGATCGGACCGTCGTTGACCGGCTAGCTAACGCAAGTTAGCTCAGGACGGAAAGTGGGTCAGGACGTGCAACGACCGAACATTCGACGACGACTGTTGCGGCGCGGACTGGTGGTACTCGCCTCGGCGGCGCTGCTCCTTGTCGGGCTGCCGGCGGTATTCGCCTCGGCCGATCCCGACGACGGCGACTCGCCCTTCTTCACCGGCGACACCAACGGCGGCGTGAAGACCAGCCGGACCGACGCCGGCAAGTTCAAGCACTGCGCCGACCCGGCCAAGGGCGAGGACTTCCAGACCGCCACCCCGGACCAGGTGGGCCTGGACCCGAAGGCGCTCGACCAGCTGGCAGGCTTCCACCTGGCCAAGGCCCAGCGCACGCTGTACGTGTTCCGGTTCGGCTGCCTGGTGAGGACCGGCCCGCTGAACGGCGTCTTCGAGAACATCCCGCAGCACCAGTGGAGCCTGACCAAGGGCTACTCCACGGCGGTCATCGGCCGCGCGGTGACCATGGGCTACTTCGACGTGGACGACGAGTTCGGCAAGTACTTCCCCGGCGTGGGCGACGAGCGCCACCAGCACGTCACCGCGCAGCAGCTCATGCAGCACACCAGCGGCGTGAAGATGAACTGGGCGAACGAGATCCCCGGCCCGGACATCGACCGCGTCGCCGCCTGGTCGTCGGCCCCGATGGAGCACCAGCCCGGCACGTACTTCTCCTACAGCCAGAACGGCCCCAACACGGTCAACGCCATGATGGAGAAGGCGGTCCAGAAGCACGGCTACCGGGACTTCCAGGACTTCGCCCAGCGCGAGCTGTTCGACAAGATCGGCATCGACCGGGACGATTATCTCTGGATGGTCGACCAGGCCGGCCGCACCGAGGGCTTCGCCGGCCTGCACGTGAAGCCCAAGGACATGGGCCGGTTCGCCACCCTGCTGCAGAACGGCGGCGTCTACCAGGGCAAGCGGCTGATCGATGAGAAGTTCCTGAAGGAGGCCAAGACCGGCACCACCGCCAACCCCGGCTTCGGCTACCAGACCTGGATCAACAACGCCCCCTGGTACAACACGGTCGCGCTGAACGGCTTCAAGGAGCGCATCGACCAGCCGCTGATCGCCAGCGCGCCCAACGACATGACCTACGGCTGGGGCTGGCGCGGCCGGCACTGGTTCAACATGCCCAACCTCGGCATGATGATCGTGACCACCTCGATGGACCACGACTTCGAGTACGACCCCAAGGTGGCCGGCTCCGAGGTGGCGGTGCAGGGCGAGCAGATGTCCGGCTACCACGAGTTCATGCGGATCGCGATGCGCGCGGTGACCGACCAGAAGGTGCCGGACCCCGGTCCCTACAAGGGCCGGGAGGCCTCGCTGACCGCGTTCAATGCCGGCAACTGGGTCAACCCGACCTACACCGTCCAGAACCGGCTCACCGGCGGCCTGCTCGACCCGAACAAGAAGGGCCTGGTCATCAACGCGAAGAACATCGCGCGGGTGATGGCGCACACCGGCCCGTTCGTGCTCTACAACTGAGATCCGCGACAACCGGAATACGCGGGAGCGGGGTGCCCGGAGCGGCTGGGGAGCCGTCGCCCGGACACCCCGCCCGCCCATGCGATCGCGCCCACAACCTGCTCGATCTGATCGGCGGCTACATGCCGGCCTTCCTGATCAAGGCGGCACTGCGGCTGGACATCCCCGACCGGCTCGGCGACTCGGCCATGACCGGCGCGGAGCTGGCGGCGGCCACCCAGACCCACCGGCCGTCGCTCACCCGGACGTTGCGGGCGCTCGCGGCCATCGACGTGCTGAGCGAGGTCGAGCCGGACCGGTTCCGGCTCACGCCCCGGGGGCAGCTGCTGCGTCCCGGGGTGCCCGGCTCGCTGTGGCGGCACGCCCAGATCATGCTCGACCAGACGATGTGGCGGGCCTGGCCCGAGCTGGAGCACAGCGTGCGCACCGGCAAGCGGGCGTTCGACGAGGTCGTCGGCACCGACTACTTCAGCCACACCGGGTACGACGAGGACCCCGCGAACCGCTCCGGGCTGTGGGACCTGATCCACCAGATCATGATCGAGGACACCCGGAGCGCGGCCGAGGCCGTCCTGCGGAGTTACGACTTCGCCCGGTTCTCCACCGTCGTCGACGTCGCCGGCGGGAGTGGGACGCTGGTGGCCGCCGTCCTGGCGGCGCACCCGGCCCAACGCGGAATCGTCTTCGACCGGCCCGAGGGGATCGAGAACACGCCCGGAGCACTGGCCCGGGCGGGCGTGGCGGACCGCTGCGAGGTCCGCACGGGCGACTTCCTCGTGGACGTGCCCGAGGGCGGCGACCTATACCTGATCAAGAGCGCCATCTTCAACCTGCACGAGGACGGCGACGTCCGGACGCTGCTGCGCAACGTCCGGCGGGTGGTGCCCGACCACGGGAGGTTGCTGGTCATCGAGGAGATCCTGCCCGCCCGGGTCGGCGCGCCCACGCCGGCGGCCACCTACCTGGACGACGTGAACACCATGGTCAACCTCGGCGGCCGGTTGCGTACCGAGGACGAGCACCGGGCACTGCTGGCCGACGCCGGCTTCACCACGGTCGCGATCACCGCGCTGCCCGAGGGGCGGCACGTGTATCACTCGGTGCTGGAGGCGGCCCCGCGCGCGGCGGCTTCGACGGCGTCCACGATGCCGACGTAGCCGGTACACCGGCAGATGTTCCCGGACAGCTCGGCGCGGATCTCCGCCCGGCTCGGCTGGGGGGTCGTCTCCAGCAGGTGCACCGCGGTCATCAGCATGCCGGGCGTGCAGAAGCCGCACTGCAGCCCGTGGTGGGCCACGAACGCCTCCTGCAGCGGGTGCGGGGTGCCCCCCGGGCCGGCCAGGCCCTCCACGGTGGTCACCGCGCACCCCTCGGCCTGCACCGCGAACATCAGGCAGGCACGCGCCGGCTCGCCGTCCACCAGCACCGTGCACGCGCCGCACACGCCGTGCTCGCAGCCCAGGTGGGTGCCGGTGAGCCCGCACTCCTCGCGCAACGCGTCGGCCAGGGTGTGCCGGGGCTCCACGTCCAGCCGCACCGGCTCGCCGTTCACGGTGAACCCGACGTCCATCGGCGCCTCCCTCAGTTGATGCCCGCGTCGGCCAGCGCCCGGCGGACCATCTCCACCGCCACCGCCCGCCGGTACTCGGTCGAACCGTGCAGGTCGGCGGTGGGGTGCAGCTCGCCGGCCAGCGCGTCCACGGCGCCGGTGACGCCACCACCGACCGCCAGGGAAGCCTCGGCGGCCGACGCCCGCACCGGTACCGCGCCGACCCCGCCGAGGGCGATCCGCACCTCGCCGCCCACCTCGGCCACCACGGCGGTGACCAGCGCGAAGTCCCCGTGCCGGCGGGCGAACTCGGCGAACCCCCAGCGCGTGGGCCGGGGGAAGGTGACGGCCGTGATGATCTCTTCCTCGGCCAAGGTGGTCATCAGCGGGCCGGCGAACAGCTCCTCGGCGGCCACGCATCGATCACCGGAAGGGCCGGCCACCGCGACCGACGCCCCGGTGGCCACGGCGACGGCCGGCAGCTCGGCCGAGGGGTCGGCGTGCGCGATGCTGCCGCCGGCGGTGCCCCGGGTGCGGATCGCGGTGTGCCCGATCCACCGGGCGGCCTCGGCGAGCAGCGGGTGTTGCGTCTGTCGGGTCAGCTCACTGTGCCGGGTCAGCGCGCCGACCCGGACCGAGTTTTCCTCCCGGACGACACCGGAGAGCCCGGCCACGTGGTTGATGTCCACCAGCACCACCGGCCGGGCCATGCGCAGCGCCAGCACCGGCACCAGGCTCTGCCCGCCGGCGAGGATCTTCCCCTCGCCGTCCGCCCCGGCCAGCGCCGCCACCACCTCGGGCACGTCCCGCGCACGCAGGTAGTCGAAAGGCGCACTCTTCACCGGCTCACCGCCCGAGGAACCGGGGCGGCCGCTTCTCCGCGCGGGCCCGCCGCCCCTCGGCGAAGTCGTCGCTGGCCCAGCAGGCGTCGAAGGCGGTGCGCAGCTCCTTGTCCAGCGCCTCGTCCAGCTCGGTCTCGAAGGCGCGGTTCAGCACCTGCTTGGAGTAGGCCACGGTGAGCGGGGCCAGCCCGGCCACCTCGGCGGCCCACTCCACCGCCGCTTCCGGCGAACCCAGCCGCTCCACCAGGCCGACCTCGCGGGCCCGCTCGGCGGTCAGCTGGTCACAGGCCAGCAGCAGCGCCCGGGCGGTGCCGTTGCCGGCCAGCAGGGCCAGCCGGCGGATGGTCCACGGGTCCACCGCCAGCCCGAGCTTGGCGGTGGGCAGCCCGAACAGCGCCCCGGGTGCGGCGATCCGCAGGTCGGCGGCCAGCGCCAACTGGGTGCCGGCGCCGATGGCCGGGCCGTTCACCGCCGCCAGCACCGCCACCGGGGCCTCGGTGACCGTGCGGAGCATGCCGTAGAGCGCCTCGCGGAACTCCGCCGTGTACACCTCGCCGAGATCGGCGCCGGAGCAGAAGCTGGTGCCCGCGCCGGTGAACACCAGCGCCCGCGCGCCTCCGGCCAGCGCTTCCCGCACCGCCGCGTCGATCCGCCGGCACAGCTCGGTGTTCAGCGCGTTGCGCTTCTCCGGCCGGTCCAGGGTGAGCACGACGACGTCCGCGTGGGGGTTCACCTGGAGCATTGCGCCTCCGTCCAGATCGCCGCGGGGGTGATCGGCAGGTTGTTCACCTCGATGTCCAGCGCGTCCGCGACCGCGCCGGCGAGCACCGCGTTCGGCCCCAGCGTGCCGCCCTCGCCGACCCCTCGCACGCCCAGCGGGTTGGCCGCCGGCCGGGAGATGTGCCCGATGTACAGCTCGGGGATCTCCGCGCTGGTCGGCATCAGGTAATCCATCAGGGTGCCGGTGATCAGGTTGCCGTCCGGGTCGTACACCAGGTGCTCGTACAGCGCGCCGCCGATGCCCTGCGCGATCGACCCGGCGATCTGCCCCTCCACGATCTGGGGGTGCACCACCCGGCCGGCGTCCTCCACGCAGGCGTAGCGCAGGATGCGCAGCTCGCCGGTGGCCCGGTCCACCTCGACGGCGGCCACCTGGGCTCCGGCGGCGAACGCGCCGCGCACCGGGTCGTAGAACCGGGTGGCCGCCAGGCCGGGCTCGAAGCCCTCGGGCAGCCGGTTGGACTCCAGGTAGGCCACCCGGGCCACCTCGGCCACCGTCAGCTCCGGTTCGGGCGACCCGACCACGTTGATCCGGCCGTCGGTGATGCGCAGGTCGTCCGGGTTGGCCTCGAGCAGCGCGGCGGCCAGCGCCAGCACCTTCTCGCGCACCGCGAGCGTGCTCCGGTGCGCCGCCCCACCGCCGATCACCGCCTGCCGGGAGGAGAACGCGCCGAACCCCCACAGCGACTGGTCGGTGTCGCCGATGCGCACGTCCACGTCCTCGTATCGCACCCCGAGGGCCTCGGCCACGATCTGCGCCACCGTGGTCTCCAGGCCCTGCCCCTGCGAGGTCACCCCGGAGAACACGGTGACCCGGCCGTCCGGGTTGACCCGCACGGTGCACGCGTCGTGCCCGGTGCGGAACGGCATCCGGGGCCCCGCGCTGGCCGCCCGACCCAGCCCGGTCAGCTCGTTGTAGCAGGCGAACCCGATGCCGATGGGCGGCTCGTCGGTGCCCCGGCGGCGGTCCCGCTCGGCGCACAGCTCGGCGTAGCCGATCGCTTCGAGGGCCTTGTCCAGGCACTCCGCGTAGTGACCCGAGTCGTCCACCAGCCGGGACGGCATGCGGTACGGGATGTCCTCCGGCCGGATCAGGTTCCGCCGCCGGATGTCCACCCCGGAGATGCCGAGCGCGCGGGCGCCCGCGTCCAGCACGGTCTCCATGGCGAACACGCTGGCCGGCCGGGCCACGCCCCGGTAGGGACCGGACGGCGCGGTGTTGGTGGCCACCCCGCGCACCGTGCAGCGGTAGTGCTCCAGCCGGTAGGGGCCGGAGAGCAGGCCGCCGGCCATCAGCGGCTCGATGCCGGCGGTCCACGGGTAGACCGAGTACGCGCCGACGTTGCAGGTCACGTCGGCGCTCAGGGCGAGCAGCTCGCCGTCGGCGGCGAACCCGGCCTTGATGAGGTAGCGGTGGTCGCGGGCGTGGGTGGCGGCGGCCAGGTGCTCGACCCGGTCCTCCACCCACTTGACCGGTGTGCCCGGCATGGCCATGGCGATCAGGCACAGCGCGACGTCCTCCGGGTAGAGCACCGCTTTCACCCCGAAGCCGCCGCCCACGTCCGGCGCGATCACCCGCACGTTGCCCTCGGGCAGCTCGAGCAGCTCGGCGACCATGTTGCGCACGATGTGCGGCACCTGGGTGCCGGACCAGAACGTGAGCTTGCGGTCGGCGCTGTCCCACAGCGCCACCCCGGCCCGGCACTCCATCGGGTTGCCGGCGTGCCGGTTGGTCACCAGCTCGCGTTCCACGACGGCCGAGGCGGAGGCGAACGCCTCGTCCACCGAACCGGCCTCGAAGGTGCGTTCCAGCAGCACGTTGTCCGGCGCCTCCACGTGTACCGGCTCGGCGTGCACCGGCTCCTCCGGCGACCGCCAGGCGCGGACGGTCGGCGGCAGCGGCCGGTAGTCCACCTCGACCAGTTCCAGGCCGTCCTCGGCGCGGTACCGGTCGGCGGCCACCACGGCCGCCACGCACTCCCCGGCGAACCGCACCTTCTCGTGCGCGATCACCGGCTGGGCGGTCTCCACGTAGGACGGCAGCGCGGACCGCGCCCGCAGCGCCACATGGGCGAAGTCCGCGCCGGTGAACACCCGGTGGCCGGCCTCCCGGGCGGCGTCGGCGTCCACCTCCACCGCGGTGAGCTCGGCGTGCGCAACCGGGCTGCGCAGGAAGGCCACGTGACGCATCCCCGGCAGTCGCAGGTCACTGACGAACCGACCCCGGCCGGTGACCAGTCGCCGATCCTCCTTGCGGGGTACCGAGGTCCCGAGAATGGTCATGGCATTGCGTATCCGCCGTTGACGGAGACCACCTGGCCGGTGGTCCACGACGACAGCGGCGAGGCCAACAGCAGCACCATCGGGGTGATGTCGTCCGGCCGGCCGACCCGGCGCAGCGGGTACATGCTCAGGATCTTCTTCATCTTCTCGTCCTCCGCCGGGCTGCCGGGAACACCGGTGTGGTGGTCGAAGTTATCCGTGCGCACCAGCGCGAGCGAGACGGCGTTGGCCCGGATGCCGAACCGGGCCAACTCCTTGGCCAGCGATCGGGTCAGGCCGACGGTGGTGGACCGCGCGGTCGCGGTGACCAACAGGCCCGACTCGCCGACCCGGCCCGAGTCGCCCATCAGGTTCACGATCGAGCCGGCGCGCCGCTCGGCCATCCGCTTGGCCACCGCGTGGGTGATCCGCAGCGTGCCGGTGACCGTGACGTCGATCTGCGGCGCCCAGTCCTCCGGGGTCGACTCCAGGAACCGCTGCGTTTTGGTCACCGCCGAGTTGTTCACCAACACCCCGATCGGTCCCAGCTCCTGCTCGGTGCGGGTGACCAGAGCGGCCACCGCCGCCGCGTCCCGCAGGTCACCACCCACCGCGACCGCGTTCGCCCCGAGCGCGCGAGCCTCGGAGGCGCCCCGCTCCGCGCCCTCGGCGGAGGAGTTGTAGTGGAACGCGACGTGCGCGCCCTCCCGGGCAAAGCCCAGCCCGAGCGCCCGGCCGAGCCCCTGCCCGGCCCCGGTGACCAGCACCGTCGTCCCCGCCAACTTCAGATCCATTTCGCCCCTTCCGCTAAATCGCCTGGAACGCCCGGCCGCCGGTGGTGGTGACCACCCGCCCGAACCGAAGACCCGGGAAGTGCGCCCCGACCACCAGGTCGGCGGTGTCCGCGACCTCGTCGGCGATCGCGTTGCGCACGGCGCGGGCCGCCACCGGGTCGACGTCGAACACCGCCTGCCAGTCCGGCTCGGCCAGCTCGACCACCGAGTGCACGATGTCGCCCAGCAGCAGCGCCCGCTCACCCCGGCCGGAGAGCACGTAGACGGTGGAACCCGGCGTGTGGCCGGGCGTGTGGCGCGCGTCGACGCCCGGGGCCAGCGGCCCGTCGGTGTCGAACGGCGCCAGCCGCGAGGCCAGGGGGCCGAGCTTGCGCACCGCGCCCGGCTCCGCGTCCGGCGCCTCCACGAAGTGCGCCCAGTCGGCCGCGTGCACCCGGTAGGTGGCGTTCGGGAACACCACCTCGCCCTTGCGGGTGGCCCAGCCGACGTGGTCGAAGTGCAGGTGGGTGAACAGCACGTCGGTGACATCCTCCGGGGCGACGCCGTGCGCGCGCAGCGAGTCCAGGAACCCGCCGCCGGAGTACTTGTCGTTGTTGATGCCGCCGACCCCGGCGTCCACCAGCACCACCCGCTCGCCGGTTCGCACCAGGAAGCCGCCGAGCGGCAGGTGCAGCACGCCCTCCGGGTCCAGCTGGTCGGCGTGGCAGGCCCAGGCGTCCGGCACGCCGGGGCGGCTGAGCACCTCGGCGGCGACCTCCCGCCCGGTGCCGTCGAACACCGGCAGTACCTCGACGTCCCCGATCCTCATGCGGCATCCTCCCCCGGCCGTACCAGCGTGCGGATCGCCCGGGCGCCGGCCAGCTCGTCGAGCGCCCGGTCCACCCCGGCCAGCGTGGTGTACCCGGTGACCAGCGAGCGCAACTCCAGCTCGCCGGAACGCACCCAGTCGAAGAACCGGGGCAGGTCGGACCGGGCGTCCAGCGAGCCGGCGACACAGCCGCGCAGGGTGCGGGCGAAGTGGAACAGCTCCAGCGCGCTGAACGACACGGTCTCGTCCTTGCCGCCGATGCCCACCACGGTGCAGGAACCGCCGCGCCTGGTCATCGACCACATGTCCCGGATGGTGCCGGCCGAGCCAACGCAGTCGAACGCGAAGTCGACGCCTCGCCCCTCGGTCAGCGCCCGCACCGTCTTCTTGGCGCGGTCGTCGGCGAAAACGAAGTCGGTGGCCCCGGCGACGGTGGCCGGCTCCGCCCGGTCGGGGTTGCGGTCCACCGCGATGACCCGCCCCGCGCCGACCAGCCGCGCCCCGCGCAGCACCGACAGGCCGACCCCGCCGAGCCCGATGACCAGCACGGAGGACGCCTTGGTCACCCCCGCCGTGCGCACCACCGCGCCCACCCCGGTGGTCACCGCGCAGCCCAGCAGGGCCGCGTCCGCACTGTCGATGTCGTCCGGCACGGCAACCACCGCCGCCCGGGGCAGCACCGTCTGCTCGGCGAACGCGCCGACGGTCAGCCCCGGGTAGACCGGCTCCCCCGCCCCGGTCAGCGCGTACGGCTCGACGGACCGGGCGGAACCCTCGGCGCACAGGTGCGGTTCGCCCGAGGCGCAGAAGAAGCATTCGCCGCACGGCGTGATCCACAGCGGCACCACCCGCTGGCCGACCGCCAGGTCGGCCACCTCCGGGCCGCACTCCACCACCGTGCCGCACGCCTCGTGGCCGAGCACGGCGGGCATCCGCTGCGCCAGCACCCCTCGGGCCAGGGAAAGATCGGAGTGGCACACCCCGGCCCGGTCGATCCGCACCCGCACATCGGCCGGCCCGACCGCGCGCAGCCGGACGGTCTCCACCGACATCGGACGGCCGGCTTCGCGCAGCACCGCCGCGCGCACCGCGTGCGGGTACTCGGCAGTCATCGACGGAACCTCCAGGGGTACTAACTAGCGCTTATTAGTGAGCCTAGCGGAGGATGTCGCGCTGGCGCGCGACCCGTGAGTGAGAAGTATCGCTATAGCGATACTTCTCACTCACGGGTTCGACGGGTCGAGCAGCCGCTGGCGGAGCCGGAACCGCAGGATCTTGCCGGAGGCGGTGCGTGGGATCTCGTCGATCTCGAGCAGCTCGGCCGGCACCTTGAAGTGCGCCAGCTGGTCCCGGCACCGCGCGAGCACCCGGTCCACGTCCAGCCGGCCGGGGTCGCGGGGCACCACGAAGGCCACCGGCACTTCGCCCAGCCCGGGGTGCGGCACGCCGACCACGGCGGCATCCAGGATCTCCGCCGAGCCGAGCAGCGCGTCCTCCACCTCGGCCGGGTAGATGTTCTCGCCGCCCCTGATGATCAGTTCCTTGGTCCGCCCGCTGATGCGCAGGAAGCCGTGTTCGTCGCGGCGGGCCAGGTCACCGGTGTGGTACCAGCCACCGGCCAGCGCCTCCGCCGTCGCCTCGGGCAGGTTGTGGTAGCCGGGCGTCACGTTCGGCCCCTGCACCCACAGCTCCCCCTCCGCGCCGGGCGGCACGTCGAGGCCGGTCGCCGGGTCCACCAGCCGCACGGTGAGACCGGGCAGCGGCAGGCCGCAGGAGCCCATCACCCTGGTCCCGGTCGGCCAGTTCATGGTCACCATGGTGGACGTCTCGGTGATCCCGTAACCGTCCAGCAGCCGCACCCCGAAGGCCCGCTCGAAGGCCTCGTTCAGCGCCGCCGGCATGATCGCACCGGCGGACATGCAGATGCGCGGCGGGTGCGGCCCGAATCCCGCCGATCCGACCCGTTCCAGCAGGTAGTGGAACATCGTGGGCACGCCGGGGAACACCGTCGCCCGGCCCTCCGGCCCGGGTTCGCGCAGCCGCCGGAGCACCTCCTGGACGGAGAACTTGTCCAGGATCCGCTCGCTCGCCCCCACCGCGACCACGCCGAGCACGCACAGCACCAGCGCGTAGGAGTGGAACAGCGGCAGCGGGGACAGCAGCACGTCTTCCGGCCCCAGCCCGAGCGCCGGCACGAAGCTCGCCCCGACCACCCACAGGCAGCCGCGCTGGGTCAGGTACACGCCCTTCGGCCGCCCGGTGGTGCCGGAGGTGTAGAGGATCCACGACGGCCGGTCCAGGTCACCGTCATCGCGAGGCGGCGGCGCGGGCCGGGCCAGCATCCCGGCGTAGTCCAGCTCGCCCTCCGCATGCCGGCCGCCCGACACGGCCACCACCGTGGGCCCGGGCCGGCCGGCCAGCAGCTCCCGCACCGTGCCGATGCGCGCATCGTCGGTGATCACGATCCGGGCGCCGCTGTCGTCCAGCATGTGCGCCACCTCGGCCGGCGCGGCCAGCGGGTTCACGCACACCCCGACACCACCCGCCCGAGGGATGGCCAGGTACGCCTCGGCGGTCTCCACCCGGTTGCCCAAGTAGATCACCACCCGGTCGCCGGCCCCGAGGCCCAGCGAGGCCAGGTGCCCGGCCAGGCGCGCGGTGTTGCCGGCCAGCTCGCGGTAGGTCACCGCGCGCCGCTCGTCCACGAACGCGATCCGGTCCGGCCGCAGCCGGGCGTGCTCGTCCAGCAGCCGGTGGATGGGGCGGATCAGCTCGGTGTGCAGCATCGCCGGCTCAGGCCCTGCTCGCGGTCGGCTCGGCACCCAGCCCGGTCTGGGCGCGCACCTGCAGCTCCTCGAACGAACGCTGGCCACCCCGGTCACGGGAACGGGACAGCACCGTGCCCAGCCAGCAGGCCAGGAAACCCACCGGGATGGCGATCACCGTCGGGTACTCGATCTGGTACGGCGCGGACTCCGGCCCGCCCGGCCACACCGCCGGACTGAGTGCGATCAACACCACCGAGGTGACCAGGCCGGCGAGGATGCCGCAGATTGCCCCGGTGGTGTTGAACCGCCGCCAGGTCAGTGCCAGCAGCAGCGCTGGGAAGTTCGCGCCGGCCGCCACCGAGAGCGCCAGCCCGACCAGGAACGCCACGTTGAAGCCCGGCCCGGCGAGCAGCGTGATGGCGATGGCCACCGCGCCGATGCCGCCGGCCGCGACCCGCGCCACCGCCGTCTCGTTGGTGGCCCGGCCCCGGCGCAGCACGTTCGACCACAGGTCGTGGGCAACCGCCCCGGACGCCGACAGCACCAGCCCGGCCACCACGGCCAGGATGGTGGCGAAGGCGACCGCCGAGACGAACGCGGTGAACAGGTCGCCGCCCGCCGTGCCCGGGCCGCCCCCGAGGTGCTCGGCCAGCAGCGGGGTGGCCAGGTTGCCGCTCTTGTCCACCCGCGCGGCGGCTTCCGGGGGCAGTACCGCGCGGGCACCGAACCCGATCACCGAGGTCATCACGAAGAACGCCCCGATCAGCGCGGTGGCCCAGCCGGCGGAGGCCCGCGCGCGGCGGGCGTCCGGCACGGTGAAGAACCGGATCAGGATGTGCGGCAGCGCGGCCGTGCCGATGGCGAACGCCAGCGCCACCGACACGGTGTCCACGAAGGACCGCCCGGAGCCGCCCGGCGCGAGGTAGCCGGCGCCGGCCGGGTGGTTGGCCGCCGCCGTGGCGAACAGTGCGCCGAGGTCGAACCCGGTCCGCGCCAGCACACCGATGGTCAGCGCCAACCCGGCGGCCATCAGCAGCACGGCCTTGGTGATCTGCACCCAGGTGGTGGCCAGCATGCCGCCGAACACCACGTAGCCGAGCATGGCCAGGCCGGTCAGCACGACGGCCGGCAGGAACCCCAGCCCGGTCAGCGCGCGGATCAGCACCCCGGCCCCGACCAGCTGGGCCACCAGGTAGATCACCACCACGGACAGCGTGGACACCGCCGTCACGGCGCGCACCGGCCGCTCGCGCGGCCGGAAGGCGAGCACGTCGGCCACCGTGTACCGGCCGGTGTTGCGCATCCGCTCGGCGAACAGCAGCAGGATCAGCACGAACGCCACCAGCGTGACCGAGGGCATGATCCACCCGTCGAAGCCGGAGACGAACATCAGCCCGGTGAAGCCGAGGAAGGTGGCGGCGGACATCAGGTCGCCGGCGATGGCCAGCCCGTTCTGCGCGCCGCCGATGCTCCGCCCGGCCGCGTAGAACTCGGTGGCCGAACGGGTGCGCCGGGCCGCCCACACGGTGATCCCGACCGTGATGGCGACCAGCACCGCGAAGCCGATCAGCCGGGTGGTGTTCACCGCTTCACCTCGACCGCGCCATCGCCGGCCGCCGCGACCGCCGCCGCCTCCAGGCCGGCGAACACGGTCTCCGACATCCGCAGGTATCGCCAGGTCAGCAGCCAGGCCAGGACGAACTGGCTCAACCCGAGCAGGAAGCCGACCGTCATGCCGGCGAACACCACGGTGCCGGCCAGTGCGGGGGCGGCACCGAGCACGGTGAGGAACACCGCGAACCAGCCGAGCAGGGCGAACACCGACGCCCGCACGAAGCGGCCCCTCCGGTCGGCCAGCCGGGTGAACTCGGGCGAGCGGTACACCGCATGCCAGTCGTACCGGTCGCTCGGGATTGGTTGACTCGCCATTGAGCACCTCCGATGTCGGGAGGGCCAAAGACTAGCTAACGTTAATTCGTAGCTCAACAGCCAACTTCGAGGGTTCCCACGCGGGGACTAACGTACGGGGGCGAGAATGACTCATACCGGATCCCGGGCGAGAGCCCCGGGCCAGGCGAGGGAGAGGCGAGTGGCCGCGATCGACGCTCGCGCGACCGTGACCAGCGAGGCCGTGCTCGACGTGGCGCTCACCCTGTTCGCGCAGCGCGGCTACCACGGAACCGCGCTCAGCCAGATCGCCGAGGAGCTGGGCATCCGGACGCCCAGCCTGTACAACCACATGCGGTCCAAGCACGAGCTGCTCTACACCATCGTGGACCGCACCACCGCCGGCGTGCTGGACGACTTCACCAAGGCCACCGCCGGCCTGACCGACCCGGTGGAACGGCTGCGCGCGGCCACGCTGGCCTACGCCGGCCGGCACGCCTCGCACCGGCGGGAGGCGCTGGTGGTCAACCGGGACACCGCCTGCCTGGACGAGCCCCACCGGACCGAGATGCAGGACCGCCGCCGCGCGCACGAACACGCGCTGCGACAGGTGATCATCGAGGGCAAGAACACCGGCGTGTTCGCCGTCGACTCGCCGGCACTGGCCTCCTTCGCCATCCGGGAGATGTGTGTGAGCATCGCCCGCTGGTACCGGGAGGACGGCCCGCTGGACACCGAGCAGGTGGCCCGCCAGTACACCCAGTTCGCCCTGCAGATCGCCGGCTACCCGGGCACCTGAACCATCGACTTTCTCGATCGGCGTATCGATCCGCGCGCGTTGTCCGGAGTTTTGCCCGGTCATAGCGTCGGGGTCACACAGCGCCGGGAGGAGCGAGCAGATGGTGTTTCGGGTACAGCCGCACGTCAGGTTGCACGAGTGGGTCGCCGAGGAGCTCGATCTGTTCCGGGCGGAGGGCCTGGACTACGAGTTCCAGGCCGACGGGTTCGCCGGCGGCACCGCGGCGACGGTGGCCTCCGCTTCCAGTGCGCCCCTACAGGTGCGTAGCGGGGCTTTCGAGGACATGGCGGCCGGCCGCGAGTCGGACGTGTCGTGCGCCTGCCACTGGGCGGTGAACGCGGCTTCGTCCAGTTTGCACGGGAAGATGTACGGCAGCGCCTACTCGGTGTGCCCCTCGTCGATCTTCGTGGCCGCCGACTCGCCCTACCGGGAGCCGGCCGACCTGGCCGGCGTCGAGGTCGGCGTCGGCTACCACTCCGGCAGCCACTACTCCGCGCTGCAGGCGCTCGAGCCGTTCCTGCGCCGGGAGCAGATCAGGCTCGGGTTCATCGGCCGGCCGTTCGACCGGGCCCGGCAGCTGCTCGCCGGGACGGTGCCGGCGGTCAACGTCTGGGGCGCCCCGGCCTACCTGCTCGAGCAGCTGGGCTACCGCAAGCTGGTGGACACCACCTTCGTCATGGGCTACCTGCTCTCCGAGCGGGCCGAGCCGGCCGACGTGCGGCGGTACTTCCGGGCGCTGCGGCGCGCGCAGCGGGAGATCGACCTCGAGCCGCACCGCCACACCCGGCACTGGGCCCGGGAGATGCCGGCCGACCTGCTGAAGCTGGTCGACGTGCGGCGGTTCGGCCCGGGCGAACGGGTGGTCGACGCGCCGTACACCCGGGACATGTTCGAGCGGACCCAGGGCTGGATGCGGGAGTGGGACCTGCTCGACGGCACGGGGCGGTCGCTGGCACGCTACGAGGAGTCCGTGCTGAGCTGAGCGGGTGGTGCGGTGGGTCTGGACCTCTTCAAGCTGCGGGTCTTCGTCACCGTCGTGGACCGCCGGGGCTACTCCGCGGCCGCCGACCACCTGGGGCTGAGCCAGGGCACGGTGTCCTTCCACGTGCACGGGCTGGAGCGGCAGCTGGGCACTCCGCTGGTGCGCTACGAGCACCGGGAGATCCGGCTCACCCCGGCCGGCGAACAGGTCTACCGCCGGGCCGTGCGGATGCTGCGCGACGAGCGACAGCTGCTGCGCAGCATCCGCACCGGCCACGAGGGCCAGGTCTCACTGGGCGCGAGCATCGCGTTCGAGCAGCCGTTCTTCTTCGAGCAGGTGCTGGTGCCGTACCGGCAGGCGCGACCCGGGGTGCTGGCCTCGGTGCGGTTCGGCCCGAGCGTCGGACTGGCCGAGCAGGTGCTGGACCACGGGCTCGACCTGGCCTACGCAATCGGTTGGCAGGTGCCGGGCGGGGTGCGCTTCGAGGCGCTGCACGATGCCGAGTACGTCCTCGTGGTCGCCCGCTCGCACCCGCTCGCCTCGGCGGAGAAGGTGACCGTGGAGGCCGTCTCCCGGGCCGGGCTGATCACCGCGCCGCTGAACGACGTGGAGTGGGTGCACTACGAGAACGTGCTGCGCGAGCTGGGCCTCCGCGCGTCCGACGTCCGGCTGGAGGTGGACGGCATGCAGGCCAGGGTGCTCGCCGCCCGCGCCGGGATGGGCGTGCTCGGCATGTTCCGCCCGCCCTATGCCCGGCTGGACGACGACGCGCTGTGCCGGCTGGACCTGGGCCGATCGGCGCCGGTGGTCCGGGTCGGCCTGCTGCACCGCCGCGCCGAGCGCCCCTCCCCCGCCGTCCGTGACCTGGCCGACCGAATCCGCCAGCTGGCCCGGGCCGGTTCGTCCTGAGTCTGTGCCGGTGCGGTTGTCTAAACGGCCCGCTTGGACGGGCGCGGCGTTGTTGGTCTGCCGCCCCCTTGGTGCCACCGGCTCCGTTCGGCTCCGGCGGCCTCGAGATCTACCTGAGCGGGCTACGCCCGTGATCGGAACCCCGGCTAGGTAGATCTCGACGCGTGATCATGTATCGAGCCTGGACGAGGACGCATCGGCAACCGGACGGAAGGTGCCCGGCCGAGCCGCGACAGACCGCCCAACCGCGGCCGTCCAAGCCGGTCTTTCAAGACCACAACCCCGAGTCGAGCGCGGGCACCGAACCATCGGTCCGGGGAACTAAACCTGGTCGGCCAGTTCGCGGCCGATCAGTTCCTTCATGATCTCCGTGGTGCCGGCGTAGATCGTCTGCACCCGGGAGTCGATGAACGCCCGGGCCACCGGGTACTCCAGCATGTAGCCGTACCCGCCGTGCAGCTGCACGCACCGGTCGACGACGCGTTTCTGCAGCTCACTGACCCACCACTTGCTCTTGGCCGCGTCGGTGGCGGTCAGCTCGCCGGCGTTGTAGGCCAGCACCTGCTTGTCCAGGTAGGCCTGCGCGACGTCCAGCTCGGTGGCCATCTCGGCCAGCTCGAAGCGTGTGTGCTGGAAGTCGCCGATCCGGCTGCCGAAGGCGGTGCGCTCGAAGCAGTACCGGCGGGTCAGCTCGAACACCGCGCGCGCTCCCGTGTATGCGCTGGCCACCACGCCCAGCCGCTCGCGGGGCAGGTGAGCCATCAGGTAGCGCAGCCCGTCGCCGGGGTTGCCGAGCACGTTCGCCGCCGGCACCGCGACGTCGTCGAAGAACAGCTCGGCGGTGTCCTGCGCGTGCAGCCCGACCTTGTCCAGCTTGCGTCCCCGGGCGAAGCCGGGCATGCCGGCCTCCACCACGAACAGCCCGAAACCCCGCTCGCCGGTGCGCGCGGCGACCACCACCAGGTCGGCCGAGATGCCGCTGGAGATGAACGTCTTCTGGCCGGTCAGCCGCCAGCCGTCGCCGTCCGGCACCGCCACGGTCTGCATGCCGCGCAGGTCACTGCCGGTGCCGGGCTCGGTCATGGCCAGCGCGCCGATCACCTCGCCGTTGGTGAACCCGGGCAGCCAGCGGGCGTGCTGCTCGTCGTCGCCGAGGTCGATCAGGTAGTGCAGCACCAGGTCGTCCTGCAGGCCGAAGGTCATGTTCAGCGAGGTGGCGCCGGCGTCGGACAGCTCCTCGTTGACCACCAGCCGGTACCGGTAGTCGGTCTCCCCACCGCCACCGAACCGCTCCGGGATCTCCAGGCCGTACATGCCCTGCTTGGCCGCCTCGGCCAGGGTGGCGCGGTCGATCATGCGCTGCTGGTCCCAGCGCTCCAGGTTCGGCACCACCTCCCGGCGCACAAACTCCCGCACCGACTCGCGGTACCGCTCGTGATCAGCCTCGTACAACCCACGCCGCATGCCCACGAATCTAACATGAATTCAAATCACCTCTCACGCCGTCCGCGAGTCGGCGATCCCAGCACAGTGATTCCAGAGTTGGTCACCTGACTGTGACCACCGATTTTCGCCGGTGAGGCGATGTCAGGGGCAACGCCCACCAGACGGGGTGGGGTCGGCCTCGCGCGGACGCCGATGGACGGCGCAGACGAACGGGCCGGCCGGGACGAGCGCGAATCCGTGAGCGCGCAGTATTCGCGCGATCTCGGCCGGCGGAGTGACTCGGCGGATGATCGTGTCGCTTGCGGCGGACCCGTCTGGGAACGACCAATCTCGATGGGTGGTGTGTAGTTTGCTGTCCGCGTCCCAGGCCCCGGCTACGGAGACTTGAGCGTCTGCGTCGTCGATGCGGCAGGTTGAGTGCATGACTTCCCCACTCGGCGGCGGCGCGGTTAGCGTGTTGATGATCAGCAGTGTGTTCGCGTGGGCGTGCGCGGCGAACGTTTCCGCCGCCGCCTGTAGCTCGGCGTCGGTGTGCAGGTAGGCGAGGCTGTTTCCGAGGCAAGTGATCAGGTCGAACTTGCGGCCCAGCCGGACCGTGCGCATGTCACCGAGGCGGATGTTCAGATCCGGGCGGACCAGCTGGGCATACGTGACGAGCTCGGGTTGGAACTCGATTCCGGTGCCGTCCCACCCGTAGTGCACACGGAAGATGTCCAGGTCGCGGCCGGTGCCACACCCCAGGTCGAGGACCGACGCCACGGGCCCGGCCAGTTCCGCGACCGCGCTTGCGACCTGGGCGGCCTGTTCGTCGCCGGTGGTGAGTTGGTCGTACAGGTCGGGGCGCCGGTACATGAGGTTGGCCCGGGCCAAGGTGGCGGGGTCGGTCACAGCTTTGTCCCTGTTCTCTCGGACACGGTCATGCTTCTCAGGCCGAGTTCAACCGCCAAGGTGTCATAGAGCAGCGGTGGCAGCGGCTGGCCTCGGTCGGCCAGGTCCAACACCTCGGCTAGGCCGTAGGGGTTGACGTATCCGAGGTCAACCAGGATCGACTCTTTGAGCATCCCGGCGACCAACCGCGGCGCGTGTCGGGCGAGCGCGAGGGCCATGCTCGGGCCGAACGATTCGGGTCGCTCGGGGTGCGTGACAGCCGGACCAAATCCGGCACGGGCAAGCCGCTGTCTGAACAGGTCCTTGTTGTTGCGCAGCGGAACGGGCAGAGATTCGCCGAGTTGGAGCATGTCCGGCTGGGCCAGCGGTGCGACCGGCCACAACCCCGCTCGAAGGTAGTTCGGATGACGCGCCGCCGCCATCAACGTAGGCACCGCTACCGCGGACGAGGGCGCGACGTTGGTTTCCAGCTCATTTAGGCCCCTTCGGACACGCGGGCCCAACCACCCAGGTAAGGCAGGCAGCGGCGGCGGGGCGTCACGCTCAGCGAGCCGCAAGGCGAGCATCTCGTCACCACCAAACCCGGTCAAGATCGTGTGGACTCCATGGCTGACGGCTTTACGGCGCATTGCGTCGAAAGCTTCCCAGTACACCTCCCCGTCGCCGTCGTGGGCGACGTGCAGCCGCGAACCGTCGAGGTCGAACGGCAAGTGGTCGCGAACCGGCACCGCGTAATCGCGGAATTCGAGTTTGTCGGCCAGGTTCATGCGACGCAGGACTTGCGCTTTCCCGTCCACACCGTCTATGAGAACTCCGAACGAGCAGATCTGGCTTTCGCCGCAGCTGGCCATGCTGAGGGCGACGTTCGCCGAATCTAGGCCGCCGGAAAGTTCGACTCCAACGCCTTGAGCGTTTGCATCGAAGATCGGTTGGACGATTTTATTTAGGCGATGGCGAAATTCGCTGACGGGATCCGCATCGCTAGCCAGGTGACGCGCTTTCAGCACGTGTAGCGCATCTGGCGGGTAGCGGAGGTTAATGCCAGCCTCGGTGAATGTTGCGACCGTTGGCTCGGTAATTCGGTGGATTTCCGAAAAAAGAGTGTCTGTGCTATAGCGGTGGCGTCGGCTCAGCAATCTGGCCACCACACGGTCAACCATGCGCTCCGACGAGGCGAACTCGGATAGGTCCGCCACATCCCAGGAACCATGAAGCTCGTCGCCCTTGCACGCGACGTAGACCGGTGCGATCCCTAGCGGGCCGGCCACGACGTGCACCCGTCCTCGCCGGATTTCGACACTCAGCGTGTCGCCATTGGGACGCCGCTCCGAAATAGTGAACCGCACGCCCCCGTCAGCCGTCGGGGTTAGCGAGTGAGCGAGCATGGGATGAATAAGGGGTTCTATGAAGCTCTCGCCGCACCAGTAGCCCCCGCGCCATATCCAGTCGCACGCGCGCATTGTGTCGGCAAGTCGCACCCTCATGCGGAGCACGGATCACACCCACTTCTCTCATGATCTGATGCCAGGAGGAAACGATGGGGCGCCAGCAAGACAGCCCACTGGCGCCCCACCCATATCTACGAATCCGTGTTGCAGTGATCGCCCTGCGCATCGCCGTGACCCGGCATCTTGCGGACGTACTCATCCCCGCGAACAGGGATACCGGTCACAGCGTCATCATCAAACAGCGCCGGTTCATTCATCTAGCTCACCCCCTTTCGCTGTACTCGACTCCGCCGCAGCGTTCGCCATCCGCGCACGACAGCGAGAATGAAACCCAATTCGAGGTCAAGTTCTTGATGCCAGCGGGGGCACCTACTGCGCCTCGCTGGTATTTGCGACTGGCCTGCCGGAATAGAGATATGACCAGTCACGACAAGCAGTGGGTGCGACGACGCGACTTGCGGCGGAGCCGTCCAAATGCCGGCCGGCGTGTGAACCGACATCGTCCTCACCCCCGGTCATCGCTCACTTGCTCTGACCAGAAGCTATGTGTGCTACTCGCGAGTAATCCGAACTGTCGGTTCGGACCGCATGGCGGTTCGGGGTTCTGCTAGACGGGCAAACCAATGCGGAGGGCGAGCTGTGATGCCTCTGCCGCTACGTGGCGGCGCCCGCGTTGCGCGACGTTGCGCAGCACCGCATGTGCCGCGGGCCTGTACTGGATGTCCTCGGGCGCCTCGCGCTCTGCCGCGGTCAGCAGCGTGAGCGCACTCGCGAAGTCACGGCGCTGTGCGTGGCCCTTGGCCTGGTCGACCAGGAAAGCCACACGACGCTCAATCGAGGGCGACTGGCCATGGTCGACTCGCTCGGCAAGCCGCAATCCCTCGGACGCCTCGCCTGACTCAAATTCAATGCTCACCGCGTACATCGCGACGTTCGTCGGGCCAAATGCGGTCCACATGGTGTTCCGCTCACCGGTTCGGTCGGCGAGGGGAACAACCTTGCGCAGACGGTCTCGGGCCGTCCAGGCGTCGCCATTGCGGGCCGCCGCGATGGCGCCCATGAGTATGACCGCCCCGTACATGGCGGCCGCGTCGGTCGAGCCGGTGGCCAGTGACGGCTCAAGGCGTTCCGCCGCCTTCATGGCCACAGCTTCGGCCGCCTCTGGCTCCTCGTCGGACAGCAGAACTTGAGTCATGTTCCACTGCGCGGCGGCCAGCCGGACGGGGTCATCTGCCGCCTCGGCGCAGCGCAGCGCACGGTCGGCGGCGAGTAGGGACAGGTCAACGCGCCCGATGCGCTTAGTAACCGTGCGGAGCAATCCGTACAGGTCAGCCGCGCATCCGAGGGTTGGCCGGCGGGAAGTCGTGTGTTGCTCCGAACTGGCGCGTACCGCGTGCTCTGCATCCGCAATGAGCCCCGGCAGGCGTTCGGTGAGCCGGCTATAGCGGTGCGGAGACGTCTGCCATGTTGACCATGCGTCGTCGATTCGACGGCGTAGTACGGACAGCGCGGGAGGCGCGTCGATGGGCGCCCCGGGGTTGGTCAGCGCCTGGTAGATCGCGTCACCGGCAGCGGTCTTGATCCGGGTGTTCTCGGTCGCGGCTCGGTTGCCCAGCAGCTCGCCGGGCGACACCCGTAGCACGTCGGCCAACTGGGCAAGGACGGCAATGGTCGGGACCTTCTGGCCGCGTTCGATTAGACGCAGGTAGTCGGGAGTGATCCCCGCCAGGCCCGCAACGACTGCTTTACTGCGCCGCGCGGCGGTCCGATAGAACTGGACTCGCTCCCCGATCGACCGCGCCAAGGCGTCGTCCATGAGTCCCCGTTCTGCGCTGGCGGCCCCGGCTAGCTCCACACCGCGTGGTTGATCATGATAGATGGCAGACTGCCTGTCATGTCGTCTGCTGGGCCGGACCACGCGCGGGTTCTTGTGTTATGGGATATCGACCATACCCTGATTGAGACGCGCGGTGTGGGTTTCGCCATTTATCAGCGAGCGTTTCGCGCGTCAACTGGCCATCCACTCCAGCAACTCGCCCAGGTCGCCGGCCGCACCGAGCTGGACATCATGCGGGAGACCCTCCGCATTAACGGAATCGAGCCGACGAGCGAAGCTGTCACAAGTCTCGCACGGGCACTCACGCAAGGCTATGACGAGGCGCGGAATGAACTTGCCTCGACTGGACGCGCCTTGCCCGGCGCCGCCAGAACGCTAAGTCTGCTTGCGGACCAGCCAACAGTTCACCAAGGGGTGCTGACCGGCAACCTTGAAGATGTGGCCCGAATCAAACTCGATGTTTTCGACCTCACGAAGTATCTGGACCTGCACACCAGCGCATACGGGAACGACCATACCGAACGTGCCGACCTCGTAAAGATCGCCCAGGAACGCGCGCGCACCCGCCTCAACGCGACCTTTTCCAATTCTCATACGGTACTGCTTGGCGATACTCCCAATGATATTCATGCCGCCATTTCCGCTGGCGTTCGATCGATTGGTGTTGCCACGGGTAAGAGCAGCGTGGAAGACCTAAAACATGCTGGTGCACACGGGGTGCTCCCAGATCTAGGTAATCTAGCAACAGCCACAGAGCTGATTTTCGCTGTGGCTGATCAGAGCTAGTGGTTCGACCTGCCGAATTCTGACACGCATTGCTCGGTCTCAGGCATCAGCTCTGCGCTCAGTTCTTCCAGCTTGACCCGAAGGTGCTCGCAGGTTTCCTTGCCGCGTCGAGCTACTCGGCGTCCAGGTGTATCCCGATGATCGTCCGGCACACCGATGCATCAAGACCTGTGCCGACCGGTGCTACGTGAGCTCCTGGTCCAGCCCCGAACAAATTCGGCAGGCAGCCCACAGTCTTCGAGCAAGTTGGCCCGGGTTTGCTCGTTGCGCCACGCGAAGAATGCTCGATCGACAATATCGAGTCGGCCGGGACTATGAATATAATCAATGATCGGCGGACTGGTATTGATTTTCGCTTGAGCTGGGCCGACGTTTAGAAGAACCTGAACGAGGTCGCCACGGTCAACGATGTATTGATCATTATTCTGTTCGATAAATTGAACTATCGACCCTATATTTAAGCCTGCTTCCAATTCTTCAGTATCGCTCACAATAATAAGCCCAAGAACCCACTGAGCCAATGAAGAATCGGGCCACAGCTCCACGTGTGGTTTGGCAAATTCCCTGATGAAGTTGGCGTATCTGCCCGTCAGGTTGCCGACTATCTCAGCGATTGCTGCGCTGACGTCGAAATCGGCTCCAACCAACTTGCCAGCACTGCCATCCCCAACCATGATTCCCACGCTCTCACACGCCTTGTAGCAAACTTCCTGCACTATCCATACACTGCTAACGCATTGAGCTATTAGCCGGCCCGCAAATTGGGGGTCAAACCGAATATTCATGATCTCGGCGCCAGATTGGATCACATTTCGGAGGGATGTGTCAGTCCATTTGTCGGCGTCGACGGCATCGATTCGCCCAGCCAGATCGCCGTGCAGCTGAATTAAGTGATCACTGTCGCGCCATACCCCTACTACTACAAATCGAACGTCGCTACCCTCATCAAAAAATGCCTTGAGCGCTTGAGCAAATCGCTTTTGTGTCCCAATAGGGAGTACGTGAAATTCTTCGAGCACCACAACTTTCCGGAAGTCGAGCGCTTTGAGCTGTGAGATCACCTGATTCACGTCGCCCAAATCGATGGGCTCGGTATTGAACGTGTTGGTCAACTCATCGGCGCGGTTGCGACCCGCTTCAACGTTCAATCCCGACTCGACGAAAGGAAGTCTGCCTCTAGCGTCTATGCGGCCGGACATGCGGAGGTCACGTTTTTGAGTTTCGACTTGGGAAGTAATCGGGACGTAGCCCGCTTCCCTTAGTACTGCCTTGTTAATGTCTTCCATTGACCAGTACTGCTGGCAGCTAAGTACAACAGACTCGTCAGCTGGAATTGCTCTACGTCGTACGCAGGTCTTACCTTGCTTACTACTCCCGTAGATCACGACTGGCCTTCTTCGCGCAAGTGCTCTTGTGATAGGAGTATCTACCAACGGTCGCACAACATAATTCAGGGGATTTTTTCCACCTTGAATTCCAAATACCTCGCCCAAGAGCTTGATGCGCTCCGGCTCACTGAGCGGAGCGGGTACTCGGCCTAGGAAACTTGGCAGCCAACGTGCGGAGTCGTCACGTGCCACGTTGTTACCCGCCTCTCATCCGACGCGCGCTAGTGCGGAAAGCACGCTACAGCCCATACCTGGCTATTCGGCCACCGTTACGACTCAATCGCGACACGATCGTTGCCAGTCCGCTAAGCCGGATGGCGTTCTCGCTTGAAGTCAGAAATCGCTCTCACAGCCCTGTTACAAATTTCTCGGTCTCCACAATTGGCTCCGCGCTCAGTTCTTTCCAGTTTGGAGCGTACTTGGTCGTATGTTTTCCTTGCTGCGTCGAACTCGTCGGCGCCTAGGTGGGCATGGACTTCCGACCAGCGTCGTTCGCCCTCGCGTCCGTCACGTTTGCTGCCCATACCTCCAAAATAGGGTGCCAAAACAGCAATCACCACACCGAGTCGACGTTCTCAGCACCGGTAGACCGGCCATGCTGGCAATACCCTCAAGGCCATGGGTGAGGACAGCCTGCGGCCGGCGGCGGACAGCCGGGACAGCGGCGGTACGCGACGGTCGCCGTTCGAGCGGTTCGTGGAGGGCGCCTACGGCTGGGTCAGCCGGCCGCCGTTCTTCTACCTGTGCGCGGGCCTGGTGCTGTTCTGGCTGGTCAGCCTGCCGTTCTGGGTGGATCTGAAGACCTGGCAAGCGGCGATCCACACGGCCGGCAGCGTGATCTCACTGCTGCTGCTCACACTGCTGGAGAACGCCTCGCGGCGCGGCGAGGAGGCCGCCCAGGAGAAGCTGAACGTGCTGGCCGAGGCACTCGCCGCGCTGATGGCCTCCCGGGCGACCGAGGACCGCGGCCTCGAGGAGGCGGTGACCAAGCTGCGCCAGGCGGTCGGCCTCGAGGAACGGCACTGACCGAACCAGGCGGTTTCGCCCACCTCGGCCGGGGTATCGGAGCTGTCGACAGCAGCCCCGAGACGGAACGAGGGATCACCATGGGGATGGACGACAAGATCAGCAACAAGGCCGAGGAACTGAAGGGCCACGCCAAGGAGACCACCGGCCGGGCGACCGACAACCCGAAGCTGGAGGGCGAGGGCAAGGTCGACCGGGTCAAGGGCAGCCTCAAGCAGGCCGGCGAGAAGATCAAGGACGCGTTCAAGAAGTAGCCCGGCCGTACTACCAAATGACCCGACACGCCCATCATGTAGTGCCTCCACACCCAATTGGGTCGCACATGTAGTGTTGCGCCCGTCGATGGTTCGTGGCCCGCGAGGGCCGCGTGGCAACAGGGAACCCGGTGCGAATCCGGGACTGCCCCGCAGCGGTAAGTGGGAACGACCGCCGTCATCGAGCGCCCCCGGGCGCTCTCTTGGTCGGACGCCCAGTTGGGCGGACGACGGAGACACAGCACTGGGTCCAACGCCGGGCCCGGGAAGCGACGGCCAGTAGGTGGCGTGAAAGCCGCGCCCACGAGTCCGAAGACCTGCCATCGACGGGCGCGCCGCCGGCGCGCTCGGCTCGGTGTCCTCGCGGGAGGGCAGGCGGGCGGGTTGCGGCGTCGGCTGCCGCACTCCTCGCGTTGCCTGCTCGGCGCGGTTCACCGGCCAGAGGCCGCGAACTCGCGAGGAGTAGCGCTGCGATGACCCTCACCCAGGAGAAGCCGTTACCTCCATCCCCGGCGCCGAAGTCCGGTGTCCCGGTGATCCGCCGCAACGGGGAGACGACCCCGTTCGACTCGAGCAAGATTTCCTCCGCGTTGACCAGGGCATTCCTCGACGTGGAGGGCACCGACGCCGGGGCCTCCAGCCGGGTGCGCGCGGTGGTCGCCGGGCTCACCGAGGCGGTGGAGCTGGCCCTGATGCGCCACGCCGGGCCGGACCGGGCGCTGCACATCGAAGAGATCCAGGACCAGGTCGAGCTGGCGCTGATGCGCGGCGGGCACCACGCGGTGGCCCGCTCCTACGTGCTCTACCGGGAGGAACACGCTCGCGCCCGGGCGGCGGAGGCGACCGACCCGACGTCGGAGAAACAGCCTAAGGTCCGGCTGGCCGACGGCACGCTCACCCCGATCGACACCGACCGGCTGAAGCGGGTCGTCGGAGAGGCGTGTGAAGGCCTGGCCGGCGCGAACTCCGAGCAGGTCCTGGCCGGGACGCGGAAGCTGCTCTACGACGGCATGGGCGCCGAGGAGCTGGACCAGGCCCCGGTGCTGGCCGCCCGCGCGCTGGTGGAGACCGACCCCGACCACTCGTTCGTCAGCGCCCGGCTGCTGCTGGACCGGCTGCGCCGGGAGGCGTTCGGCGCGCTCGGCCTCACCCCGCCCGCCGACCACGCCGAGCTGTCCGGCCGCTATCCGGAGTACCTGGCCGCGTACCTGCGCCGGGGCGTCGACCTGGGCCAGCTGGACCCGGCGATGGCCGAGTTCGACCTGGACAGGGTGGCCGCCGCGATCAAGCCGGAGCGGGACCTGGACTTCGGGTTCCTAGGTCTGCAGACGCTGTACGACCGGTACCTCCTGCACTCCGGGGGCACCCGCTACGAGCTGCCGCAGGCCTTCTTCCTGCGGGTGGCCATGGGCCTGGCCCTGCGCGAGGTGGACCGGGAGGAGCGGGCCATCGGGTTCTACCGGCTGCTGTCCGGCTTCGACGTGATGTGCTCCACGCCGACGCTGTTCAACGCCGGCACCACCCGCCCGCAGCTGTCCTCCTGCTTCCTCACCACCATCCCGGACGACCTGCCCGGGATCTTCGGCGCGATCAGCGACAACGCGCTGCTGTCCAAGTACGCCGGCGGGCTGGGCAACGACTGGACCCCGGTGCGCGGCATCGGCGCACACATCCGGGGCACCAACGGGGTCTCCCAGGGCGTGGTGCCGTTCATGAAGATCGCCAACGACACGGCGGTGGCGGTCAACCAGGGCGGCAAGCGCAAGGGCGCGGTGTGCGGCTACCTGGAGACCTGGCACATCGACGTCGAGGAGTTCCTGGAGCTGCGCAAGAACACCGGCGACGACCGCCGGCGCACCCACGACATGAACACCGCCAACTGGGTGCCGGACGAGTTCCTGCGCCGGGTGCGGGCGGACGCCGAGTGGACGCTGTTCTCCCCCGACGAGGCCGCCGACCTGCACAACCTCTACGGCGACGAGTTCACCACCGCCTACCGGGCGCACGAGGAGGCGGCGGCGCGCGGCGAGCGGAAGGTGTTCCGCACGGTCCGGGCGGTGGAGCTGTGGCGGCGCATGCTGACCATGCTGTTCGAGACCGGGCACCCGTGGATCACCTTCAAGGACCCCTGCAACCTGCGCTCCCCGCAGCGGCACGCCGGGGTGGTGCACTCGTCCAACCTGTGCACCGAGATCACCCTGAACACCACCGCGACGCCCGACGCCGAGGAAGTGGCGGTGTGCAACCTGGCCTCGGTGAACCTGGCCCGGCACGTCGGCGCCGGAGGGCTGGACAGGGAGAAGCTGGCGCGCACCGTCCGCACCGCCGTGCGGATGCTGGACAACGTCATCGACATCAACTTCTACACAATCGGATCGGCTCGGCGGTCCAACCTGCGCCACCGGCCGGTCGGGCTCGGCCTGATGGGGCACCAGGACGCGCTGTTCACCCAGCGCATCCCGCTGGCCTCGGACCGCGCGGTGGAGTTCGCCGACGAGTCCATGGAGCTGATCAGCTACCACGCCATCTCGGCGTCGGCGGACCTGGCCGCCGAGCGGGGTCGCTACGCCACGTTCGCCGGGTCGCTGTGGAGCCAGGGCGTGCTGCCCATCGACTCCGTCGAGCTGCTCGCCGCCACCCGGGCGGAGGGCGAGCTGGAACTGGACCGGACCACCCGGCTGGACTGGGCCGCGCTGCGCGAGAAGGTCCGGTCCCAGGGCATGCGCAACTCGAACGTGATGGCCATCGCGCCGACCGCGACGATCGCCAACATCACCGGGGTCAACCCATCCATCGAGCCGCTCTACCGGAACCTGTACGTCAAGGCGAACATGTCCGGGGACTTCACCGTGGTCAACCCCTACCTGGTCCGCGACCTGGCGGAACGCGGCCTCTGGGACCCGGTGATGGTCGGCGACCTGAAGTACTTCGACGGCGCGCTGGGCCAGATCGAGCGGGTGCCGGCCGAGCTCAAGGAGCTCTACGCCACCGCGTTCGAGATCGACAGCCGGTGGCTCATCGAGGCGGCCGCGCGCCGGCAGAAGTGGCTGGACCAGGCCCAGTCGCTGAACCTCTACATCGCCAGGCCCAGCGGCCGGGAGCTGGACGCGCTCTACCAGCTGGCCTGGGTCAGGGGTCTCAAAACCACCTACTACCTGCGCTCCCAGGCCGCCACGAAAGTGGAGAAGTCCACCCTGGTCACCACCGACGGCCGGCTCAACGCCGTCGCCCCGGTAACCGTCACGCCCGCCCCCGCCTGTGCCATCGACGACCCCGAATGCGAGGCCTGCCAGTGAGCTCCGGACTGGGCACGATCGAACGCGGTGCGGCCCGCGTCGACGTCTCCGACAAGCGCATGATCAACGCTCGGGCGGACGTGAACCAGCTGCTGCCGCTCAAGTACCGGTGGGCCTGGGACAAGTACCTGGCCGCCTGCGCCAACCACTGGATGCCGTCCGAGGTGTCCATGCAGGCGGACATCTCGCTGTGGCGCTCCCCCGACGGGCTGACCGCCGACGAGCGGCACATGGTCAAGCGGAACCTGGGCTTCTTCGCCACCTCGGAGTCCCTGGTGGCGAACAACATCGTGCTCGCGGTCTACCGGCACCTGACCAACCCGGAGTGCCGGCAGTACCTGCTCCGCCAGGCCTTCGAGGAGGCCGTGCACACGCACACCTTCCAGTACATCTGCGAGAGCCTGGGCCTGGACGAGGGCGAGCTGTTCAACGCCTACCGGGAGGTGCCGTCGATCACCGACAAGGCGGCCTGGGCGCTGGAGCACACCCGCAGCCTGGAGGACCCGGACTTCCGCACCGGCACCCCGGCCGCCGACCAGGCCTTCCTGCGTGACCTGGTGGCGTTCTACGTGGTGTTCGAGGGGATGTGGTTCTACACCGGGTTCGCGCAGATCCTGGCGCTGGGCCGGCGCGGCAAGATGCCCGGCATCGCCGAGCAGTACCAGTACATCCTGCGCGACGAGTCGATCCACCTGAACTTCGGCGTGGACGTGATCAACCAGATCGCCTCGGAGAATCCGGGGCTGTGGACCGACCAGTTCCGGGGCCAGGTGCGCGACATGCTCGCCGAGGGCTGCGAGCTGGAGATCGCCTACGGCCGGGACACGCTGCCGAGGGGCATGCTCGGCCTGTCCGCCGACTCGTGCGAGCAGTACATGCGGTTCATCGCCGACCGGCGGTGCGCCCAGCTGGGGCTGGCCCCGCTGTTCGGGGCGAGCGAGAACCCGTTCGGCTGGATGTCCGAGTCGATGGACCTGACCAAGGAGAAGAACTTCTTCGAGACCAGGGTCACCGAGTACCAGACCGGAGGCACCCTGGTCTGGTAGTCCGCCGCGACCGGCCGGCGTCGGTCTTTGACCGGCGTCGGCCGCCGGGGTGAGGATGCGGGCATGACTGACGTGTCGGCGGAGGACTTCGGGTACGTCCTGGAGCAGGTGCGCGGCTTCATCCGGCGGGAGGTCGTGCCCCGGGAGAACGAGATCATGGCCAACGACCGGATCCCGGACGACCTGCGCGCGGCCGCGGCGGAGATGGGGCTGTTCGGCTACGCCGTCCCCGAGGAGTGGGGCGGGCTGGGGCTGAACCTGGCCCAGGACGTGGAGCTGGCCTTCGAGTTCGGGTACACCACGCTGGCGTTCCGCTCCATGTTCGGCACCAACAACGGCATCGCCGGGCAGGTGCTGGTCGGCTTCGGCACCGACGAGCAGAAGAAGGCGTGGCTGCCCCGGATCGCCTCCGGCCAGGTGGTGGCCTCGTTCGCGCTCACCGAGCCCGGTGCCGGCTCCAACCCGGCCGGGCTGCGCACGCGCGCCAGAAGGGACGGCGCCGACTGGGTCATCGACGGGCAGAAGCGGTTCATCACCAACGCCCCGGTGGCCGGCCTGTTCGTGGTGTTCGCCCGCACCTCCGAGCCGGCCGCCGGCAACCCGGGGATCTCGGTGTTCCTGGTCCCGTCGGAGACGCCGGGGGTCAGCGTCGGCCCCAAGGACGCCAAGATGGGCCAGGAGGGCGCCTGGACCGCCGACGTCGCCTTCGACGACGTGCGGGTGCCGGCGGAGGCCATGGTCGGCGACGAGGTGTCCGGCTACCGGGCGGCGATGACCTCGCTGGCCCGGGGCCGGGTGCACATCGCCGGGCTGGCCGTGGGCAGCGCCCAGCGCGCGCTGGACGAGTCGGTGGCCTACGCGGCCACGAACACCCAGGGCGGCCAGCCGATCGGCGCGTTCCAGCTGGTGCAGGCGATGCTCGCCGACCAGTACACCGGGGTGGCGGCCGGGCGGGCCATGGTGCGCGAGGCCGCCCGGGCCTACGTCTCCGGCGAGGACCGCCGGATCGCGCCGTCGGCGGCCAAGCTGTTCTGCACCGAGATGGCCTGCCAGGTGGCCGACCTGGCCGTCCAGGTGCACGGCGGCACCGGCTACATGAAGGAGATCCCGGTGGAGCGGATCTACCGGGACGTCCGCCTGCTGCGGCTCTACGAGGGCACCAGCGAGATCCAGCGCCTGATCGTGGGCGGCGGGCTGCTCAAGCAGCAGGCCGCGAGCTCCTGAGGCGGTGTCCGTACGGGAGCTGGTGGTGCTCGGCACGGCCAGCCAGGCGCCCACCCGCACCCGCAACCACAACGGCTACTTCCTGCGCTGGGACGGCGACGGCCTGCTGTTCGACCCGGGCGAGGGCACTCAGCGGCAGCTGCTGCTGGCCGGCGTGCCCAGCAGCGCGATCACCCACATCTGCCTGACCCACTTCCACGGCGACCACTGCCTGGGCCTGCCCGGGGTGATCCAGCGGATGTCCCTGGACGGCGTGGCGCACCCGGTGCACGCGCACTACCCGGCGTCCGGCCAGCGGTACTTCGAGCGGCTGCGACACGCCACGGTGTTCCACGACCGCACCCGGCTGCACCCGGGTCCGATCGAGCGGGCCGGGGTGGTCGCGGAGGGCGCCTTCGGGCGGCTGGAGGCGCGCGGGCTGGACCACCCGGTGGACGCCTACGGCTACCGCCTGGTCGAGCCGGACGGCGTGCGCATGCGGCCCGAGCTGCTGGAACGGTTCGGCCTGACCGGCGCGGACATCGGCCGGCTGCGCCGGGAAGGCTCGTTGGCCCGCGCGGACGGCGGGACCGTGATGCTGGCCGAGGTGAGCCGGCCGCGACCCGGGCAGCGGTTCGCGTTCGTCATGGACACGCGGCTGTGCGACGCGGTGTACGAGCTGGCCGACGGGGTGGACATGCTGGTGATCGAGTCGACGTTCCTGCGCCGGGACGCGGCGCTGGCCCGCGACTACGGCCACCTCACCTCCGCGCAGGCCGGCGAGGTGGCGCGGGACTGCGGGGTGCGCCGGCTGGTGCTGACCCACTTCTCCCAGCGGTACCGGGACGCGCGCGAGTTCGCGGCCGAGGCCGCCGAGTTCTTCGACGGGGACATCGTGCTCGCCGAGGACCTAGCCACGATCCCGCTGCCGCCGCGCCCGTGAGCCCGGGTGTGCTCGCCGCGCTGGCGGCGGTGGTGCTGGTCGCGGCGTTCGTGCAGGGCAGCACCGGCGTGGGGTTCGCGCTGATCGCGGCGCCGGTGGTCGGCATCCTGCGGCCCGGCCTGCTGCCGGTGTTCCTGCTGGTGCTGATGATCCCGCTGAACGTGTACGTGGCCTGGCGGGAGCGGGACCGGCTGGACCACCGGGGCGCCGGCTGGATCACCGCCGGACGGCTGGCCGGCACCCTGGGCGGCATCTGGGTGTTGCTGGCCATCCCGATGGACCGGCTGAACCTGCTGATCGGCGTCTCCACCGTGCTGGCCGCGCTGGCCGGGCTGGCCGCCCCGGCGTTCCGGCCGGGCCGGGGCGCGCTGCTGGTGGCGGGCGCGGTCACCGGGGTCACCGAGACGTCCACCGGCGTCGGCGGTCCCCCACTGGCCCTGGTCTACCAGCACCAACCCGCCGCCGTGCTGCGGGCCACGGTGGCCGTGTGTTTCCTGGTCGGCGAGGTGATCTCCCTGGTGCTGCTGGCCGCCACCGGGCGGGCCACCGGGGCCCAGTTCGGCACGGCGCTGCTGCTGCTCCCCGCGCTGGCCCTCGGCGCGCTGCTCAGCCGCTGGGTGCACCACCGGCTGGACGGCCGGCTGATGCGCGCGCTGGTGCTCGCCTTCGCGCTGGCCTCCGGGGTGCTGGTCATGCTGCACGGCTAGGACAGATCGGGGATGCCGCCGGTGTTGTTGATCTCACGGGCCAGGTCGCGCACCTTGATGTTGGAGTTCTGCGACACGGTCACGATCCGGTTGAACGCCTCCCGCTCGGACAGCCCGTAGCGGGCCATCACGATCCCGGTGGCCGCCCCGATCACCTGCCGCGACTTGAGCGCCTCGTGCAGGTTGGCCTGCAGCCGGGCACTGGCCAGCGCCACGGCCGCGTGCGAGGCGAGCAGCCAGCCGACGTGTTCGAACCCCTCGGCGAACGCCCCGGGGCGGGACGAGTACAGGTCCAGCGCGCCCAGGTTCTTGTTCTCGTGCGTGTAGAGCCGGAAGCTGGCCCGCAACTCGTCGGAGGCGCGCACCACGTCGTCGGTGCTGGCCAGGGTGTGCACCCGGCCGTCGCGCACGGCCAGGATGCCGGCGGCGTCGCAGCCGTCCACCAGGTCGACGGCGGCCACCACGATCCGGTCCAGGGTGCCCTGCACCGAGTCCTGGGCCAGCAGGTCGCGCGCCATCTCCGCCAGGCCCTTGGCCAGCTCGCGCCAGTCCACCGGTTCAGACATCGGTGGCCACTCGGGAGGGAAACTCAACGATCAGACGGGTGAGCATCGGTCTCGATTCGGCTCTCCTGGGCCGCCACCACGCGGCACACCGAATCAACTGTCAGCTCGCGTGATACCGGCCCACGACGAAGTGGACAGGGATACGGCCGCAGCTGACTGTGTAACCGGGCTCGGGCTGAACAATAGCGTGCCGCGGATCATCGGCGGCGGAGCCACCCGGCTAGTGTCTGCGGGTGCGAATCGGGTTTCTCACGCATGTGGACAGTTCCGGCACCGCCGAGGACGCCTACCGGGACACGGTCGAGCTGGCGGTGGCCGCCGAGGCACTCGGGTTCCACACGTTCTGGGTGGCGCAGCACCACGGCAGCGCCCGGAACGGCTTCCTGCCCTCCCCGCTGGTGCTGCTCGCCGCGCTGGCCCAGCACACCAGCAGCATCCAGCTGGGCACCGCGGTGATCGCCGCGCCGCTGGAGCAACCCCGGCGGCTGGCCGAGGACGCCGCGGTGGTGGACGCGCTCAGCGGCGGGCGGCTGCAGCTCGGCCTGGGCACCGGCAACGACGCGGAGGCGGCCGAGCGGTTCGGGCACGACCACGCCGACCGCTGGGTCGAGGCGGTCGAGGTGCTCGACGAGCTGTGCGCCGCGCTGGACGGAGAAGGCCTGGTCCCCCAGGCGCCCGGCCTGCGCCGGAGGTTGTGGTGGGCGACCGGCTCCGCCTCCGGCGCGCACCTGGCCGCCGCCCGGGGAATGGGGCTGATCACCGGCCGCCTGCCGCACATCCCCGGCTCCACCGTGCTGCGCGACCTGCGCCGGTACTGGACCCGCGCGGTGGACGAGCCCCGGGTCGGCGGCTCCCGGATCCTCCCGCCGGACGCCGCGCCGAAGCAGCTGGCGGCGGAGTGGGCGACCGACCCCACGCTGGGCTGGTCGACGGAGCTGATCGTGCAGGCCGGGCCGACCCGGCCGGCGCTCGCCGACCGGGTAGCCGCCATGCGGATGTTCGCGCGGGACCTCGAACCCGCCCTCACCGTCGCGCTGGCCGCCCGGCACGGCGAGCTGGCCCGGGTCTAGCGCGGGACACGCTTGCCGAGCGCGCGCCCAGTTCGGCGCGCGCGGGAGAAACCAGCGCTACCCGGCGAGCTGGAGGCGGGTGCGGAACAGGTCCAGCACCTGGTCCAGCGCCTGCCTGGTGGGCTGGCCGGGCTCGTCGATCAGGTGCTCGGTGAGCACCGAGTGCGGTTTCAGCAGCGCATCCGGGTTGGCCGCCTCGTCGTCCAGCTCGACCGCGACGAAGCCGTCGCCGAGCTGTTCGCGGAGGAAGCGGAACCGGCTCTCCGGCACGAAGGCGTCGCCGCGGAACCGCAGGCCGAGCACCTGGAGGCCGCCCTCGGCGCAGCGCTTGCGGACCACCGCCAGGTCCTCCGGGGAGATGTCGATGCTCTCCTTCTGCGCCCGGGTCACCGGGAGCGGCATAGAAGGCTGGGAGAGCACCGGTGCGAGCAGGCGATCGTCGGTGGCCATGGCCAGCGCGTAGCCGCCGGTGAAGCACATGCCCACCGCGCCCACGCCCGGGCCGCCGCACCGCTCGTGCTCGTGCGCGGCCAGCGCGCGCAGCCATCCCACCACCGGGGAGGTCTTGCCCGTCGCCCACACCGTGAACTCGCGGCTCACGCAGGCCGGCAGCATCGAGCTGGCCACGTACCGGGCGGTGCCCAGCTTGCCGCGCACCGCCGGGTCGGGGTCGCGGCCGGGCGTGCCGAACAGCACCGGCAGCACGGCCGTGGCGCCGATCGCGGCCACCCGCTCGGCGAACGCCAGCACCTTGGGCGTGATGCCGGGCATCTCGGCGATAACGATCACCGCCGGCCCCTCCCCCCGGCGCAGCAGCTCGTGGGTCACCGAGCCGGCGGTGAAGCTGTCCCGGTCGAAACCGGTGAGGTCGTGATCAGCCATCGATGCTCCGTTTCTCAAAGGATCACCGAGAGGATGACAGATGTCATGGCCAAGCGGTGACAGTTGTCCCGGGGTCGCGGCCGCCCCCGGCGGGACGCTTTCCTCGTCAACCCGGAACGCGAGGACGAGGAGCACGGCATGAACCGCACGTCGGAAGCCCAACCACCGGCGACCACCGGCGAGATGGGCGCGGGCGCCACCCGCACGCTGCGCCGGATGACCGGCTCGCTGGCCTGGGACATCGGCCTGCCGGTGGCCGCCTACTACGGCGCACGGCTGCTCGGCTGCGATGACTACATCGCGCTTCTGGCCGGCACCCTCACCTCGGCGCTGCGGGTCGGCGTGGTCGCCGTGCGGGACCGCAGGCTGGAACCGTTCGCGGCATTCCTGCTGGTCACCTTCGGCTTCGGGTTGGCGCTCAGCTTCGCCACCGGGGACGCCCGGTTCATGCTGGCCAAGGACTCGGCCACCACCGCAATCGCCGGCCTGGTGTTCCTGGGCAGCTGCCTGGTGCGCCGGCCGCTGACCTACGACGCGACGCTCCGGTTCGCCGGGGCGGGCGGGGTGGCCGCACTGCGCGAGCGCTGGCTGGACCCGGTCGCGCGGCGCCGCTGGTACGTCGCCTCCGTGGTGTGGGGGGCCGGCCTGCTGCTGGAGGCGGTGCTGCGGATCGCGGTGGTGTACCTGCTGCCGCTGGACACCGCGGTCGTCGCGTCCACCGTGCTGCAGGTCACCGCGTTCACCCTGCTGATCGGCTGGACGGTGCGTTCCACCAAACGCGCGCTGGCCGCCGAAGCCCGCACCCCGACCGCCGGCTCGTAGGCTTCGCAGCGTGAACAGCGTCCCCGCCACCGTCGACCCGGACGACGACGTCCTGGTCGACGATGCGGCGTGGCCGGCCTATCTGGGCAGCACCCCGAGCGCCCGGCGGGGCGACCGGCTCGGCGCGTCGCTGTTCGTGCTCTTCCTCGTGCCGATCGGCCTGGCCTCGGCCCGGGACGGCATGCCCCCGGGACCGCTCGCGGTGCTGGTCGCCCTGCTCGTGCTGTACGCGCTGTGCTTCCTCGGGGTGTGGTGGGTACCCGCGCTGTGGCGCGGCACCGCCCGGCGGCTGGCCATGATCTGCGTGGTGTTCCCGGTCGGTGTCGCGGTGGTCCTGCTCAGCGGTCTGAGCGGCTCGATGGCCGTGCTCGGCTACGCGCTCAGCGCCTCGAACGTGATGCTGCCGCTGCGCTGGGCCCGGGTCGTCGGCCTGGTCACCGTGTTCGCCGCGCTGCCGGCCAGCTGGCTGGTCACCGGCGCCGTCGACTGGGTGAGCGTGGTCTTCCTGGCCATGGTGGCGATGATCGCGCTGGGCATGGCCCGGCTGGCCCGCCTGGTCGGGGCGCTGCGCGCGGCCCGCTCGGAGATCCGGGCGCTCGCGGTGGCCGGCGAGCGGGAACGGATGGCCCGGGACCTGCACGACGTGCTCGGCCACTCGCTGACCACGATCACCGTGAAGACCGCGCTGGCCCGGCGGCTGGTGGAGAGCGGCGCCGACGGCGAGCGGGTGGCCGGCGAGCTGCGCGAGACCGAGGATCTCTCCCGCCGCGCGCTGGCCGACATCCGGGCCACCGTCTCCGGGCAGCGCCGGATGTCCCTGGTCGCCGAGCTGGTCTCCGCCCGGGCCGCGCTGCGCGCCGCCGGGATCGAGGCCGACCTGCCGCACGCGGTGGACGACGTGGAGGCGCGGGCCGAGGAACCACTGGCCTACGTGCTGCGCGAGGGGGTGACCAACGTGGTCCGGCACAGCGGCGCCGGCCGGTGCACGGTGCGGGTGGGTGCCCGCTGGCTGGAGGTGGTGGACGATGGGGCCGGGCCGCCGGGGGAACCCGGCAACGGGCTCACCGGGCTGGCCGAGCGGCTGGCCGAGGTGCGCGGCACGCTCGATTTCGGGCCGCTGCCCACCGGCGGTTTCCGGCTCTCCGCGAGGGTGCCGGGATGATCAAAGTACTGGTGGCGGACGACCAGGCGCTGGTCCGGGGCGGCCTGGTGGCGATCCTCAACCTGGAGCCGGATCTCACCGTGGTCGCCGAGGTCGGCGACGGCGACCAGGTCCTTCCGGCCGCCCGCCGCAGCGAACCGGACGTGGCGCTGCTGGACGTACAGATGCCCGGGATGGACGGCATCACCGCCACCGAAGGGCTGCGCTCCTCGGTCCCCGGCTGCCGGGTGCTGATCTGCACCACGTTCGGCCGCCCCGGCTACTTCGCTCGCGCCATGGCCGCCGGCGCGGCCGGGTTCATCCTCAAGGACGCCCCGCCGGAGCAGCTGGTGGACGCCATCCGCCGGGTGCACGCCGGCCTGCGCGCGGTGGACCCCACGCTGGCCGCCGAGTCGCTGGCCACCGGCACCAACCCGCTCACCGAGCGGGAACGGGAGGTGCTGCGCGCGGCCCTGCGCGGCGGCACCGCCGCCGAGATCGCCAAGGCGCTGCACCTGTCCAACGGCACCGTGCGCAACCACCTTTCCTCGGCGATCGGCAAGACCGATGCGGCCAACGGGCCGGACGCGGCCCGCATCGCCGATCAGAACGGCTGGCTCTGAGCCCCACCCTCACCGCGTGAACTCCATGTTCGACACCGCGCCGCGGCTGGATGCACCCGGGCCGCGCGGAGTGGCGGTGGGCAACAACGTACTCTTTCTGATAGTGACTGTCACTTGACCGTCAGTATCAAACGACGTACGGTTTTGAGCGTTCACTCATCGACGAGGAGGACGCCATGACCGAGACCTCCGACCTCGTGGCCCGCCGGGTGACCGTGGACTTCACCGGGGTCAGGGCGGACTGGAACCAGGTGCACCCGGAGTTCGGCCACCTCACCAACGCGATGTCGTTGATGTTGCCGTTCATGGAGCCGTTCTTCATCAAGACCATGCGCGAGGCGAAGAAGCGGCTGCCGGCCGGGCCGTCCGCGCTGAAGCGGGACATCGACCTGTTCAACTTCCAGGAGGGCCGGCACTACTCCAACCACGCCCGGCTGAACGACATCATCCGGGCCGCCCACCCCGAGCCGGTGACCGAGGGCGAGGCCCGGCTGCGCGCCGACTACCAGCGGTACTGGGCGCGCGGGCACAAGTTCGCGCTGGCCTACACCGAGGGCTTCGAGACCGTCGCGCCGCTGCTCTGCGACTACTTCTTCGGCAACCTGCACCGGTTCGGCCTGGACAGCGGCGAGGCGGCGGCCTACCTGTGGCTCTGGCACGTCGCCGAGGAGCACGAGCACCGGACGGTGGCCAACTACGTCTACCACGAGCTGTACCGGGACTACCGGTACCGCGTCTTCGGCATCCTGTTCGCCACCTGGCACGTGTTCGCGTTCTCCCTGCCGATCGCCGGGCGCACCCTGCTCGACGCGCGCCGGCGGATGACCGCACGAGAGCGCTGGCACAGCCGGGCGCGCTACGCCCGGCTGCTGGCCGGAATGTTCGGCATGTTCCTGCCCCAACTGGCGTTGCGCGCCTGCCGGCCCGGCTACGACCCGGCCGACCTCGAGCCGCACCCGGACGCCCGGGCGCTGCTGGACGAGGCGCTGGCCCGGTTCGGCGAGGCCACCCCGCGCGGGGCGGGAGAACCGGCGTGAACCCGCTCGGTTTGAATCCACTCGGCGTGAACCCGCTCGGTGGCGGCCCGGTGCCGGACCCGAGCTGGCCGACCAACCCGGCGATCAACGCCGCGTTCACCGCCGGCGCCGGGCTGGCCGTGTTGGCCGGGCTGGTGTTCGCCGTCCGCTGCTACCGGCGGGAGGGCACCGTGATCGGCTTCGTCTGCCTGCTCGGCGGCGCGGTGGCCAGCCTGTTCGAGCCGCTGACCGCCGCGAACGCGTTCGTCTACTACCCGGTCCAGGAGCAGTTGACGCTGTTCACCGCCTACGGCGTGCGTATCCCGCTGTTCCTCACCCTGGCTTACACGGCCGAGATCGGCCTCGGCTCGCTCGCCCTGTGGCGGCTGCTGCGCGCCGGCGGCGGGCCGTCGGCGGTGATGCGGGTGTGGCTGCTGGTGGCCCTGGGCGACGTGCTGTTGGAGACCCCGGCGCTGTGGTTGCGGGTGTTCTACTACTACGGGCCGCAGCCGCTGAACCTGTGGGGCATGCCGCTCTACTGGGCGCCGCTGGACGGCGCACTGGGCATACTGCCCGCCGTGCTGCTGCACCTGCTGCACGGCCCCAGCTGGCGGGCGTGGCACCACCTGGTGCTGATCGCGCTGTACCCGACCAGCGTGGCGGTCTTCTACGTCGGCGCCGGGTGGCCGGTGTGGACCCTCATGAACACCGGCGTCGCGATGCCCTGGATCTGGGCCGGCGGGCTGCTCACCGTCGCGCTGACCTACCTGTTCGTCCGTGCGCTCGCCGCGCTGACCGCCGTACCGCCCGAGGCCCTGCGCAACGCCTGGCGCGCATCGCCGGCCGACCACGCCCTGCCCCACTGACGCCACCACCGCCACTCACGGAGGGCCGCCCATGTCCCCGTTCCCGCACCTGTTCTCGCCGATCCGGATCCGGCACACCACCGTGCCCAACCGGATCGTGATCACCTCGCACGGCGCCAGCGAGGCGTTCCGCAACCCGAACGTCTCTCCGGACGGCTACATCGAGTACCTGCGCCGGCGGGCCGCCGGCGGGGTCGGGCTGATCATCGCCCAGCCGCAGTTCCCGAACCCCTTCGGCCCGGTGCCCGAGGCGAGCGTGGAGCGGCACGCCCGGCTGGCCGAGGCGGTGAGGGCGGAAGGCGCGGTCCCGCTGATCCAGCTGGCCCACCTCGGCGCCACTTTCCGCTCCGACGCGGACGTGCGCCGGCCGCCGTTGTGGGGGTTCGAGGCCAGTCAGACCGCCGAGGGCGAGACCGCGCACCGGATGACCGGCGACGAGATCGAGCTCATGATCGACGCGTACCGGCAGATCACCCGGATGGCTGTGGACGCCGGCTTCGACGGGGTGGAACTGCACGGCGCGCACGGCTACCTGGTCCAGCAGTCGCTGTCCCCGTGGGGCAACCGGCGCGCCGACCAGTGGGGCACCGACCGCACCCTGTTCGCCCGTCGGATCATCGAGGCCGTCCGCCCGGTACTCGGCCCGGACCGCATCCTGGGCTACCGGACCGCCACCGACGACTTCGTCTCCCCCGAGGACGGCGGACTGGCCGCCACCGGCCTCGCCGACACGGTCCGGGCACTGCTGAGCACCGGCGAGATCGACCTGCTGAACACCACCGTCGGCTTCGGCGGCGCCAGCTACGGCCGGGCCATCCCCAACTACCGCAGCACCGAGGCGCCCAACGTCCCGAAGGCCCGCCGCATGCGCGAGCTGCTCGGCGACGCACTCACCGTGCCGATGATCGCCACCGGCCGGATCAGCTCCCCCGGCGTGGCCGAGCGGCTGCTCGCGGAGGGCGAGTGCGAGCTCACCGCGATGACCCGCGCGCACATCGCCGACCCGGACCTGGCCCGCAAGACCGCGCGCGGCGACGCGCACCGCATCCGGCCGTGCACCGGGGCGAACGTGTGCGTGAACCGGAAGCTGGCCGGCTTCCCGGAGATCAGCTGCTTCCACAATCCGGAGGTCCTGCGGGAACGCGAGCTGTCACCGACCTGGACCGGAACGCCCCGGCAGGTCCTGGTGATCGGGGCCGGCCCGGCCGGGCTCAAGGCCGCCGAGGTCGCCGCCCGGCGCGGTCACCGGGTTCGCCTGGTGGACGCCGCGCCCCGGGCCGGCGGCCTGCTCCGGCACGCCGAGCACACCGCCGCCGCGCCACTCACCACCGCACTGGACCACCTGCTGGGCGAGCTGGCCGAGCACGGCGTCAAGCCCGAGCTGGGCATCCGGGCGGATCGGCGGTTACTGGAGGAGCTGGCCCCGGACCACGTCGTGCTGGCCACCGGGGCGGCGCGCCCCGGGCCGGGCTCGGTGCCGGGCGGACACACCGGCCACGTGCTGGGCAGCGCGGAGGCGCTCACCGCCGAGATCGATGACGACGTGCTGGTCTACGACACGGTGGGCGCGAACGAGGGCCCGCTGGTGGCCGAGGCCCTGGCCCGCCGGGGCAAACGGGTCAGCTACGTGACCCGCTACGAAACGATCATGCCGTACGGCGGGGCGCTGCACCGGGTGGAGGTGCCGGCCATCCTGCGCCGCCGCGCCCAGCGGGTGATCACCGAAGGCCTGCTCGGCGACCTGGACGGGCGCACCGCGACGATCGTGCGCGCGGATGGCGAGACGATCGCCGAGGTCACCGCCGGCACCGTGGTTGCGGTCACCTCGCTCGCCTCGGAGAACACGCTGGCCGCCGACCTGGACGAGCTGCGGATCCCGTATCGGCTGGTCGGTGACGCGATGGCGCACCGCACCGCGTTCCAGGCATTCAAGGAAGGCGCCGAGGCCGGGGTTGCGATCTGACGTAATGACGTACACCGATGGCGTCATCCGACGGGCGCGAGGGTGCCGGGCGTCCGCGTAGCGTGCGGCCATGTCCAAGATCACCTACACGGCGCCGTTCGCCGAGGTCATCCTGGACGCAACCGTCGACTGACCGGTCTCGCGCCTGGGCCGGCCGCTACGGGGGAGCCGGCCCAGGCGTCTCGCCCGCTTTCGCCACGATGCGGCTCAGCCGGGCCCGCGCCTGTTCGTCCAGCCCCCGGTCCCGGGTGGTCGGCCACTGTTCGATCTCCGCCGCCGCCCGCTCGCACCGGTCGGCCAGGGCACCGAGGGTGTCCACCAACAGCTCCCCGGCGAGGGCGTTGAGGTGCGCGCGAGACTCGAAGGCACCCTGCCCGGCGAGGTAGCGGTCGGCCAGCTCGGCCGCCGCCGCGATGGTGGACCGGGCGGAGACCGCCGTGGCGGTGAGCGCGGCCGCAAGGTCCCGCACACTCCCCTGGTCGGCCAGCCAGAGCCGGACGAACGCCTCCACGTCCAGCGTCGGCGGCGCCGGCGGGGAGGCCAACCAGTCCGCCAGTGCCCGCCGCCCCGGCTCGGTGATCGTGTACCGCTTGCGGGTACGCCGGCCGGCCGGCTCCGCCTCGACCCTCGCCCAGCCCAGGCGGACCAGCCGGTGCTGCTCCCGGTACAGGTTTGACTCCGAGGACGGCCAGACCAGCCGCACCGAGGTGCGCACCTGCTGGGTCAGCTCGTATCCGGTGTGCGGCCGCAACGCCAGCAGACCGAGCAGCGCGTAGGTGGTCGCGGAGGCGTTCACCAGCGCATGTTCGGCAGCGGGCGGCTCAGGTGGCGCACCGCGTACCGGCCGATCATCGGCATGGCGACCGCCTTGTACGCCTCGTTCATCGGGAACCGGGCGCGCACCTCGGTCACCAGCCGGCGCGGGATCCCGAACCGCAGCTTGGTGAAGGTGACGTCCATCCAGTCCGCCTTGCGGCACGCCTCCACCAGCTCCGCGTGCGGGCCGGTGTACGGGCGCACCTTGTGGTGATTATTGATCATCAGGTGCAGCTCTTCGGTCCACTCCAGGCGCCCGATCGCCTCTAGGTGCGCCGTGGCCAGGTCGCAGGCCGGACCGAGGTAATCCAGGTTCCCGCTGAGGAAGAACGGCAGGTCGTGCAGCGCCGTCACGACGGCCAGCTTTTCCTCGCGGTACGGCTGCGGCCGGGTGACGAACCGCGCCCAGTTGACCATGCGATAGCAGTGCGCACGGTAGCCCTGGTAGCCGATGCCCAGCCCGTCCCGGTACGGGTCGAGCAACTCGTCGAGCACCGGCAGGTCGGTCACCACGCCGGTGTCGGTGACGGTCAGGTCCACGCACCCAAACTACTCCCGGCGGGAGCAGTTTGCCAAGTGTCGGTGCTCGAACATATAATCGAACGCATGGACGACGGCTTCGGTGAGCGGCTGGCGGGGACCTCCGTCGGTCCGGAGCTGGCCGCCGTGTTGGCGTCGGTTGATGTGGCGGCGGTGCCGAATGGCTCGGTGATCGATGTCCTGCAAGCGTCCGCGCGACTGCGGGCCTACGCGGAAGGGTTGTACCTCGGGGCTGTGGCCTCGGTACTGGAACGTGGCCCGTCCGCCGGCCCGGACTCGGTGGCCCGGTTGGCCGAGCCGGAGCGCTACGCGCCGGATGAGGTGCGGGCGGCGTTGGTGATGAACCGTCGGCAGGGGTGGAGTGAGTCCGAGTTTGCCTACGCCCTGTGCCGGGGTCTGCCGGCGGTGCATGCCGAGATGTTGGCCGGGCGAATCGACCGGGACCGGGCGTGGGTGTTCACCCAGCACCTCGCCGGTCTACCGGGCGAGTTGGTGGCCAAGGTATTGGACGCGGTGTTGACGGAGGCGCCCGGTTTGACCACGGGGCAGCTGCGGGCCCGGATCCTGAAGCTGATCATCACCGTTGATCCGGACCACGCGCGGGATGCTTACGAGCGGGCGTTGGCCGAGCGTGCGGTGGTCGGCTATCTGAACCCGGACGGTACAGCGGTGATCGCGGCGTCGGGTTTGCCGCCGGATGAGGCGGCCGCGGCGACCGAGCGGATCGCGGGGCTGGCTCGCGCGGCGAAACGAGCCGGGCATCCGGGCCGGGTTGACCAGTTGCGCGCGGACATTTACCTACGCCTGCTCGATGACCGCTTCCACCACCTGACCCGTACCGAAATGATCGCCGCTCTGCTGGACGAGGCCGGGCGGACGCAAGCCCCACCGGCTGAACCCCCAACGCGCGAGGTCTCGCCAGGCGACATTTCACCGGGCGAAGCGGTGGCGGCCGAAGGCCCGCCGTGTCCCGAACCGCACAACGTCGGTGCCCGGGACAGCGAGGCAAGCAACGCCGAGCCGGAGCAGGACCGTCCGGACAGTGCCGGGCCAGACGACGCCGGACCAGGCGAGAACAGCCCGCAGGAGCACGCGCCGACTCCCGCGCCTCGACCGGCGAGCAGCGAGCGCGAACCCCTCGGACACGTGACCGGGATCGAAGTCCGGGCCCGGCTCGACAGCCTCGCGAGGGTGAACGAGTTACCCGGAGAGCTGCCGGGTTGGGGGCCGATCCTCGCCGAGACCACCCGGCGGGCGGTCGCCCGCCAGCACCACGGTCAGTGGCGGTGGGTGGTGACCGACCACGAGGGTTATCTGCTTGCGGAGGGTCTGACCAGGCGAAGACCGGGCACCGGTTCACCCGGGCATCGTGCGGAAGGCGGGATCGTGGAGTTGGCGATTCCGGCGACCGCGCTGGCCCGACTCGCCAAAGACCCGCCACCAGCCTGAGCCAGGGTGATCGCCGACATCGCCAGCCAGTACCAATACGCCCGCACCACGCCGAGCACCAACCTGGACGGCCGGCCGGGGCGGCGACTACCCGGGCCTGGGTTGCGCCGGTATGTACAGATCCGCGACCGCACCTGCACCGCCCCGGGCTGCCGGCGCCCGGCCACCCAATCCGAACAGGACCACATCCACGACCACCAATACGGCGGCGCCACGACCAGCACCAACCTGGGGCCGGGCTGCAAGTACGACCACCGGCTCAAACACGAAGGAGGCTGGACCGTTACCCAACCCCGGCCTGGCCGGTTCATCTGGACCAGCCCACTCGGCCGCCGCTACCACACCCGAGGAGAACGCATCACCGACCCACCACCGTTCTAGAAACGGCGGCGCGGCCCCAAATTGGTCAGTCGGTGCGGGCCACCACGCCGAAGATGTCAACCGGATCGGCGAGGCTCACCAGTCCCGGGCGCCACCGATTGACCGGGACCAGACCGGGTTCGACCAGGGACAGGCCGTCCACCAGTTCCGCCAGCTGCCCAGTGGTGCGCAGCCGGTACGGCTGGCTTCCGTACTCCTGGTAGATCGCGTTGGCCGCGCGGACACCCTCGCTGGTGTCAGCGAAGTCGCCGAGCGCCAGGTAGCTGCCCGTCGGCAGTCCAGCCGCCACTTTGGCCACGATTGCCCGGGCCTCGTCGTACGCCGCCACGTTGCCCAGCATGCTCAGGAAGATGGCGGCGACCGGCTTGTTGAAGTTCAACGCCTCCTGCGCCTCGGCCAGGAAGATGACCGGGTCGCGCACGTTCGCGTCGAGGCAGATGGTCACCCCGGCCGGGGTGGTGCTGGTGAGCAGGGCGCGGCCGTGGGCCAACACCGACGGGTCGTCGTCCACGTAAACCACGCGGGCGGCCGGGTTGATGCGCTGTGCCACGTCGTGCACGTTCTCCGCGTCAGGGAATCCGGTACCGATCACCAGGAACTGGGTGATCCCCGCCTCCCCGGCCAGGAAGCTGACCACGCGGCCCAGGAAGGCCTGGTACTCGCGGGCGGCCACTCGCATCTCCGGATAGACCTCGGTCACCGCGTCGCCGAGCGCGCGGTCCACCGGGTAGTTGTCCTTGCCACCCAGCCAGTAGTTCCACAGGCGCCACATCCGGGGCACGTCGAACTGGATGCCGACGCGGGCGGCCGACCACTCATCGGACGGCGAATCGACCACCGAACACCGACCTCCCAGGCACCACGCTGAACCCGAAGCCGGCCACGCCACGGAGCCCGACTGCCGACCGAGTGTAACGCCCGATGTGGCCCGGATCTCTGTTCCGGCCAGCGCGCGTCGACGCGTTCACCCGCTCCGCTATGGAGCGGAGTAGCGGCGCAGCGATCTTGGAGGTGCCGGTGCCATTGTCAGCCGGCGTGCGGCGGATGACCGCGAGGGCGCTCGCGGATTACGACGATCAGCCCGACGAGGTCTCGTAGAGGTCCCGGCGGAACCGTTCCTTGATGGTGGCCACCGCTACGAAGGTCACCACCGCGGCCGCGATGATGTAGAGGGACAGCGACCACGAGGAACCGGTGGCGGCGAGCAGTGCGGTCATGATGAACGGGGCCAGGCCGCCGGCGAACACCGAGGCGAACTGGTAGCCCAGCGACGCACCGGAATAGCGCACGTCGGCCGGGAACATCTCCGCGCACAGCGTGGCCTGCGGCCCGTACATGGTCGCGTGGATGGTGAAGCCGATCAGCAACCCCAGGAAGACCAGCACCACCGAACCGGTGTTCACCAGCCAGAACAGTGGGAAGGCGAACGCGGCCATGAGCACCGTTCCGGTGAGGTAGAGCTTCTTGCGGCTGCCCATCCGGTCGCTCAGCGCGCCGAAGAACGGCATCGTCACCACCTGGGTGAGGCCGGCGGCCATCACACACAGCAGGATCTGTCCCCTGGACATGCCGACGGTCTTGGTCGCGTAGTCCAGCATGCCGCTGATCAGGATGTAGAAGGTCGCGTTGACCACGAAGAACGCGCCGGCGGCCTGCAGGATCTCCCGCCAGTACCGGCGTACCGCCTCGACCAGCGGCGCCTTGCGCAACCCGGCCTCCTGCCGGGAGTCGGCGGCGCGCTGGCGAAGCTCGTGGAACACCGGGGTGTCCTCGATCTTGAGCTGCACATAGATCCCGATCAGCACCAGCAGCAGGCCGGTCAGGAACGGCACCCGCCAGCCCCAGCTGGTGAACTGCTCGTCGGTCAGCACGGTGGTCAGGACCAGGAAGAACATGTTTCCCGCGACCGCACCGAAGATCGCGCCGGTCTGCACCAGGCTGCCGTAGTAACCCCGCCGCTCGACCGGGGCGTGCTCGGTGAGCAGCAACGCCGCGCCGCCCCACTGCGCGCCCACGCCGAGGCCCTGCACCAGGCGGGCCACCACCAGCAGGATCGGCGCCCAGACGCCGATGGTCGCGTAACCGGGCAGCACGCCGATGGTGAAGGTGGCCACGCCCATCACCAACATGGCGGCCACCAGAGGGGGCTTGCGGCCGAACCGGTCGCCGACGTTGCCGGCGATGATCCCGCCTAGCGGCCGGGCCACGAACCCGACCGCGAAGGTGGCGAACGAGGCGAGGGTGCCGGCCACCGGGTTCGCGGACGGGAAGAACTGGGGTCCCAGCACCAGCGCGGCAGCCGTGGCGTAGATCAGGAAGTCGAACCACTCCAGGGTGGTGGCGAAGACCGCGGCGGCGGCCAGCCGGCCCATCCGGGGGTTCCCCGGGCGCTCCCCCGGCCGCGTGTCGAGCGGGCCCTCGCCGGATACGTGTTCAGCGGGCATCGGGAAACCTCCGGCCGGGGCCACGTCGCTCGCGTCGGTACGAACGCTCGTTCTTACGATAGACACGTCGACCGCCATCGAGCAACCGGGCGGGTTCAGCGGTGCGGCAGCGGCCCCTCCAGAAGGGCCAGTGCGTAGCGCGCGTGCTGCTCGGACAGCTGACCCCGGGACAGCCGCCCGTCCGGCCGGTACCAGGTGGCCACCGAGCTGATCATGGTCAGGATCGCCCGGGCCGCGTCCAGCGGGTACGGGGTGCGGAACTCGCCGCTGGCCGCTCCCTGCTCCACGATCTCGGTGAAGATCGACTGCGTCCGGTCCCGCGCCGCGACCAACCGCTCCCGGTCCTCCCCTCGCAGGTAGCGGACCTCAGCGGTGCTCACCAGCATGGCCAGCTGCTCGTCCACGACGAACCCCACGTACGCCCGCACCGCCTCGCGCAGGCGGGAGGCGGCATCGTCGCCCGCCTCGCCGACCGCGCGGCGCAGCCGGGCCTCCAGCTCGGCGTTCACGTGCCGGAGCACCTCGGCCAGCAGGTGGGACTTGGAGGGGAAGTAGTTGTACAGGTTGGACAGGCTGGTGCCCGCCCCCTTGGCCACCTCTCGCATGGAGGCGCCGTTGAACCCCTGCGCCCCGAACGCGGCCAGGGCGGCGTTCAGGATCGCGGCCTCGTTCCCCCGCCCGGTATCGGCCAGCTGAGACCCAGGTGAACGACTGTTCATAGCGCTCAGGCTAGTACATCTCATCACCTTGACGGGCCGCGAGACGCCGTGATTGGCTCGATTGTGTAAGAACGTTCGTTCATAGCCCCGGCCGGCGAAGGGAGCGCATGCAAACCGAACAGGCGCCGAAACCGCGAACCACGCAGGGCCGCTGGTTCGAGGACTTCACCGTCGGCGAGACCTTCACCAGCCGGCCGCGCACGATCACCGCGCACGACCTGGCCGCCTTCACCCAGCTGTCCGGCGACGACCACCCGCTGCACGCCGGCCCGGACGGCCCGCTGCACGGCCCGTTCGGCATCGCCGTGGCGATGGGCCTGCTGCACGGGCTCGGCCTGCACGGGCCGGCGGTGCTCGGGTTGCTCAACACGCACTGGGACTACCGGCGGCCGCTGCGGGTCGGTGACACGGTGCGGCTGCGGATGACGGTGGTGCGCTGCCGGCGGACCACCGACGGCGGGCGGGGCGTGGTCACCCGGCACATGCGCCTGGTCGACGACCGCGGCGGCACCGTGCAGGAGGGCACCACCTCGGCACTGTTCGAGGCCAGCGGCTCCGGCCCCGACCCGGCCGGGCGGGCGTTCGGCACGGTGGCCTGGGGCGAGACGCTCACCGCGAACCTCCCGGCGGGCTTCGCCGACGCCCTGGCCGGCTGGGACGGCGCGATCGGCCTGCGCGCGGGCGAGCACGAGGTGGGTCTGCGGGTGTACCGGGGCCGGGTGATCGAGGTCGCCGGGCGGCCCGCCCTCGGCCCCACCTTCACCGTCGAGGCCGACGAGCTGACCTGGACCGAGCTGGTCACCGCGCCGGCCAACGAGTTCACCCGGTTCGCCATGGCCGGCCGGTTCACCGTGCGCGGCAACGGCTACGAGTACCTGCGTCTGACCCGCCCGCTGCACCTGCTGGCGGACGCCGCCCGAACCGCCGCCGAGGAGCCAGCATGAGATACCTGCGCGTCGCCGGCACGACCTGCTTCGTCGAGGAGCACGGGACCGGCATCCCGGTGCTCTGCCTGCACACCGCCGGGCAGAGCGGGGCGCAGTGGCGACACGTCGCCGGCGGCCTCGCCGCGCGCGGCTTCCGCGTGGTGGTGCCCGACCTGCCCGGCCACGGCCGCTCCGAGCCGGCCCTCGGTGGCCCGGTCACCGATCTCGGCGACTACGCCGAGTGGTGTCTCGAGCTGCTCGACGTGCTCGGGCTCCGCCACTGCCACGTGGTGGGCTGCTCGATCGGCGGCAAGATCGCCCTGGATCTGGCCTGCCGGGCGCCGGACCGGCTGGCCGGGGTGGTCGCGATGGCCGCCGATGCCTGGGCCGGCGGGTCGCCGAGCGAGCGGGGACTGCGCCGCGAGCTCTCCGACGTGGCCGCGCCGAGCCGGACCGACCGCACCCACCTGGGCACGCTGGCCGTGGTCGGGCGCTCGGTGCCGCAGGCCCGCGCCGAGCTGATCGCCACCATGCACCGCCGGGAGGACCCCACCGTCTCGACGTCCGACCTGATCGGCTGGACCACCCACGACCTGCGCACCCGGCTGCGCCGGATCAGCTGCCCCACCCACCTGGTGGTCGGCACGGACGACCTGTGGCTGGAACCGGCCAGGGTGCGGTGGGCGGCCGACCGCATCGCGGGCGCGCGGTACACCGTGCTGGACGGCATCGGGCACTATCCGATGGAAGAGATCGAGGGCTTCGACGAGGTGCTGGCCGGCTGGCTGGTGGAGCTGGAGAACGGGGTGGCGGCATGACCGACCCGGCCGAGCGCGAGCCCGCCGTCCCGCCGCACCCGGTCCCGGCGCACCCCACTCCCGGACCGCTGCCCAGTGATCTGCCGGACCTGCTCGGCCGGCTCGCCGAGCGCGACCCGGATGCGGTCGTCGCGCTGGACAAGGGACCCGCCGGGGAGACCATCCCGGTCACCCGGGGCGAGCTGTGGCGGCGCACCGGCGCGCTGGCCGAGGAGCTGCGCGAGCGGGGTGTCGGTGCCGGAGACTGTGTCGCGGTCTGGCTGCCCAACTGGACCGACGCCCTGGCCTGGCAGTTCGCCGCCGCCGCGCGCGGGGCGCACGTGATCGGGATCAACACCCGGTACAACGTCGAGGAAGTCCGGCACGTGTTGGACCGGGCCCGCCCGGTGCTGGTGGCGCTGGCGCACGACTTCCACGGCCTGGACCTCGTCGGGCGGCTCAAGGCGGCGGTCGGCGACACGGCCGGCCCGCCGGTCGCGGTGATCGCCGGGCCGGGCCGCACGGCGCCCGACCCCGGCGGAGCGGACGTCGGCGGCGGTGCCTGGGTGCCGGGCGGGACCGACGGCGGCGTCACGGCGTCGGACCCGGCGGACCTCGTGGTCGCGTTCACCACCTCCGGCTCGACCGGCCGGCCCAAGCTGGCGGCGCACGCCGGGGCGGGTGTCCTTGCGCATGCCGTCGCGGACGCGGCGGCGCTGGGCATTGCGGAGGGCGACCGCGTGCTGTGCGCCCTGCCGCTCTCCGGGGTGTTCGGATACAACACCGCGATGGCCGCGCTGGCCGCCGGCGGGGTGTGCGTGTTCGCCCCGGTGTTCGCCGCCGACCAGGTGCTGGACGACATGGCGGAGCACCGGGTGACCCACGTGGTCGGCGGGGACGACCTGGTGCTCCGGCTGGCCGAGGCCTGGCGGGAGCGCCCGCGTGACCTCTCCGCGTGGCGCTGGTGGGGCGCCGCCGACTTCCAGGGGCGTTCCCGCGAGCTGGCCGCCTGGGCCGGGGACAGCTTCGGCACGCTGACCTCCGGAGTCTACGGCTCCTCCGAGCTGTTCGCGCTGACGTCACTCTGGCCGCACGCCGAACCGGAGCCGGGCCGCTGGTCCGGCGGCGGCCGGGTGGTGCACGAGGGCATCCGGGTCCGGGTGTGCGACCCCGCCACCGGGCGGGTGCTCGGCCCGGGCGAGGAGGGCGAGCTACAGTTCCGCGGCCCCAACGTGGTCGACGCCTACCTGGGTGCCGAGGTGCCGGACGCGTTCACCGAGGACGGCTGGTTCCACTCCGGCGACCTGGGCACCATGGTCGACGACGGGGTGTTCGGCTACGTCTGCCGGATGGGCGACGCGCTGCGGCTGCGCGGCTTCCTGGTCGACCCGGCGGAGATCGAGCTGCGCCTGGCCGCGCATCCGGAGGTGCACACCGCGAAGGTGGTCGGCATCCCCGGTGAGGACGGCGGCACGGTGGCCGTCGGCTTCGTGGTCCCGGAGCCGGGCACCGCACCCGACCCGGCGGCGTTGCGGGACTGGTGCGCCCGTGGCCTGGCGCCGTTCAAGGTGCCCTCGGTCGTGCGGGTGATCGAGGAGATGCCCACCACCTCCGGCACCAACGGCACCAAGATCCGGGCGGCCGCGCTGCGCGAGCTGGCGGCCGGCTGCCGGCTCAGGCCGGGCTGACCGAGCGGATCGCGGCCGCCTGGCCGTGCAGGCGGCCCTCGGCGTCCACCAGGTTCCACACGGTGGCGTTCTCGATCCAGAACTGGCTGCCGGACTTGGCCACCCGCAGCCCCCGGTAGTCGTCGCTGAACCCGTCGCGGGCCACGTCGCTCAGCAGCCGGGCGCGTTCCGCCCGGTCCACGTCCGCCGCCGAGAGCCGGGACGGCAGCCCGACGAACTCGGCCCAGTCGTAGCCGAAGTGCCGCTGGGCCGCCCGGTTGGCGTAGCAGAACCGGGGGTCCGCGCCCGGACGGTGGGCCAGCAGCGCCACCGGCGTCTCGCGGTACAGCCAGCGGGCCAGTTCCGGGCCGGGCGGCGGCCCGGGGACCAGGGGGCGCCCGACCACACGCAGGTGGCTGTCCACCAGCAGCGCGGCGAACTCGGGGTCCTCGGCATCCACCGGCTCCCAGCCGTCACCCATCCCGCCGTCCACCTCTCAGACCCGTGCCGGCTCGACCGCCACCCGGTAGTCGGCCGAGGTGTGCCCGCGCACCCATTCCAGGGTGAACCCGTCGGCCACCTCGGTGAGCACCAGCCCGCCGTCGATCACCCGAAAGGTGGCCGCCTCGGTCACCACCACGTCCACCGGCCGCCGCGCGGTCAACGGGAAGGCGCACTCCGCCACGATCTTGGGCGAGCCGTCCTTGGCGGTGTGCGTGGTGGCCACCACCACGGTCCGCGCGCCGACGAGCAGGTCCATCGCCCCGCCGACGCCGAGCACCGGCTTGCCCGGGATGGCCCAGTTGGCGATGTGGCCGGCCGCGTCGATCTGCAGCGCGCCGAGCACCGCCACCTCGACGTGCCCGCCCCGGATCATCCCGAACGACTGCGAGCTGGCGAAGTACGCGGCGCCCGGCCGCGCGGTGACCGGCTGCTTGCCGGCGTGCACCAGGTCCGGGTCGACCCGGTCCGGGGCCGGGGTGGGGCCGACACCGAGCAGGCCGTTCTCCGTGTGCAGGTAGGCGGCGTGGTCGGGCAGGTGGTCGGCGACCATGGTGGGGATGCCGATGCCCAGGTTGACCACCGATCGGGCCGGGATGTGCGGGACCACGCGCGCCGCGATCCGCCGCTGAATGTCGCTCATCGGGTCCTCCTCACCAGTACGTCCACGAACAGGTGCGGGGTGACGATCTCCTCCGGGTCCAGCGCGCCGGCCGGGACGACCTCGTCGACCTCGGCGATCACCAGGTCGGCGGCGGTCGCCATGTCGGGGTTGAAGTTGCGCGCGGTCTTCGCGTAGACCAGGTTGCCGAGCTCGTCCGCCGCGCGCGCCCTGACCAGGGCCACGTCGGCGCGCAGGCTCTCCTGGTAGATGTGCGGCTCGCCCCGGATCACCCGCTCCTCGCGGCCCTCCCCCAGCGCCGTGCCCCAGCCGGTGCGCGTGTAGAACCCGCCGATGCCCGCGCCGCCGGCCCGGATCGCCTCGGCCAGCGTGCCCTGGGGCAACAGGTCGATCTCCAGCCGGCCCGCCGCGTGCGCGGCCACCACGTCCGGGTTGCTGGTGAAGTACGAGCCGACGGCCTTACGCACCCGACCCTCCAGCAGCAGCCGGCCGAGGCCGCGGCCCGGCTCCCCCAGGTTGTTGCTGATCACAGTGAGGTCGGTCGCCTCGGGCCGCGCGAGCAGGCCCTCGATCAGGGTCAGCGGAGCGCCGACCAGGCCGAAGCCGCCGACCATCAGAACGGCCCCGGCGCGCACGCCGGAGAGTGCCCCGGCCACGTCGCGCACCAGCGACGGCGGTGAGGGCGCGGTGGTGGGGGAAGCCATACCGTAACGACACCACCGAAACTTCCAGATGTCCAACATCTGTTCAACGCAGTCCCATATCTTCTAGATATGAGATTCCGCCGGCTCCAGTACTTCGTCGCGGTCGCCGAGGAGCTCAGCTTCACCCGCGCCGCCGAACGCCTGCACATGGCCCAGCCGCCGCTCAGCCAGCAGATCGCGCTGCTGGAGAAGGACCTCGGCGTGACGCTGGTGGACCGGACCCGCCGGACCATCCGCCTCACCTCGGCCGGCGCGGCGCTGCTGCCCGAGGCCCGCCGCCTGCTCGCCGAGCTGGACGACGCCGCCCGGATGGTGCGCCGGGTCGGCGCCGGGGCGGTCGGCCGGCTGACCGTGGGGTTCGTGCCCACCGCCATCAACGGCGATCTCCCGGAACTTCTACTCGCGTTCCGCGAGGGTTACCCGGAGGTCGAGCTGGTGCTGCGCGAGCTGGCCCCGGACCCACTGCTGCGCGCGGTCCGTGAGCGGCGGGTCGACGTCGGCCTGCTCTACCGCCCGTTCAGCGAGCCCGAGCTGGCCGAACACCGGCTGTCCAGCGAGCGGCTGCTGCTGGCGCTGCCCGAGGGACACCCGTTGGCGGCCGGCGGCGAGGTGTCGTTGACGGAGGTCCGCGACGAGCCGTTCGTGCTCCCCGAGCAGCACGACATACCGGGAATCCACGCGGCCGTGGCGGCGACGTTCACCGACGCGGGCATCGCGCCGAGGGCCGCGCAGCGCGGGGTGTGGCTGGTACAGACGGTGCTCGGGCTGGTGGCCGCCGGGGTCGGGCGCGCCGTGGTGCCCGAGTCGGTCGAGGCGGTACGGCGCCGGGGCGTCGCGCTGCGCCCCATCCGGGACGCCCACCACCGGGTGGAACTGGCCGCCGCGTGGCGTCGTGATCACGACTCCGAGCCGCTGGCCAACTTCCTCGCCGGCATCGGCGCGCACATGTGAGACCCGCCGTCAACGAGCGACCTACCCGGAGTAGGATCCGCTGCCTCGTCGCGATTCGTCGCGGCGACACAGGGTCGTCGCCCGGGAGACTCCCCCTAACCCGGGCGACGACCTGCCCTCCGCACCGCCGCGTCCCCGGCGGCGGCCGTCCGGGCATTTAACATTCGTTAGATCACCGAACGGTAAAAAAACGCCGATCTGGTGGCTTAAACCGCCCGATCCGGTAAACCTCGGGCCAGCGGACCCGGACGGACACCCGAGCGCCGAGCGCGTGGCGCGACCGGACACGGAAACGGAATAAATTCAGTAGGGATCCGATCCCCCGGTTTCGACCAATTGCCGCGCCGGATGGGTGAAAACGCATTTTGCCGGCCCGGCACCCACACCGACGCCGCAGGCCAGAGGGCCAAGGGAAGCTGCTGCCCGGCCGCGTGCTCCCCGCTCCGGACAGCGACTCCTCCCCCGACTCGGCTCGCCGATACCCGATGTGAGCCGCGCCACGTTCAACGACCGGAAAGCAGTTTCGTTGCTGCACAGGCGGGGTCCGCGGGTGTGCCTGGACCGGCAACGGCCGTTTCCGGTGCGACACGCGAGAACATGTTCCACCAACTTCGACGCTCGGACCTGTAGCGTCGTCACGCCGGATGAGCCGCCGGCCGGTCCTCCCCCGACGCTGGACGGCGGCTCATCCCGGACCCCGTCGGGGAGCGAGCTACGAGGCCAGTTCGTCGATGAGGCGCGGAGAGATCCCGATCCCGGCATCGATCGCGTGCGCCGCGCGGAGCGTGGCGATCAGCGCGCGCACCACCAGGGTCGCCAGGTCCTCGCGGGGCAGGTCCGAGTTCCGCAGGTAGTCGATCAGGGACTCGGTCATGAACCCGGACCAGCCGTGCATCGCGGTGCGCAGCACCGGGCGGAACGGCTCCTGGACACCCAGCATGCGCATCAGCCGGGTCGCGGCGGTCCAGCGGAAGTCCTCGATGATCGCGCGCACCTCGGGGTCCGAACCGCTGCCCCCGTGCATGAGCGCGAAGTACCCCTCCACGTTCTCCTCGACGAACGCGATGTGCCGCAGGATGCCCTCGCGCAGCATCGCCGCCGGAGTGTCCCCGGTGGGCGGTGCTTCGTGCACCGCGCGGAGGCGGTCCGCGGCGGTGTTCACCGTGGCCAGGTAGAGGCCGCGCTTGTTGGTGAAGTGGTGCGCGATCAAGCCGTAGGCGACGCCGGCCCGCTTGGCGATTTCGCTGGTGGTGACCTCGTCGTAGGCCCGCTCGGTGAACAGCTCCCGCGCGGCCTCGACGAGCAGCGCCCGGCGGTCGGGCCGACCGGCTGTCCCGGTCTCCGCGCAGGCCTCGTCGACGCTCACCACCCGCAGAGTGTATACGCGCCGGTAACCAGCCCCGGCCTGCGCAAGGCGACGTGGGGATCACCGAGGCCGGTGCCGCTGTACTGCCCGACCTGGTGCCGAGGGTGCCGCCTCGAGTGAACCGGCCCACCGCTCCGACCAGCGGTTGAGCGGGGAGATCGCCTCGCCAAGGTCCCCGCCCAGCTCGGTCAGTGTGTAGCTGCCGTCCGGTTGGCGCTCGACCAGGCCGGCGTCGACCAGCTCGCCGATCCGCCGGTAGAGCACCGAGGAGGACAGCCCGGGGCAGGCCCCCAGCATCGCGCGCGGGCCCAGTGGCCCGTCCCGCAGCTCCCAGAGCAGCCGCAGCGTCCAGCGCCGGCCGAGCAGGTCCAGCGCGGCCATGATCGGCCGGCCGGTGGTCGAACCGCGCACCGGCCGGCCCGGGATCCGCGGCATCGGCGAACTCCTTTGTGTTGCGGAAAAAGAAACGTTAGCATCGGGTCGTCCGTTTCTGAAAAAGAAACACTCGAGCGAGGAGGCACCGCCCGTGACGCCCCGAATCGAACCGCTGCAACCCCCGTACGACCCGGAGGTGGCCGAGCGGCTGGCCGCGCTCAGCGCGCCCGGCACCGAACCGATCCGGCTGTTCCGCACCTTCGCGCGCAACCTGCCGATGGCCGCCGGGCTGAACGCCTGGGGGCGGTACTACCTCAGCCGCCAGCTCTCCCTGAGCCTGCGCGACCGGGAGCTGGTCATCGACCGGGTCACCGCGCGGTGCGGCTGCGACTACGAGTGGGGCGTGCACATCGCGGTCTTCGGCGAGCGGGCGGGCCTCACCGAGGAACAGGTGCGGTCCGTCGCGCACGGCACCCCCGCCGATCCGTGCTGGACCGGCCACGACGCACTGGTGCTCGAGGCGGTGGACGCGCTGCACGACACGGCGACCATCGGGGACCCGCTGTGGTCACGCCTGTCCGCCGAGCTCAGCGAGGCCCAGTTGCTCGACCTGTGCCTGCTCAGCGGCTGGTACCACGCGATCAGCTACGCGGCCAACGCCGCCCGGGTCACCCCCGAGGACTGGGCACCCCGGCTGGCCGACGCGCGCTGAGTCCGAGCGTCTCCGGACGGGATGCCACCATGGACGGGTGAACGACCAGGCGAGGGTTGAGCCGGCCCGGCGGCGGGGCCTGGCCGACGAGGTCGCCGACCGGATCCGGGACGCGATCTTCGCCGGCGCGTACCCGCCGGGTGCCCAACTGCGCGAGGTCGAGCTGGCCGAGGCGCTGGACGTGAGCCGGGGGCCGGTGCGGGAGGCCCTGCTGCGCCTGGAGGTGGAGGGGCTGGTGCGCAGCGCCTGGCACCGCGGCGCCACGGTCACCGCCCTCACCCGGGCCGACGTGGTCGAGCTGGACAGCCTGCGCGGCGCGCTCGAACACCTGGCCGTGCGGCTGGTGGTGAGCCAGGCGTCCGAGACGCGCCTGGACGCCATCGCCACCGCGGCAACCCGGATGAGCCGGGCCAGGGACGAGTACGAGATGGTGCGCCGGGACATCGAGTTCCACGACGCCGTCTACCTGGCCACCGAACACCGGCGGCTGGCCGAGGCCTGGCGGGCCATCCGCAGCCAGGTGCACCTGTTCCTGCTCACCCGGGTGCGCGTCCGCTCGCACGGCTACCTGGCCGAGGTCTCGCACGAGCACCAGGAGTTGGTCGAGGCGCTCCGCGCCCGGGACACCGACACCGCGCTGCGGCTGTTCGCCGACCACCGCCGGATCGCGTTCGACGTGCTCACCGAGCCGGAATAACCGGCCGGCGCCGCGCCTTGCCCCGGATATGACATTCGACCCGCACGCGCTGCTCGCGGAGAGCCGGCTCGGGGTGCTCGCCACGCTCAAGTCCGACGGCCGGCCCCAGCTCTCCCCCGTCATGCCCTACTACGACCGGTCGGCCGAGGTGCTCTACGTGTCGATGACCGAGGGGCGGGCCAAGACGACCAACCTGCGCCGGGACCCGAGGGCGGCGCTCGAGGTCACCGGCCCCGACGGCTTCTCCTGGGCCACCGCCGAGGGCGGCGTGACCCTCACCGGGCCGGGCACCGACCCGCACGGCCCGGAGGTGGACGCCCTGGTGGACTACTACCGCGCCGCCGCCGGGGAACACCCGGACTGGGAGGAGTACCGGTCGGTGATGGTCGCCGACCGTAGGGTGCTCATGAAGATGGCGGTCGACCACGTGTACGGAGAAAAGATCAACTGATGCCGGGGATCGCGCGGTTCGACCCGCACCAGGAGCGGGTGCTGCGCGAGCCCTACGCGGTCTACGAGCACTACCGCCGGCACGACCCGGTGCACTGGGGCGAGCCGTACGCCCCGGGCGCGGACGGGTGCTGGTACCTGTTCCGGCACGACCACGTGGTGGAGTTCCTGCGGGACCGGCGGTTCCGGCGCAAGTGGTCGCCGGAGCGGACCGAGGAACGGATCCGCGTCGCGCCGCCGGAGCAGCGGCCGTACCTGGAGGTGCTGGACCGGCTGCTGCTCTCCACCGACCCGCCGGCCCACCGCCGGCTGCGCACCCTGGTGAGCAAGGCCTTCGCGCAACGGGCGGTGGAGGAGTACCGGCCGATGGTGCACCGCACCGCCGAGGAACTGGTCGGTGCGCTGCCCCGGACGGCCGAGTTCGACCTGGTCGAGTCGTTCGCCGCGCCCCTGTCCGGCGCGGTGATCTGCGCGGTGCTCGGTGCGCCGGCCGAGCTCGGCCCGGACCTGCGCGAGTGGATAACCCGGTTCAGCGACGGGCTGGACCTGCGCAAGCGGACGGACACCATGACCGCCGCCGCCGGGGCCACCGCCGAGCTGCTCGGCTACTTCGGCGAGCAGCTGGCCCAGCGCCGCCGGGCGCCCCGCGACGACCTGGTCAGCGCACTGCTCACCGCCCGCGACCAGGACGACCGGCTGAGCGAGGACGAGCTGCTGGCGATGGTCATCCAGCTGGTTTTCGCCGGCCACGAGACGACGGTCCAGCAGATCGGCGCCACGGTACTCAACCTGGTGGAGCACCGTGACGAGCTGGCCCGCGTGCTTTCCGACCCGGGGCTCATCGCCAATGCGGTGGCGGAGAGCCTGCGCCGCACCGGCTCGGTGCACTCCGCCGCCGCCCGCAAACCGGTCGAGGACGTGCGGATCGGCGACAAGCTGATCAGGGCCGGCGAACCGGTGATCGCGTTCGTCGCCTCGGCCAACCGGGACCCGGAGGTGTTCGGCGACCCGGACCGGTTCGACCTGGACCGGGACACCTCGGCCTCGGTGGCGTTCGGCGCGGGCATCCACTACTGCCTCGGCGCGCCGCTGGCCCGGCTGTCGACCGAGACGGCGGTCGGCGCGTTGCTGCGGCGGATGCCCGGCCTGGAGACCGTGCCGGGGTCGCCGCCCCGATACCGGTCGAACACGGTGCTGCCCGGCATCGCCGCGCTGCCGATGCGGGGACGTCAGGCCTGACCTCGGACGATGCCGTGCAGCACCAGGTCAAGCAGCCGGTCCACCTGGCCGGGCTCGGCGGGGTCGCCGGCTTCGGCCGCCGAAGCCACCGCGTTGGCCAGCAGCAGTAGGTCCGCCAGGGCGAGGTCGGACCGCACCTCGCCGGCCCGCCTGGCCGGTTCCAGCAGCGCCGCACCGGCCCGCTCGACCGCCCGCTGACAGGCGGCGATCACCGTCGAGTCCTCGGCCGTGCCGGTCATCATCGCCGCGCCCAGGCCACGGTTGCGGCTCACGTGCTCCAGGTACCCGCGCAGCCAGGCGGACAGCGCACGACCCGGCCGGTCGCCGCCGCCGCCCAGCTCCTCGGCGAGGCGGCAGAGCGTCTCCACCTCCTCGACGCACGCGGCGACCAGCAGATCCCGCCGGGTGGGAAAGTGCCGGTAGAGGGTGGCGTTGCCGACCCCGGCGCGGCGGGCGATCTCGTCCAGCGACGCGTCCGGGCCGTCCCGCCCGAACACCTCACCGGCCGCCGCGAGCAGCGCCGCGTAGTTGCGCCGGGCATCGGCCCGGCTGGGCTGCCGGACCAGCCCGCGCAGGTACCCGCGACCGGCATCCGCCTCCATGGCGAGGAGTCTACCTTGCGAAGCGGGGAGTTCCCCGGTTAAGGTTCGAGCCGAAACGGGGGACTCCCCGTTTATCCGAGAGGAGCACCGATGTTCACCGTGTTCGGCTACCTGAACAAGCGCGACGACGTCAGCACCCAGGACTTCATCGACCACTACGAGAACCGGCACGTACCGCTGATCCTGAGCCTCGCGCCGGCCCCGCCCACCTACAAGCGCCACTACCTGAAGCACGCCGACGAGCTCAACTTCCAGCCCGCCTCGCTCGACTTCGACGCCATCACCGAGCTCGGCTTCCCCGACCGGACCGCGTTCCTGGCCTGGATCACCGCCGTCACCACGGGCGACGCCGGCGAGCGGGTGGCGAAGGACGAGGCCCGCTTCCTGGACCGCTCGCGCACCCGCTCCTGCGTGATCGAGGACCGCGTCACCAGCGGCTGAAAGCCCCCGTGCCCAGCGGTCAGGTCAGCGCGCCCACCTCGGAGCCGTAGAAGCTGGCGAAGGACGAGACCGGCTCGCGGGCGGTGCGGTGGGCACCGAGGCGGTGGCCGTCGTCGGCGAGTCCGAGCGCGACGCCGCACACGATCACCTGGTCGTCCGGCACCGACACGTGCCGGCGCAGCACCGGGTGGAAGTCGATCAGGGAGGCCTGGGCGCAGGTGTGCAGCCCGGCCCCGCGCGCGGCCAGCATCAGCGCCTGCAGGAACAGGCCGGCGTCGACCAGGGCGCCGAGCAGCGGCTTCCGGCTGACCGTGAGGATCATCCCCACCGGTGCGCCGAAGAAGTCGTAGTTGCGCCGGTGGTGCTCGAGCCGCCGCGCGCTGTCCCCGGCCGGGATGCCCAGGGCGTCCCGGTACAGCCCCTCTCCGAACCCGCGACGGCGCGAGCGGAACGGCTCCGGCCACCGGTCCGTGCACGGCTGGTAGTCGAACTCGCCGGCCTCCCGCCGGCCCGCGTCGTGCGCACGTAGCAGGTCCTCGGCCAGCGCCCGCTTCGCGGCACCGGTCAGCACGTGCACCTGCCACGGCTGGCAGTTGGAGTTGCTGGCCGAGCGGGCGGCCAGCGCGAGCAGCCGCTCCACCTCGGCCCTCGGCACCGGCGTCGGCAGGAAGGCGCGGCAGCTGCGCCGGGTGAGCAGCGCATCCTCGACGGTGGTCACTCGGCCGGCGGCGTGATGTCGTAGGAGATCCGGCCGGCGGGCAGGTAGAACAGCGCGATCAGCGCGCCGCCCTTCACCTCCGGGTAGTGGTGACTGCCGGGACCCGGGGCCGTCCAGCCCGGCCCACACCAGCCGCGCGGCCCCATCAGCCGGGCGCCCGGGTCCACCGGTACGACCAGGTTGAGCTCGCCGTAGGGGTGCTGGTGGTACTGCCCCCGGTACGGCTCGATGCTGTCCATGTAGACGGCGGTGATGCTGAAGTAGTTCAGCGCGTCGCTCGGCTCGGCGATGCGGCTGCGCCGGTACCGGCGGCCGTCCACCTCGATGTTCGCCGCCCAGCCGTCGCGCACGCCGTCCGCGATCATGCGCGCCAGGTCGTCGTACAGCGCGGAACCGGGACCGTGGGTGTCGTTCAGCCAGGTCTCCAGCTTTCCGCCGGCGGTCCGGTTCTTCACCTCGCCGAGGAAGGGAATGCTGCGATCGATCAACTCCTGGGCCGTGGTCATGCGTCGACGCTAATCCGGACTTACATTACAGTCAAGTCTTGTAACGTAACTGGTTCGATAGGATCCGCCGGTATGGCCCGAGCACGCGAAGCGACACCCGAGCAGGCGGACGGCCCGCGCCCGGGCGGCCGCCCCCGGGACGCCGCGCTGGACGAGGCGATCATCCTGGCCACCCGCGACCGCCTGGTCCGGGACGGCTACTCGCGCATGACCATCGGCGACATCGCGTCCGACGCCGGGGTCAGCCGCCCCACGCTGTACCGCCGGTGGAGCACGAAGCTCGAGCTGGTCGTCGACGCGCTGGACTACGGGTTCCGCAAGCAGCGGGACATGTACGCGGTCGACCTGAGCCGGCTGGAACCGAGGGAAGCGCTGGTCGAGGCGGTCCGCCGGCTGGACCCCGCGTACTTCAACCCGGATGCGATGGTGCTGATGGGCAACTTCGCCGGCGAGGCGATCCGCACCCCGGAGCTGCTCGAGGTCCTGCGCCGGCACGCGGTCGAGCCGCGCACCGCGCTGATGGAGAACGTGCTCGCCGAGCTGCAGGAACGCGGCGCCGTGCGCGAGGGGATCGACCGGCGCACCATCGCCGCCATGTGCTTCGGCGGCTACTTCTCCGCGTTCTACCGCGGCGAGAGCCGGGCGGACATCCCGGAGGCGGTCGTCGCCGTGCTGTGGCCGGCGATCGCCCGCTGAGGGCCACCTGTTGCGTTTCAACTAGTCGCTGTAACGTAATTGCAATGGACGTCCACGAGGCGCTTTACACCACGCGAATGATGCGCCGGATGCGCGCCGACCCGATCCCGCCGGAGATCCAGGCCCGGATCCTGGACGCCGCGATCCGGGCGCCCAACGGCGGGAACACCCAGCGCTGGCACTTCCTCGCGGTGGACGACCCGGACACCAAGACCGAGCTGGCCGCCATCTACCGCCGCTGCCGGGACCGCGAGTACGCCGACTTCGACACCGGCAAGCTGGCCACCGCACTGCACGACCCGGAGGCGCACGCCGAGACGATGCGCCTGATCAAGGTCTCCGCCGACCACTTCACCGAGCACTTCGCGGAGATCCCGCTGCTGCTGTTCGTCTTCGCGATCGACGACCACGGTGGCGCGAACATCTATCCCGCCATCTGGAGCGCGCTGCTCGCCGCGCGCGCCGAAGGCATCGGCGGCGTGCTCACCACCGCGCTGCGCTACGAGGCGGACCGGGTGCTGGAACTGCTCGGGGTACCGACCGGGCAGGGCTGGGAGATGACCGCGATGCTCGCCCTCGGCTATCCGCTGGGCCGGTGGGGCGTGGCCGCGAACCGCCGCCCCGTGCACGAGGTGAGCAGCCGCAACCGGTGGGGCCGCGACTTCGGCATCACCGTTCCCGCTCCCCTCTGGCCTGGCTGATCCACGGCGGGTGTCAGAACAGGTCGAAGTACTCGCGCTGTTCCCAGTCGGTGACGGTCCGCTCGAACCGGGCGATCTCCGCGCGCTTGATCGCCACGTAGTACGCGACGAACCGCTCCCCCAGCGCCCGGGCCAGGCCGGCGTCGGCGGCCAGCGCGTCCACCGCCTCGCTCAGGTTGGCCGGCAGCCGGGGCGCGGCGGCGGTGTACGGGTCGTCCACCGAGGGCGGCAGCTCCAGCTCCTCGTCCAGCCCGATCAGGCCGGAGTGCAGCTGGGCGGCCATGTACAGGTACGGGTTGGCCGCCGACTCGCCCACCCGGTTCTCCACGTGGGTGCTGCCGTCCTCGGCCGCCCCGACCAGCCGGATCATCGCGCCCCGGTTGTCCCGTCCCCAGCCGACCCGGTCGGGGGCCATCGAGTACGACTGGAACCGCTTGTACCCGTTGACCGTCGGGTTGGCGAACACGCACGCCCCCCGCGCGTGCGCGAGCTGGCCGGCGACGAACCGCCGGCCGGCCGGGGACAGCGGCCCCTCCCCGTCGCCCGGCACGAACACGTTGCCTCCGCCGCCCGCGCCGATGCTGAGCAGGCTCTGGTGCAGGTGCCAGCCGCTGGCCTTGCTGTCCGGGATGCCCGGCCGGCACATGAAGGTGGCGTGGTAGCCGTGCCGCCGGGCCAGCTGCTTGATCGCGCTGCGCAGCAGCACCATGGCGTCGGCGGAGGCCAGCCCGACCGCCGGGTCCAGGGTGAGCTCGAGCTGGTTGGCGCCGTACTCCGTCTCGATGCTGCGCGGCCCGATGCCCATCCGGTCCAGCGCCTCGCGGAACCGCCGGGTCACCGGCTCCATCTCGTCGGCGCGGTCCTCGGAGAGCAGCTGGTTGCCCTGGTTGATCGGCTCCACCGGTGTCGGGTGGGTGCAGCGGCCGATGCCGTCCGCGTTCGGCAGGTGCTCGGCCCGGCGGTAGAGGTGGAACTCGATCTCCAGGCCGGTCAGGTAGTCGTAGCCGGCGGTGGCCGCCCGGTCCAGCGCGGCCCGGAACACGCCCCGGCTGCAGAACGGCACCGGTTCGCCGTTCTGGAACCGCAGGTCGCAGAGCACCCGGGCGGTGCCGTCGGCCCACGGCAGCGGGTGGAAGGTGGTCGGGTCCGGCACCATCACCACGTCCGCCGCCCCGGCCATCTCGGCCACGCCGAGACCGCCGTCCGCGTTGAACGCGGCGAACACGGTGGTCCCCGAGGTGTCCTTGGAGAGCAGGGTGGACACGCAGGTCAGCCCGCTCCGGAACGCGGCGGCCAGTCCGCCGGTCGGGATGGTCTTGCCGCGCAGCAGCCCGTGCTGGTCCACGAACGACACCCGCACGGACCGGAGGCCGTCCTCCTCCACCCGGGCGAGCACGGCGCGCGCGGCGTCGCGCTGCCGCTCGGTCCACAGGTCGAACTTCTCGATGAAGCCCATGCCGCTCGCCTCAACTTTCCGAGCTGGCGTAGGCGTCGGTCGACTCGGACCGGTCGGGTTCGACATCCGACCCCGGCACGCCGGCCGGTCCCGTGGCCAGGGCCGCGCGCAGCCCGGACGCCCATGGGCTGGCCTTGCGCAGGTCGGCGACGGAACTCGCCCAGTACCGCTCCCATTCACCGGTCGGGCCGATCCCGTCCAGCGGGATGGGACCCCGGCTCTCCACGTCGGCGGTGTCCCGCAGCAGCTCGTCGGGGCTGCCGCCCTCGGCGACGGTGTCGATGGCCCGCAGCGCCATCCGCCGGTAGGTGACGATCGCCCGGTCGGAACGGCTGAGCTTCTCCCGGGTCCGGTCGTAGATGTAGCCCTGGCCCTCCACGGCCATCTGGTCGTGCACGTTGATGTCCGGCCCGAGCCCGGTGTAGGTCTGCGTGCGCTGCTCGTGCGGGTCGAACCGGTAGTTGTTGGCCCGGTTCCGGACGGGCTTGTAGTCCGGCAGGGTGATGCCGTCCAACCGCTGCGCCCGCATGGTCGCCCGGTCGACCGGCTCGTCCAGGCTGGTGAACATCGCGTACCAGTAGCAGGACAGGTCGTCGATCGGCACGTGCCACTGGGTGATCGCCATCGTCGCGCTGAGCGGGATGGTGATGCCGTGCGGGAACACCTGGTGGGTGATCCGGACGTGGGTGGACGAGCCGTCCATCCCGTCCTTGTCCAGCCGGCGCAGCGCCACGATCCGCTGGCCGTACTCGGTGCGCGCGTTGAGGATCTCCGGCCGGCCGTACTCCCGGAGGATCTTGGTCATCGGCAGGTCGGTGCCCAGGGAGGCGTTGCGGAACTGCTTGCCGTAGCTGTCCCCGGTGTCCTCGTCCCGCTCGAACCGGTGCAGGTAGGAGGCGTGCGCCGGGTCGATGCCGACCTCCAGGGCCTGCAACCAGTTGCAGTCCAGGTAGCCCTTGAACGCGAAGGTGTACTCCTCCGGCGCGGCGAAGCAGTCCAGCGAGGGCAGCTCCGGCGGCGCCACGCCCTCGCCGAGGTCACCGAGGAAGCCCCAGACGATCCCGTTGCGCTCGCGCACCGGGTAGGAGCGGATCCGCACCTTCGACCGGAGCCTGCTGTCCTCCGGCTCCGCCGGGGTGTCCAGGCAGTCGCCACCTGGGCCGTACAGCCAGCCGTGGAAGTAGCACCGCAGCCCGCCGTCCTCCAGCCGGCCGAGCGCGAGGTCGGCGCCCCGGTGCGCGCAGCGGCGGTCGACCAGGCCGAGCGTGCCGTCCTCGTTGCGGAACAGCACCAGGTCCTCGCCGAGCACCCGCGGCGGCACCACTGGCCGGTCGGTGTCCAGCTCCTCGGCCAGCGCCACCGGCTGCCAGTACCGGCGCATCCACGCGCCGCCCGGAGTGCCCGGGCCGGTCTCGGTGATCTTCCGGTTGTCCTCCGCGCGCATGGCCGACTTCTCCTCTGTTCGATTAACGAACTTGCCGTGCCTATGTGAGCACTCTAGCCTTGCTGCTACATTTCGCACAAAGTGTTCGTTAATCGGACGGAGGCGCGGTGGCCAAGCTCAACGAGCGGGACGAGGCCCGGCGGGCAGCCCGCGAGGTGGCGGGCACCAACCCGGCCGACTACTCGGAGGCCCTGGAACGCGGGCTGCTCGTCCTCACCGCCTTCGAGCACACCCAGGAGCGTCTCACCCAGGCCCAGCTGGCCCGGAAGCTGGAGCTGCCGAGGGCGACCGTGCGCCGGGCCCTGCTCACCCTGGCCCACCTCGGCTACGTGGTGCCGGACGACAAGGCATACCGGCTGGCCCCCAAGGTGCTCACCCTGGCGTCGGCCTACCTGACCACGAACCCGGTCAGCCAGGTGCTGCAGCCGGTGTGCGACGGCCTGGCCGAGGAGCTGCAGGCCTCCTGCACCGCCGCCGTGCTGGACGGCGCTTCGGCGGTGATGGTCGCGCGGGCGCTGCCCCGGCACATCCTGCCCATCGGCCAGGGCCTCGGGTTCCAGGTGCCCGCCGCGCGGTCCGCGCTGGGCCTGGTGCTGCTGAGCGGCCTGGACGCGGAACGGCTGCGCGGGCACCTGGCCGGCCACGCCGAACTGCGGGAAGCCGGCCTACCGGAGAAGATCGCCGAGGTGGCGGCGTCGGGCCACGCCTACGTGGCGCACGAGGTGGAGGCCGGCTTCCACTCCGTCGCGGTCCCGCTGCGCCGCTGGGACGGCACCCCGATCGCGGCGCTCAACGCGGGCACCCGGGTGGAGCGAATGACCGAGCGGGACATGCGGGAACGGGTGCTCCCGGTGCTCCGCGAGACCGCCGACAAGCTCCAGCCCCAGCTGGTCTGAGCTACTCGGCGTCCCTCGGGCGGCGCAGGACGGTGCGGCCGAGCAGGCGGCAGGCCAGCAGCGCCACCTCCACCTCCAGCCGGCCCTCCTGCAGCGACCGGCCCCGGGCCTCCTCGGCCTTGCGAATCCGGTACTGGATGGTGTTCTTGTGCAGGTGAAGCTCGGCGGCGGCGGTGGCCAGGCTGCCCCCGCTGGACAGGTAGGCCCAGAGCGTCTCCCGGGTGCGAGCGTGGGCCTCGTCGTCCTCGGCCAGCTCGCCCAGCACCGACTGCACCCACTCCGCCGCCGACTCGGGTGCCAAGGCCAGCAGGGTGAGCGGCCCGAGCACCGACCCGGCGGTGACCTGGAGGCGGTGCTCCGGGTCGGCGGCCAGGGCGATGGTCTGCGCCTGCCGGGCGCGCTGGTGGCTGAGCCGGAACCCGGCCAGGCCCGGCGCGGGGTCGCCGACCGCCGCGAACACCTCGGGCACCGGCGCCAGCACCTCGGTGATGGCCGGCACCGACGGCGCGGACGTGGGGAACCAGGCCCAGAGCGTGGCCGCGTCCGGCGCGACCATCAGCGCCGGCCTCGGGTTCCCGATCGCGGCGGCCACCCTGGGCACCAGCCGTTCCAGGGTGTTCAGCCGGTGCGACTCGTCCACGTCCGGGCCGCACCAGAACACCACCGCGAGGTGGTGCCCGTCCAAGCCGTAGCCCAGCGCCGGCTCGGAGTCGCCGGCATCCGGTGCCCGCGAGGCCAGCAGGGCGTTGATCCGGGCCAGGCGGACCGCGTTGCGCTGCCGCATCCAGTCGTCCCGCTCGGCCTGGTAGGCCGCGACGACCTGTTCCGAGATCAGGTCGACGATGTTGAACGCCACGGCGGTCAGCGCCATGGCGGCCGACGCGATCTCCCCGGCGTCGGCCCGGCTGGCCACCACCCTGGTGATCAGCTCCTGCTGGAAGGCGGCCTGGCCCAGCCGGTAGGCGCGCAGCATGGCGGTGATCGGGAAGTTCTGCTGGGCCAGCCGGCGGGCCATCTCCAGCCCGGCCTGGGGCGGCGCCACCTCGGTGGCCGGCTCCCCCCGGCTGACCACGGTGAGCCCGGCGGCGATGGTGTCCCGCACGGTGCTGGCCAGCAGCTCCCGGCCCCTGGGGTCCCTGGCCAGGTCGGGGAGCGCGCTGACGATCTCCTCCAGTACGTGCGCGACCAGCGCATCGACGTCGCCGAGCAGCTCCTCGGCAACCCGGGACAGCTTGACCGACACTGACCTCGCCACGGCGCGGACTGTATCCCGTATCGGAGCACAACAAAGGCCGCCCGGTTTCCGTGTTCGGAGAAACCGGGCGGCCTTTTCGGCGGGGTCAGCCCCGCAAACGGAGGGCGGCGACCGGGCAGGCCTGCACAGCGGCGTCGACCAGGTCGCGGTGTTCGTCGGTGGGGAACTCCTCGAGGACCTGGACCAGGCCGTCCTCACCGACCTCGAAGAACTCGTGGGCCATGGCCTCGCACATGCCCAGGCCCTCACAGGTGCGCCTGTCCGCGATGATCTCCATGGTCGTCACACCGCCTCGTGGGTCAGCGGGACGAAGTCGACCTTCTCCCGGACCCCGCAGTCGGGGCAGGTCCAGTCGCTCGGGATGTCCGACCAGGCGGTGCCGGCGGCGAAGCCCTCCAGCTCGTTACCCTCGGCCACCCGGTAGGTGTAGCCGCAGCCGGGGCAGCGGGCGCCGGGGGCGTCGTCCCCCGCGGTCCGGGCCGAGGTGTCCGTGCGCTCGGTCTCGGTGTCACTCACCGGCACGGGGTACCTGGCCAGCAGCCGCTCCCGCTTCGACGGCGCCACGTTGGCCAGCCGCAGGTCGCCGCCGTAGTGGGCCACCACCCGGGGATCCATCAGCCGGCGGAACAGCGGCGGGAACATCGCCATCACCATCATCCCGCTGTAGCCGGTGGGCAGCACCGGGCTCTCCGGGAAGTCGCGCAGGGTCTGGAACCGGCGGGTGGGGTTGGCGTGGTGGTCACTGTGCCGCTGCAGGTGGTAGAGCAGCACGTTGGTGGCGATGTTGTTGGAGTTCCACGAGTGCTCCGGGGTGACCCGCTCGTAGCGCCGGCGGTCGGGAGCGCCGACCTTCTGCCGCAGCATGCCGTAGTGCTCCATGTAGTTCACGATCTCCAGCAGGGAGAAGCCGAACACCGCCTGCAGCACCAGGTAGGGCAGGATCCCCCAGCCCAGCCAGGCCAGCAGCCCGCCCCACAGCACCACCGACATGACCCAGGCGTTCAGCACGTCGTTGCCCGGGCGGAACGGGTGCTGCTTGCGCCGGCCGATCCGCTTGGCCTCCAGGTGCCAGGCGCTGCGCAGCGAGCCGGCCACGGTGCGCGGCCAGAACCGGTAGAAGCTCTCCCCCATCCGGCTGGACGCCGGGTCCTCCGGGGTGGCCACCCGCACATGGTGGCCCCGGTTGTGCTCGATGTAGAAGTGCCCGTAGAAACACGGCGCCAGCGCGATCTTGGCCAGCCAGCGTTCCGCGTCCTCCCGCTTGTGCCCGAGCTCGTGTGCGGTGTTGATGGCCACGCCGGACACCGTGCCGGCAGTGATCGCCAGGCCGATGCCGCCCAGGATGCCGGTGTCCTGGGTGGCGATGAACCACATCGACGCGACGAACCCGGCGTACTGGACCGGCAGGTAGGCGTAGGTGACCCAGCGGTAGTAGCGGTCCTCCTCCAGCGCCTCCATGACCTCGTCCGGCGGGTTGGTCGGGTCGAACCCGGCGACCAGGTCGATCAGCGGGACGATCACCAGCAGCACCACCGGGCCGAGCCACAGCGTCGCCTCCAGGCCGGTGAGCCGGTACAGCCCCATGGCCACGAACGGCAGCAGCGGGACCACCAGCCCGAGGATCCACAGGTACCGTTTGCCGTCCCGCCAGGTGTCCTGGCCGTTCACCGGCGCCGACAGTGCGTAGGTCTTCATGGCGATCCTCCTCGACCGCTGCGGTTCCACTCTTGACGAGTACCTACGCTACGAATCCGCCGCGTCCGCCCCATCGGGCTTCGAACCGAATCCGCCCGCCCCGTTTGTGCTCACCCCACAACGCGCCCCCCTCTTGCTCTGCGTGCTTGCTCTGCGTGGAGATACGCAACATTGAGGAGCCTGATCGCGCGGGGGCAGGCGGCGTTCGCCACCGCGGGCGGCGTCTGGCGACACGATGCGGGTTACCAGCCGGATCTGTCACGTTGCGTGACTGGCAGGCCCTGGACTCGAGCAAGGTTCGCTCGCGAGATCGACCTGAATCTGGTTTGATTTCGGCGAAACCAGACTGGTGTCGACCTCGCCGTATCTCGGTCCGAGAACCGTGTTACCACGGATCCTTCGATGTCACGGTGCGTGTGCGAGGTGCCCGCAACGGCTGTCAGTGATCGCTGTTTATGGCCTGGATGATGCGGGGGCGCAGCTCGGCGGCGCTGATCACGGCGTCCACCGAGCCGACCTCGACCGCCCGGTGCGCGCTGTGCACCCGGTCGAACTCGGTCGCCACGTCGGCCAGTTTCTCCGAGCGCACCGAGGCCCGCACCTCGGCCAGCCGTGCGCCCAGCTCGGCCCGTTCCGCGCCGGCGGCGGCCTCGGCGAGGCGCGCGTCCAGCTCCACCACCCGGGGGTCGGTCGCGGTGCGCCGGTTCACCTCGGCGCTGAACACCACGGCCGCGGCGGGCGCGCCGCCGATCACCGAGGCGAACGAGCCCTCCACGGCGAGCACGGTCATGCCCGGGTTCAGCGCCTTGGAGAACACCACGAACGCGCCGCCGTGGTACCGGGAGATCACGCAGAACGCGATCGGCCCCCGGAAGTTGACCACCGCCCGGCCGATCTCCGCGCCGTACTCCAGCTGCAGCTTGCGCATCGACTCCGGCGACCCGTCGAAGCCGGACAGGTTGGCCAGCACGACCAGCGGGCGGTTGCCGCTGGCCGCGTTGATCGCCCTGGCCACCTTCTTCGAGGAGCGCGGGAACAGCGTGCCCGCCGTATAGGTGTCCGGCCCGTCGGTGGGCGGGAAGCCCCGCCGCTGCACCGCCTTGGACTCGATCCCGATCAGGCAGACCGGCCGGCCGCCGAGGTGCGCGTCCTGCACCACGGAGGTGTCCGCGTCCGCCATGCCGGCCCACCGTTCCAGCACCGGGTGGTCCTGGTCGGACACCGCGCGCATCACGGTGCGGATGTCGAACGCCTTCTTCCGGTCCGGGTTGGCGGTCGCGGAGAAGATCTCGCCGACGGTGCCGAAGTCGCTGCCGGCCAGCACGTGCGGGTAGCTCGAGACGTCCCGGTCGTGCGGGTCGGTGGTTGCGGCCGGCCGGGGACCCGCCTCGCCCGGTGCCACGTAGGTGTGGTCGTAGTGGGCCATCAGCACGTCGCGGGCGCCGGCCAGGGTGGGCGCCCAGTACTGGGCCTGGCCGTTCGGCCCCATCACCCGGTCGTAGCCGCCGATGCCGAAGTTGTCCTCGGCCGAGACGCTGCCGGAAAAATCCAGCGTGTCCTTGCCGGTGAGCACCATCGCCGAGTCCGGCGTCATCACCAGGATGCCCTTGGTGTGCATGAGCATCGTGGCCTCGGCGTTCCAGTACGGCTGGGCGCCCACGTTGATCCCGGCCACCACGATGTTGATCTCGCCGCCGTCCTGGGTGAAGGTGACGATGCGCTTGAGCGCGGCGGCCACCCAGTCCATGTTCTCCGTGCCGGACTCCATGGAGATCCGCGCGCCGGCGGAGAGCGCGTACCACTCCACCGGCACGCCCATCCGCTCGGCCAGGTCCAGCGCGGCAATCACCCGCGAGCACTCCGGCTCGGACAGCGCCCCCAGCGACTTGGTCGGGTCGCCGAGCAGTACCACCCGGGACATCCCCTCCGGGTGCCGCGCGGTGGGCGTGCTGATCACGCCGGCCACCAGCGCGGCGGTGTTCTGACCGCGCGGCCGGTCCACCGGGACCAGGTTCCCCTCGTCGTCCATGTCGTGCTCGACGAAGCGGCCCGTGTCACCGGTGAGCATCCCGGTCAGCTCGTACGGGTAGACGGCGCCCCGCCGGCTGGCCCGCAGCACGTTGCGCTGGTAGTCGTCCAGCGGCTCGATCAGCCCGCTGGGCCGCTCGCCGATCTCCAGGCGGACCCCGGACTTCACGTCGTAGTCCATGCTCACCGCGATGTCCCGCAGCTCACGGCTCTCCCGGTCCCGCTGCCGGGCCAGGAAGACGACCTCCTCCAGCCCGGCGCCGGCCATGGTGGGCGAGACCCGCGCCACGATCGTGCGCAGCTCCTCGCCGCTCACCTCGCTCGGCGGCCAGACGTAAGCCAGCACCCGGTTGGTGTCCGGCCGGCGGTTGGCCGGGCGGCTGGAGCGCACCTTGCGGATCGCGTCCAGGCAGGCCGCCAGGGTGTCCTCGGCGGCCGGCAGCGCGACCAGCCGGCCCTCGCTGTCCCGCAGCGGGGTGAGGTCGCGCACCTGGGCCATCGCCACCAGCCGCTCGTCGGACGGGTTCTCCGGCGCCACGCAGCTGAACAGGTACACCTCCTCGTCCGTCGAGGGCAGCCGGGTGAGGTCGAAGTTGCGCCACCGTTCCAGCTGCATGCGCTGGGCGATCAGCGGGTGCAGGCCGCGGATCAGGCGCTCCTCGGTGATGCCGGTGGAGGACGGCCGGAAGGTGAAGTGGTGGTGCATCGCCGCGCCGTCGCCGCCGGCCACCGTGGTGGTGACCCGGCGGACCTGCCCGGGCAGCGGCCGCGTGGCCAGCACCTTGCGCAGCGCCGCCGCCATCACGTCCGGATCGTCCGGCTGGTCCGCCCAGGTGAGGTAGATGTCCACGACCACGTCGTCGCTGGGCGCGAGCTCGTCGATGGCCCGCACCGCCTCCGGCAGCGCCGGGAAGTCCACCGCCGTGGTCAGCACGGTGGACCGGCCGGCCTGGTCATTGTGCTCGGCGACGACGAAGCAGCAGCCGGCGACATCGGTGGCGTGCAGGTCACGCAGGGACTTGTTGCCGTAGTAGCGGCGGGTCAGCACCTCCAGCATCGGCGCCAGCCCGGCACCCCGGCGGCCGATTCGCTGCCCGAGCAGCCGCACCAGCGGCTCCGAGCTGGCCACCATGGCGGCGATCCGGTCCGCCCGGTCCGGTGCGCCCGGGTTGGCGTCCAGGTAACGCAGGTCCGCGCGGACGCCGGCGTAGACCCGGGCCCGGTTGCGGCGCAGGATCGGCTGGGCGAACCAGCGGAACACCACCGAACGGGCCAGGTCGGCCACGGCGGGGTCGCGCAGCTGGGTGGCCGCGATCAGGTGCTCCAGGGTGAGGCCGGCGGTCTCGCGCAGCGGCTCGGGCGGTTGCGGCTCGGTCAGCCACTGGCGCAGCAGGGTAGTCACCACCGGGGTGTCGCCGGCTCCCCGGCGCTGGGCCAGGAAGATCCGGAAGACCGCGTCCTCCAGTTCCGGCGTGCGCTCCAGGTCGGTCACCCCGTAGTGCTCCAGCACCTTGCCCAGCCGGCGCTGGAAGCTCTCGGGCAGCCCGGCCCGTTCCACGTCCAGGCTCTGCAGGTAGGTGTGGAAGTACTCGCGCGGGCTGTGCACCCGGGTGTCCGCCTTGACGTCCGCGCTGATGTGCCGGTTGCGGGTCAGCTCGGAAAGGTCGGCGAACGCCTCCAGCAGCTCGATCTCCCCGGCCAGCGGCCGCTCGTTCTCCCGCGCCAGGTCGGCCCGCGCGGCGGCGTAGGCGGCCAGTGCCCTGCGCCCGTTGCCCGGGCCGGCGTCGAAGCCCAGCACCAGGCCGCGCAGGTCCTCCAGGCCGGCGGCGACCCGCCCCGCGGCGGAGAGGCCGGTGGTCTCGGCCGGCAGGTCGATCTCCACCTGGTCGCCCGGGTCCGGACCGGCGCCCTCGGCATCACCGTCGCCGTCGCCGAGCGGCTCCAGCCGCAGCAGCGGCGCCCCGGTCTCCACCTGGCTGCCCACCGTCACCGGGCACTCTCGCAACCGCGCGCGGAACGGCGCGCGCAGCACCGTCTCCATCTTCATCGACTCCAGCACCAGCACCGGAGCGCCGGCCTCCACCTCGGCGCCCACCTTCAGCGGCGTGGCCACCACCAGTGCCGGCGCGGGCGCTCGCACCACGCCGCCCTCGTCGTGGCTGATCCGGTGCGCGACGCCGTCCACCTCGACCAGGTGGGTCGGCCCGTGCGCGTTGGTGACCAGCCGGAACCGGGTGCCGTTGACCGTGATCTGGCCGGTCTGCCGGTCGAACCGCTCGAGCTGGACGTCCGCCGAGCGGGAGTTGCCGTTGCTGCCCGCCGCGATGGCCACCCGGAACCGGGACTGTGTCCCCGCCGGGCGCCCAACTGGCCGCCCGGCCCCTGCCGGCTGCGCCGGCGGGCCGACCCGGCCGACGTGCACCCGGTAGCCGACCCCGCGCAGCTTCAGCTCCACCGGCCGGTCGGTGTCCAACTGCACCTGGGGGCGGCCGCCGTGCGCGGTGGCCAGCAGCCGCTGCTTGGCCACCTCCTCCGCGTCCTCGTAGGCCTCGACCGCGGCGGCCGCCAGCGCCACGGCGGCGCCCCGCCGGGACTCCAGCCGGCCCTCGCCCCGCACCCGGTCGATCCAGCCGGTGTCCGCGCTGGCGTCGATCACCTCGGGCTGGTCCAGCAGGTCCAGCACGAAGCTCTTGTTGGTGGCGCCGCCGGCGATGATCACCGTGGTCTCCGCCATCGCGCGGCGGAGCCGGCCCAGCGCCTCGTCCCGGTCCCGGCCGTGCGCGATGATCTTGGCGATCATCGAGTCGAAGTCGGCCGGGATGGTGTCGCCCTCGCTGACCCCGGTGTCCACCCGGATCCCGGGGCCGGCGGGCAGGCTCAGCCGGACGATGCGGCCCGGCGAAGGGGCGAAGTCGCGGTCCGGGTCCTCGGCGTTCAGCCGGGCCTCGATGGCGTGCCCGATCTCGGCCGGCGGGCGGCCGGTCAGCTTCTCCCCCGCCGCGACCCGCAGCTGGGCCTTCACCAGGTCGATCCCGGTGGTGAGCTCGGTGATCGGGTGCTCGACCTGCAGGCGGGTGTTCACCTCGAGGAAGGCGAACCGGCGCTCGCCGGGGTGGTAGAGGAACTCCACCGTGCCCGCGCCCCGGTAGCCGACCGCCAGGGCCAGCCGTTCGGCCGACGCCTTGAGCTCGGTGCTCTGCTCGGCGCTGAGCACCGGCGAAGCGGACTCCTCGATCACCTTCTGGTTGCGCCGCTGCACCGAGCAGTCCCGCACGCCCAGCGCCCACGCCGTGCCCTGGCCGTCGGCAATCACCTGCACCTCGACGTGCCTCGCCCCGGTGACCAGGCGCTCCAGGAAAACCACGCCGCTGCCGAAGGCCCGCTCGGCCTCCATCCGGGTGCGGTCGTAGGCGTCGGTCAGCTCGGCCTCGTTGGTGATCACGCGGATGCCCCGGCCGCCGCCGCCCGCCGTGGCCTTGAGCATCAGTGGGTAGCCGATCTCGCCGGCCACCCGGGCCGCCGCCTCCAGGTCGTCGACCGCGCCCCGGCTCCACGGGGCGACCGGTACGCCGACCTCCTCGGCGATCAGCTTGGAACCGATCTTGTCGCCCAGCTTGCGCATCGCCTCGGGGGTCGGGCCGACGAACGTCACGCCGACCCGTTCACACAGCTCGGCGAAGGCCGGGTCCTCCGCGACGAACCCCCAGCCCACCCAGGCCGCGTCCGCGCCCGACTCGCGCAGCGCGCGCTCCAGCACCGCGTGGTCCAGGTACGGCCGCGCGGACGCCGGGCCGAGGTAGTGGCTCAGGTCGGCCTCGCGCACGAACGTGGCCGACCGGTCGGCGTCGGTGAAGAACGCGACGGTCTCGATCCGCGTACCGGTCTCGGCGGCGAGCTCCCGAACGGCGTGGATGAGCCGCATCGCGGCCTCTCCGCGGTTGACGATGGCGACACGACTGAACACCGAGCGAGCCTCCTGCGCTAGCTACGTCTTGTGGACCGACCCAACAATTCCGTGTACCGGCCGGTAAGTGAAATGCCGCAACCAACCGCGCCGGGCGCCGGATCTTGTGGGAACCGGCCAAAAGATGACCCCGGTCACGCCTCACGATAGGGGCATCTCGGCCGTCGCGGTGAGAACCCGCTCGGCGAACGCGCGGCAGGACCGGATGAACTCGGGCGGCCCCACCAGGGCGAAGTCCGCGTCCAGGAAAGCCAGGTTGAGCACCAGCCACTCCCACGAGTCGAGCCACAGCACGACCCGGGTGAGCCGGTCGTCCACCGCTGTGATCTCGGCCTCCTGGTGCTTCAGCGCATCCACCACCGGGCCGACGGCCGCCCGTATCTCCAGCTCCACGCGCTGCTTGCCGAGGTTCATGCCGCGCCGCAGGTACTCGACGGCGGAGCCCGCCGGCAGCGGCCGGGGGTCGAAGCGCCGGCCGGTCCGGCGGGGCCCGGTGAGCCGGTCCACCCGGAACACCCGCCAGTCGGCGCGGTCGGTGTCCCAGGCCAGCAGGTACCAGCGCAGCATCTGGTGGATCTGCCGGTACGGCTCCACCCGCCGCCGGCTGGACTTCCCGCGCGCGTCGGCGTAGTCGAAAGTCACGACGTCCCGGGCCGCGATGGCGTCGGCCAGGGTGGCCAGGTGGTCGGTGGCGACCCGGGGAGCGGCCTGCCGGCCGGTCTCCAGGCCGGCACGGATGGCCGTCGCCCTGGGTCGCAGGCGCACCGGCAGGAACAGGTCCAGCTTGCCGTAGGCCCGGGTCGCGGCCTCGTCCAGGCCACCCTCGGCGGCCGGGCTCGCGCCTCCGTCGGGCGCCGAACTGGGCGCCCGCCCCCAGCCGGCTCCGCCGGAAGCCGCCAACGCGGCCAGCCCGAGCAGCGCGGCCAGCGCCTCGTCGTCGTCCAGCACCAGTGGCGGCATGGTGCGGCCGGCGGCCAGCCGGTAGTAGCCGCCGGGGCCGGGCTGGGTGTTCACCGGGTAGCCGTAGCCGCGCAGCCGCTCGACGTCCCGGCGCAGGGTGCGCGGGCTGACCCCGAGTCGCCCGGCCAGCTCCTCGCCGGCGAAGGCGCGCCCGGTCTGCAGGTTGGACAGCAGGTTCAACATCCGCTCGGTTACATCGGCCACACCGCCATCATGCGGCAAATCGCGGTCAGGATCCGGCCACATCTACTCATAACGTCGAGCGCATGAACCGCTGCATCACCATCCGAGGAGCCCGCACGCACAACCTGGCCGGGCTGGACCTGGACATCCCGCGCAACCAGCTGGTGGTACTGGCCGGCGTTTCCGGCTCGGGCAAGTCGTCACTGGTGTTCGACACCATCGCCGCCGAGGCGGGTCACCAGCTGAACGAGACGTTCCCCCCGTTCCTGCGCAACCGGCTGCCCCGGTGGACCCGCCCCGAGGTGGCGCACATCGGGGGCCTGTCCCCGGTGGTGGTGATCGACCAGCGCCGGATCGGCGGCAACGCCCGGTCCACGGTCGGCACGGTGACCGACGCGTGGACGTACCTGCGGCTGCTGTTCTCCCGGCTGGGCGAGCCGTTCGTCGGCGAGTCGAACCACTTCTCGTTCAACGACCCGGCCGGCATGTGCCCGCGCTGCTCCGGCCTGGGCGAGGTGGTGGTGAGCGCGGTCGACCGGTTCCTGGACCTGGACAGGTCACTGGCCGGCGGCGCGATCCGGCTGCCCGGGTTCGGCAACGGGCAGTACTGGTACGGGCAGTACGCGGACATCGGCTCGTTCGACGCGGACACCCCGCTGCGCGACTGGAGCCCCGGGGAACGGGAGGCGCTGCTGTACGGCGGGGCCGCCACCGCGGAGCTGAGGAACCGCCCGCCCAAGGGCTACGAGGGCGTGGTGCAACGCTTCGAGCGGATCTACCTGCACACCTCCGACCACCTGTCCGAGCGCAAGCAGGAGACCATCCGCCGGTTCACCCGGGCCCAGACCTGCCCCGACTGCGACGGCGAGCGGCTGAACCAGGCCGCCCGGCAGACCACGGTCGCCGGCCACACCATCGGCCGGCTGGCCCGCATGGAGATCACCGAGCTGGCCGAGGTCGTGCGCGGGATCGAGGCGCCCCGGGTGGCTCCGGTCGTCACGGCGCTCACCGACCGGCTGGAGGCGATGATCACTATCGGGCTGGGCTACCTGAGCCTCTCCCGGGCGACCACCACGCTGTCCGGCGGGGAGTCGCAGCGGATCAAGACGGTGAAACACCTCGGGTCCAGCCTCACCGAGATGCTCTACGTGGTCGACGAGCCCACCGTGGGGCTGCACCCCACCGACGTCGCCTCGGTGACCCGGCTGCTCACCCAGCTGCGCGACGCCGGGAACAGCATCCTGGTGGTGGAGCACGACCCCGACGTGATGGCGCGGGCCGACCAGGTGATCGAGATCGGCCCGGCCGCCGGTGCGGGCGGTGGCCGGCTGGTCTTCCAGGGCAGCTACGCCGAGCTGCGCCGGGCAGACACGCCCACCGGCCGGGCGCTGGCCGGGCAACGGCCGGTGAAGGACACCCCGCGCCCCGCCACCGGCCGGCTCACGGTCACCGGCGCCACCCGCAACAACCTGCGCAACCTCACCGTGGACATCCCCACCGGGGTGCTCACCGTGTTCACCGGCGTGGCCGGCTCCGGCAAGTCCAGCCTGGCCACCGAGCTGGTCGCGCAGCACGCGGCCACGGTGATCGACCAGAGGCCGGTGAGCACCAACCGCCGGTCCAGCCCGATCACCTACACCGGTATCGCGCCGGCCATCCGCAAGCTGTTCGCCCGCCACAACGGCGTGCCGGCCGCACTGTTCAGCGCGAACTCCAAGGGCGCCTGCCCGGACTGCAAGGGCCTGGGCGTGATCTACACCGACCTGGCCTTCCTGGACGGCCAGGAGACCGTGTGCGAGACCTGCCACGGCCGGCGCTTCACCCCGGAGGTACTCGGCCACACCGTCGGCGGCCTGTCCATCGCCGACATCGACGAGCTGTCGGTGGACGAGGCGATCGAGCGGCTGCCCAGCGCCGCCATCTCCGGGGCGCTGGCCCAGCTGGCCGAGGTCGGCCTGGGCTACCTGCACCTGGGCCAGCCGCTGAGCACGCTGTCCGGCGGCGAGTGCCAACGGGTCAAGATCGCCCGCCAGCTGCACACCGCCGAGGAGCCCACGACCTACCTGCTCGACGAGCCGACAACCGGCCTGCACCGAAGTGACATCGACACGCTGTTGCGGGTGCTGGACGGCCTGGTCGAGCAGGGCCACACCGTGGTCGTCATCGAGCACAACCTGGACGTCATCCGGCGCGCCGACTGGCTGCTCGACCTCGGCCCGGGCCCCGGGCGGCACGGCGGGTCACTGCTCTACCAGGGACCGGTCGCCGACTACATGCACCGGGCGACCCCGACCTCCCGCGCGCTCCGCGACGACCCTTGTTGACCCGGTCACCGTGGTTCCCGATATTGGAGCAATGACCGACATGTTGGTGCAGTCACTGCGCCGGTACCCGGTGAAGTCGATGCTCGGCGAGGCCGTGCCCAGCCTCACCGTGGACGCCCAGGGCGCCGAGGGCGACCGCCGGCTGGCCCTGGTCGACCTCGAGACCGGGCGGGTGGCCACGGCCAAGCACCCCCGGTTGTGGCGCCGCCTGCTCACCCTGTCCGCCACCGGAGCCCCCGGCCGGGTGCGCATCCGGCTGGCCGACGGTGCCGACATCGCCGCCGACGACCCGGCCGTCGACGAACGCCTGTCCGAGCTGCTCGGCCGGCCGGTGCACCTGTCCGACGAGCGGGTCGCCGGAGCGCAGGTCGAGCGGCCCGCCCCGGAGGACGTGCTGGAGCACGGCGTGACGGCGGAGGTCGAGTACGCCACCCTGGAGATCTCCCAGGGCACGCCGGGCACCACGTTCGTCGACCACTCGCCGCTGCACGGGATCACCACGGCCACCCTCGAGCACATCGGCGCCGAGGCGCTCCGGTATCGGCCGAATCTGGTGCTGGCCACCGAACCGGCGGACCGGGCGTGGCTGGAGAACTCCTGGCTGGGCCGCGAGCTGGTGATCGGCGAGGTTCGGCTGCGGGCCACGCTGCCGACTCCGAGGTGTTCGGTGCCGACCCTGGAGCACGGCGAGCTGCCCCGGGCCCCGCACGCGGTGCGGGTGCCGATGCGGGAGAACCGCGTCGACGTGCCCGGGTTCGGCCAGCTGCCGTGCGCCGGGGTCTACCTGGAGGTGTTGCGCCCGGGCACCATCCACGTCGGCCAGCCGGCGATGGTGGTGGCGTGATCGTCTCGGCGAACTCAGTGCGCTGAGGGTGCCGACTCGCGGAGGATCACCGGGAGGGAACGCAAGCGGGGGATTTCGGCGGGGACGATCCGGGGGCGGTAACCGGGCACGGGGTGGAAGCGCCAGCGCGCGGTGATGGCGGCCGTTATGGTGGCCAGGGCGGCGCGCGCGTACGACTCACCGATGCACCGGTGGACCCCCACGCTGAACGGCGTGAACGCGCCTCGGGGCAGCGAGTCGGCCGGGGCGGACAGCCACCGGTCCGGGTCGAACTCGCCCGCCCGGTCGAACACCGACGGATCCCGGTGCAGGGCATGTGGGCTGTAGGCCAGCTCCGTGCCCTCGGGCAGTCGGACGCCGGCGAGCGTCACGGGTTCGCGCAGCCGGCGGGTGAACAGCAGCGGGGCATGCAGCCTCAGCGTCTCGTCGACCACCCGCCGGGCGTAGTCCCCGCCGGGCTCCTCCCGCAGCCGCCGCTCGATCTCCGGGCGGCCGGCGATCTCGTAGAACATCCAGGTCAGGGTGCTGGCCAGGGTCTCGGTCCCGGCCATCAGCAGGGACACGACCTCGTCTCGCGCCGCCTCCTCGGACATGCCGGCGAGCAGCACGCCGAGCAGGTCGGTTCCCGGCGCGTCCCGCCGGGCGCCGATGGCCCGGTCCAGGACCGCACGCAGCCGCGCGGCGGCGGTGTCGAACCGGCGGACCGCCGGCGGCGGCAGCCGGCCGTCCAGTCGGGCGGGAACCAGCATCCGCCACAGCAGCCCGTGCACGATCACCGGAATCAGCCGGCGGACCTGATCGGCGGCCTCGGGCGAGAGCTCCCGGTCGAACAGCGCGTCGGCGGCGATGTCCAGGGTCAGCCGGTCCAGCGCGACGTCCAGCGCGACGACCTGGCCCGGCCGCCACGACTCCACCAGCGCCGACGTCCGGCGGCGCATGACCTCGGTGTACCCGGCCACGCGTTGGCGGCCGAACGCCGGCTGCACGACCCGCCGCTGCGCGCGGTGGAAGGCCCCGTCGGAGGTGGCCAGCCCATTGCCGAACACGGTGCGCGCCCGGTCGTAGATCAGCCCGCGTTCGCACCTGTCGGAGTGCTCGGTGAGCAGCTCGTGCACCAGGGCCGGCGCGGTCAGGAACACCATCGGGCGCCGCCCGAGGTCCACCCGGGCCAGGCCGCCGGCCGGCCGCAGCCGTTCCAGGAAGCGCATCGGCCGCGCCGCCAGCGCCGGCAGATGCCCCAGCACCGGAACGCGGCCGGGCGCCACCGGCGGACCGCTCAACGGCTGAGCACGTCGTCGAAGGTGCCCCGGATCCGGGGCCGGTTCAGGTCGTAGCGCGCGGTTTGGCCGATCCACACCAGGTTGGCGTGGACATACGCGCGCAAGTCCTCGACCAGCCGGGCCGCCCGCGCGGCCGCGCTCGCCGGGAGCCCCAGCCTCCGGGTGAGCTCGGGCAGGCCCCGTTCCAGCTCGAGCATCAGCCGCTGCCGGTGCCGCGCGCGCTCCAGCACCCGGGCGACGGCGGTGTCCAGGTCGCATTCCTCGCCCGCCGCGACCACCCGCACCGCGTTGCAGGTCTGCCGGTCCGCGAGGTCCTTCTCCAGGCCGTAGACGTCGTTGTGCCACGCCGTGATGTCCGCGAAGCACCACACCAGCTCGCGCAACGGCAGGCTCTCCCACAGCGGCTCGGGCACCCGCCGCTCGCCGATGATCTCCAGCACGTCCGCCTGGAAGACCATCGCGATGGTGTTGCGCCGCAGCATCAGGAAGGTCGCCGCGTCCGGCACCTCGCCGCGCGCGTGGTAGCGGTTCTGCAGCAGGATCGCCTGCAGGTAGTCCACGAAGTGCCCGGTGATCCGGCGCAGCGAAGCCTCGGCCAGGCCCTTGGTCAGGTCGGGCCAGTACTCGACGAACCCGGCGAGCACCGGGTTCGACACAGCGACCGGCCGACCGGCCACCGCCGCGCGGACGTCGTCGATCATCCGGGCCAGCCGGTGCTCCCGTTCGCCCCAGTCGTAGTTGTCGTACTGGTCATCGGCCAGCGAGCCCCAGCAGAACCACTTCAGGCCGAGCACCAGGGCATCCAGGCCGGCGTCCGGTGTGGCCAGCCCGTGGTAGGTGCCGAACTCGAACGACCGCAGGTGGGCTTCCTGCTCGGGTGTGGTGAGAAAGCCGATCCGCCAGAGCCAGGTGATCACAGCTTCCTCGGCGCGGCGGGCCTGCGGATTGGCCGGCGGCGGGTCCGGGTAGAAGCCCTCGACCAGGGCCGAGCTGTCGATCATCGGCACGATGCCCTCCGGACGCGCGGGGACGATCGGCGCTGCGCCGGTCAGACGGGGGTTTCGTCGTCCTCTTCCTCGTCCTCGAGCTGCGCATACAAGCTGAGGACCTCGTCGCGGATCAACGCTTCCACGTCTTCGGGGAAGATCGTCTGTACGACGGAGCGCAGTGGATCCAATATCACGAGGGGATCTTGGACCCGCCAGCCCCCGCGTGGCTAGCGCGACGGACGTCAGATACCCGACTCAGCCACCCCAACCATCACATCAGGCACATGCCGTGACGATTCGATGACTCATCGTGATGCCGGTCGCCACGGTCGGGACGGTTTAGACGGCCCCGACGGCGAACACCGGCCAGCCGATCTCGGTGCGCCATCTTCCCTGGTCCGGATCGTCCCGGGGCCCGACGAGGTAGGTCTCACGGACCGGCCCCGCGACGGCCAGCGCGTGCCCGACCACCCACTCGCCCAGTCTGCCGTAGGTGATCGCCAGGTCGTCGTGCGGACCGTGGTGAACGGTGGTCACCAGCTCGGCGGCGGGCAGCTCGGTGGGCCTGACCCGACCCCGCTCGGGCGGGTCCTCGACCGGCCGGAACACCACGAGATGCCCGCGTCCCCCGGTGAACAGCTCGTTCTCGTACAGCCCGCCCGGCGGTCCCAGCGGCCGGTGGCCGGCGACGGCGGCGTCGATCGCGGCCATCGCGTCCGCGTACCAGGCCATGACGTCGTCGATACCGACCGTGTCGGCGACGGCGGCCACGGTCCGGGCGGGATCGGTGCGCCGCCGCACCGGCAGCTCACCGGGGTCCGGGCGGAGCAGCCGGCGCAGCGAGGTGACGGCGGCGCGGGTGCGGTCCAGCTGGGCCTCCAGGTTGCGCAGGTGACCGGTGATCAGGTCCGCCCGCTCCCCGGGGTCCTCGGCCTGGAGGATCTCCCCCACCTCGGCCAACGGCACGTCGAGCCGGCGCAGCTGGTGGATCACCTGCGCGGTGGGTATCTGCGCGCTGGAGTAGTACCGGTAGCCGCTCGCCGGGTCGACCGCCGCCGGCGCCAGTAGCCCCGACTCGTGGTAGCGGCGCAGGGTGCGCACGCTCAGATGGGTGAGCTGGGCGAACTCGCCGATGGTCAGGCCCCGGGGCATCCCGGCACTCTGCACCCTCTCCCCGGGAGAGGGTCAGCCGGCTTGACCCTCTCCCGGGGAGAGGGTGGAGCGTGCGCCCCGAGCCCGACCTGAACGGGCCGGACACCGAAGGAGCGCACCATGACCAACTGGGACCAGGGCACGCCGGTCGACCGGGCGGAGCTGCCCGCACGGATCAACACCTACCTCGCCGCGCACCTCGCCCGGGACATCGACACCGCCGTCGCCGCGTTCGCCCCTGACGCCACCGCCACCGACGAGGGCCGGACCCACCACGGCCGCGAGGAGATCCGGGCCTGGCTGGCCACCGCCGGGACCGAGTACACCTACACCATCGAGGCGGTCGGCGCCCGCACCATCGACCCCGACCACCACGTGGTCGTGCACCACCTGGAGGGCGACTTCCCCGGTGGTGTCGCCGACCTCCAGTTCAAGTTTGCCCTCCGCGACGGCGCCATCGGCGCACTGGTCATCGAGCCCTGATCACCGCGGCGGATGCCGCGGGCGAGTTCAGAGGGCGGGTAGTTGGGTGGAGCGGCGGCGGGGGTCGCTGGTGCGCAGGCCGTGCCGGAAGAGCACCGGCGCGACCGCGCGCAGGCTGTCCAGGTCGGGCACCCCGGCGTGCGCCGCGCTGCCGAACACCCTGGTCAGGGCCTCGTCGTCGGTAGGGGCGCCGATGGAGACGCACAGGCAGCCGATCGCCCGGTGGCGGGCTTCGGCCAGTGCGCGCACGCAGTCCCGCTCCGCGTAGGCGTCCTGGTACTCGGTGTCGTAGGGGAACCCGTCGGAGAGCACCACCAGGAGCCGCCGCCGGGCCGTGGAGGTCTCCCGGGTGAGCAGCATCGTGCCGTGCCGGACAGCCGCGCCCAGGCGGGTGTAGCCGCCCGGGCGGAGCCTGGCCAGGCGCTCGTGCGCGGACCCGCTCCACGGCTCGTCGAAGGTCTTCACCCTCAGCAGGTGCACGGCGTGCCGGCCCTGTGAGTAGAAGCCGTAGCCGGCAGTGCGCGCGCCCAGCGCGGTGAGGCTGTCGACCAGGCAGGCGGCGGCCTCGCGTTGCCGGTCGAACACGCTGCCGCCAGCCGGGCTGGGGTCCTTGGTCGAGCCGGACACGTCCACCAGCACCAGCACGGACAGCTCGCGGCGGCGCGGCCGGGCGTCGAGGTACACGTTCTCCTCGGCGCTGGACCCGGCCGCCAGCGCCACCCTCGCCCGGACCATGGCGTCAGTGTCCAGCTCGTCGCCGACCGGCTGGCGCGGCAACGCCTGGGGGCTCAGCCCGATCCGGGCCAGCCGCCGGCGCATGGCGATGTCCCGGCCCTGCACCTCGGCCCGGGGTTCGTCGTCGTCCGGCGGCTCGGGTTGACGCTCGACCACGGTGCACCAGCCCGGCCGGTAGCGGCCCGCGGCACCGTCCCACTCGGGATACCGGTAGCCGAGCGCGACGGGCCCGGCCAGTGCCGGCCCGCCGGCCGCCCGCCAGCTCGTTCCGGGCACCGGTCGCGCCCCGGCACCCGGCCGGTCGGTGCCGCTCTCGGCCAGCTCGGCGTCGGCGCTGCCGGAGCGCTTGCCCCGCGAGCGGCCCATGCCCAGCAGGTCACGCAGCATCCGGCCGAGCGCCGAGCTGCCCAGCGGCGAGGCCAGCGCGCGCAGGATCCGCCCGGGTTCCTCGGCGTCGTCGTCATCCAGCTCCGGCGGCGCACCGGCGGTCCGGGCCCGCGACGGCGCCGCCGGGTCGAGTTCCTCGGCGGGCCGGCGCAGCAGCCGGGCCGGCCGGATCCGCCCCCAGTCCGCCGGCACCGGCGGCAACCCTCCGCCGGCCAGCCGCAGCGACTCCGAGGGGCCGGCCGGCACCGGCACGTCTCGCGGCAGCCCGATCAGCGGCGCCAGTTGGGGCCACGGCCCGCCGGGGTGACACAGCCGGGACATCTCCAGCAGCAGGTACCGGCCGGCCCGCTCGGGCCGTCCGCGCAGCTCGCCCAGCACCCGCCGGTTCAGGCTGCCGTTGCCGACCAGCAGCGCGTGCACGACCACCTGTGCCCGCACCGGCCCGCCGGGGCGCACAAAGATCGTCTGGCCGTCGGTGTACGCCACCTCGCCGCCCGGCGCCGGGGCGACGGTGAGCGGGCGGCCGCCGAGGGCGGTGGCCAGGACCGAGTACCGAGACGGAGACACCGTCAGCTCATCAGCGGCTCGGACAGCGCGCTCTCCGGGAGCAGGGCGTCGATCAGCTCACCCAGGCCGGCGACGGTGGACAGGTCGTCCGAGAGCGGCACCGCCACCGCGGCCCGCGCCGCCTCCCTGGGCGGCACCCCGGCGGCGACGAGCTTGCCCGCCGAGACCAGCGTCCGGGTGGACGCCACCTCGCGCACGGTGTCGGTGTCCAGCCGCCGGACGGCGGCCCCCAGCGCCACCAGGGCCTGCGCCACCGCCCCCGGAACCCCGCTCTCGTGGGAGATCACCCGCTCCTCCACCGGGGCCGGCAGGTAGCTCAGGTCGATGCCGACCATGCGCTGCCGGGTGGAGTCCTTCAGGTCCTTGAGCACCGACTGGTAGCCGGGGTTGTAGGAGACCACCAGCTGGAACCCGTCGGCGGCGAGCAGTGACAGCCCGAGCCGCTCGATGAACAGCTCGCGCCGGTGGTCGGCCAGCGGGTGCAGCACCACGGTGGTGTCCTGGCGGGCCTCCACCACCTCGTCCAGGTAGCAGATCGCCCCGTCCCGCACCGCCCGGGTCAGCGGGCCGTCCACCCAGACCGTCTCGCCCCCCTTGAGCAGGTGCCGGCCGACCAGGTCGGCGGCGGTGAGGTCGTCGTGGCAGGCCACGGTGACCAGCGGCCGGCCCAGCCGGTGGGCCATCGCCTCGACGAACCTGGTCTTCCCGCAGCCGGTGGGGCCTTTGATCATCACTGGCAGCCGTTGGGCGGCCGCCGCGAGAAACACCCGCTCCTCGTTCCCGCTGGCCAGGTAGAACGGACCGTCCATCACTGCTCCTTGAGCAGACGCAACTCGATGGCCTGATCAGCCACGATACGTCGTAGCACCGCGTTCTCCCGCTCGAGCTCGGCGACCCGCGCGTCGCCGTCGGCCTCCCTTTTCCGCCGCGCCGCCCAGGCACCGGTACCGGTCAGCGCGCCGGCCACGAAGGACCGGACCTCGTCGGCGGTCACCTCCCCCGGCGCCGGCTCCGACCGGTAACTGGCGTCCAGCGCCAGGATGAACATGATCCCGATGACCGCCCGGGCCAGGAAGCCGGCGTCCACCCGGGCGCCGGGCACGGCGGCCAGGGACCGGCGCAGCTTGTCCTCGTACCGGTCGAACAGCGGCACGATGCTGGTGTTGTAGAAGCGCCGGCCCTGCTCCGAGTCGGAGAACAACGCCACCCCGAGCAGCGGCAGCACCTCGGTCATGGTTGCCAGGAAGGACCGGTAGAACCGCTCGCTGCCCGGGCCGTCGCGGTCCAGCAGGCCGTCCGCGCCGTCGGCGACGCCCTGCACGAACTCGGCCACGGGCTGGGTGACGGCGGCCTCGAACAGGTCCCGCTTGGACGCGAAGTGCTTGTACAGCATGCTCTCCGCCACGCCGGCCGCCTCGGCGATCTGCGAGGTGCGCGCGCCGCCCAGGCCGCTGGTGGCGAACACCTCCTGCGCGGCGGCGATGATCTGCCCCCGCCGCTGCGCTCCGGTCAGCCGCGCGCGGGGCTCACCCACAACCGTCATCACGCTCCACCATCGAAACCCGAAGAGAATGTTCACTCACCTCTTGTGAGCATACACTCACTTCACTTAACGTTGTTTGGTAAGAGCGTCCCGTGCGGACGGAGGTACCGGCATGGCTCTGCCGAACCAGTACGCGGTGAGCACTCCGACCCGGTTCCGGCCGGTGCTCGCCTGGGCCACCGTCGGCGCGGCCGTGCTCGGCTTCCAGGTGTTCGTGCTGGCCCGCTGGGTGACCAGCGCCAACTTCACCCCGACCGACCCCGGGCCGGACGAGATCAGCCCGGCCACCCGGGCGTTCTTCCTGGTGCTCCAGGTGGCCATCCCGCTGGGGGCGGCGGTCGCCATGTGGTTCTGGGTGATCCGGCCGTGGCGGCGCACCGGCGAGCTGACCACCGACGGGATGCTGGTGCTGGCCGGCGCGATGCTGTTCTTCTGGGACATGAGCCTCAACTACTCGGCGACGGCCCTGCTCTACAACTCGCACTTCGTCAACTTCGGCGCCTGGGCGAACGGGGCCTGGCCCAGCTGGATCAGCCCGAACGGGAACCGCCTGCCCGAACCGATCTTCATCTGCCAGCCCGGCTACACCAGCCTGGTGTTCTCCCAGGTCATGCTGATCCTCTGGATCATGCGCAAGATCAAGGCCCGGCGGCCGGCGCTGCCCCCGGCCCAGGCCGTGGCGATCATGGTGGTGGGCCTGGTCGTGATCGACACGATCATCGAGTCCATCCTGCTGCGCATCGGCATCTACGCCTACCCGCACGGCATCCGCTGGCTGTCCCTGTACGCCGGCGAGACCTACCAGCTGCCGATGACCGAACCCATCTTCTTCGCCGGCTGCGGCCTGGGCACCATCGCCGCGCTCAGCTACTTCCGCAACGACCGGGGCCAGACGGTGGCCGAGCTGGGCGCCAACACGCTGCGCATGGGCCGGGCCGGCCGCCGGTGGGTCCGGTTCCTGGCCGTCTTCGGCGCCGTGCACACCGCGTTCGCCGTCCTGTACTTCGTGCCCAGCCAGTGGCTGGCCACCCACGGCGACGCGTTCCCGGCCGGCTACCCGTCCTACCTGATCAACGACATGTGCGACTACCGGGGCGACCAGCCGGACCTGCCGCCCTGCCCGGCACCCGGCGTGCCCTTCCCCCGGCCCTGAGAGCCACCCACCCGCGTAGGGAGCGCAGATGACCATGCCCCAGCCGGTTCCGATGCGGAACCAACCCCGGCCGAACGCCGCCGACCACGCGAAGCTCTGGATCCTGCACGGCGCCGCCTGGCTGGCCCTGATGATCTACGTCTGGACCGCCTGGGTGGTCAGCGGGGACTTCCGCACGAACACCACCGGGCGCGGCTCGGAACCGGACTGGTACGTGGCGCTGATCCGGGGCTGGGAGGTGTTCGCCCTGGTGGTGTCGTTGGTGATCCTCTGGTGGTTCGTGGTCCGGCCGAAGCTGCGCACCGGCCGGTTCGGCTTCGACGCGCTGTTCTTCCTCGGTTGCATGGCGCTGTGCTTCCAGGAACCGTGGATCAACTGGACCGCCCCGCAGTTCCTGTACAGCACGACGTCGATCAACTTCGGCAGCTGGACCGCGCACATCCCGGGTTGGACCAGCCCTAACAGCGAGTTGGTGCCGCTGTCGCTGTGGGCGCTGTCCGCCTACTTCTGGCTGGTCGGCATCCCCGCCTACGCCGGCTCCCGGTTCATGCGACGGCTGCGCACGCGCAACGCGGGCCTGTCCAACCTGCGCCTGGTCGGCTACACGTACCTGGCGTTCTGCGTTTTCGACGTGCTGCTGGAGAGCTTCATAACCCGGACCCAGCTGTTCAGCTACGGCAGCACCGTGCCGGCGTTGACCCTGTGGGCCGGCACCGACCACCAGTTCCCGATCTACGAGACGATCAGCTGGGCCGGCACCTACACCGTGCTGGCCAGCCTGCACTTCTTCCGGGACGACCGGGGGCGCTCGCTGCCCGAACGCGGCATCGACAAGCTGCGCATCACCAGTGGCCGGCTGCGCACGTTCGCCCAGTTCCTGGCGATCATGGGCGCCTGCCAGGCCGGGATGCTGTTCACCTACAACATCCCGTACGCCTACTGGGGCATGCACGCCGTGATGGCCGAGCCCTTCGTGGCCCGGGAGTGGCGCACCGCCGGCGTGTGCGGGCCGAAGACCGCCTACGACTGCCCGGCCCCGAACCTGCCGATCGCCCGGATCGGCAGCCCGACGAACCGGATCGACCGATGAACCTGGTCCCCCAACCGCCCGTCGACGCGGTCATCAGCCACGCCGTCGACCGCAACGTCACCACCGTGATGGCCACGCTCGCCGCCGTCGCCCTGCTGTTCTCGCTGTACCACTGGCGCCGCACCGGCCGGCCCACCTTCCTGGTGCTGTTCGCGGCCGGCGGCGCGATGATGCTGCTCGAGCCGTTCGTGGACACCGTGGGCGGCTGTTGGCACCCGGCCAACGCCACCCGCGGCTTCGAGCTGTGGGGCCGGCCGATGCCGCTGTGGCTGTGCCTGGCCTACTTCGTCTACTTCGGCATCGGCGCCGGGCTGACCTGGCTGGCGCTGCGTCGGCGGAACACCCCGCGCGCCATGTGGACACTGTTCGCCGCCGGTATGGCCGGCGACCTGGTGCTCGAGGTGACGTTGCTGCACTGGGACACCTACGTCTACTACGGCGACCAGCCACTGGTGCTGTGGAACTTCCCGCTGTGGTGGGCGCCGGTGAACTCGCTGGTGGACGTGGCGGTGGCGGCCCTGATCATCCGCTACGAGGCCGCGCTGGCCGGGGTGCGACAGCTACTGATCATCCCTCTGGCCATGGCGGTGACCGCATCGGTCAACACGATGGCCGGCTGGCCGTCCTGGACCGCGGTCAACTCCGGCCTGGGCGACCCGGCCCGCCAGCTGGCCGGGCTGCTCACGTTCGCGGTCGCCGGGCTGCTGCTGCGCCTGCTCTCCGCGCACACCACGCGCCTGGCCACCCCGTTTGCTACCGTCAGGTAACCAGAGGGGGTTCGCCGTGGCTGCTTCGTCCCGTGTCGGGTTGGTACTGGGCGCGGGCGGCTTGCTCGGCTCGGCCTGGATGATCGGTGCACTGCCGTCGCTGGCCGAGCGGATCGGCCGGCCCCTCGGCGACCTGGAGCTGCTGGTCGGCACCAGCGCGGGCAGCGTGCTCGCCGCCGCGCTGCGCTGCGGCATGACCGTGGACGAGCTGGTCGCCCACCAGCGCGGTGAGCCCGTCGACGGCGTCCCGGAGCCCCGCCGGCTGGAACGGGAGACCGGTGACGGGCTGCCCCCGCTGCCGTACCCCTGGATCGGCTCGCCCCGGCTGCTGGCCCGCACCGCGACCTCGCCGTGGAAGGTCCGCCCGCTGGTGGCCGCGACCTCGGTGTTCCCGGTCGGCCGGGCCCGGATGCCCTCGCTGGTGCACTTCCTGGGCAGCGTGCAGCGCCGGATCGGGATCACCGAGGACCGCTGGGTGCCCGGGCCGCCGGTGTGGATCCCCACCGTCGACTACGACACCGGCCGCCGGGTGGTGTTCGGCCGCGCCGGGGCGCCGCCGTCCACCCTGGCCGAGGCGGTCCAGGCGTCCTGCGCGATCCCCGGCTGGATGGCCCCGCAGGTGATCGGCGGGCGGCGCTACGTGGACGGCGGGGTGGCCTCGGTGACCTCGGTCGACCTGCTGGCCCGGGACGTCCGGCGGGGCCTCGAGCTGGACCAGGTGTACGTGCTGGCGCCACTGGCCAGCCACGACTACGACCGCCCGTTCGCCCCGTTCACCCGGATCGAGCGCGGGGTGCGGGTGCTGCTCACCGGCCAGGTGGACCGGGAGGTCCGCGCGCTCCGGGAGACCGGCGTCGAGGTAAAGGTGATCACGCCCGGCCCGGAGGACCTGGCCGCGTTCGGGTTCAACGTGATGAACCCCCGCCGGCGGCTTCGCGTGCTGGAGACCTCGCTGCGCACCTCCGCCCGACGGGCCGCCGAGGCGGAGACCGTCGACGCCGCCTGAGGGCTTACCCCCGCCGGGGGCGCGGCCGCAGGTCCTGCATGCCGCCGTCGACCGCGACCGCGGTCCCGGTGGTGGAGCCCGAGCGAGGGCTGGCCAGGTAGGCGACCGCACCGGCCACCTCGTCCGCGCTGACCAGCCGGCCGTGGGGCTGGCGGGCCTCCAGCGCGGCCCGCTCGGCCGCCGGGTCGTCGGCCACCGAGAGCAGCCGGTCGATCCACGGGGTGTCGGCCGTGCCCGGGCACACCGCGTTGACCCGGATGCCCTCGGGAAGGTGGTCGGCGGCCATCGCCCGGGTGAGCGCGAGTACGGCGCCCTTGCTGGCGCTGTACAGCGCGCGCTGAGGCAGCCCGGCGGTGGCCGCGATGGAGGCGGTGTTCACGATCGCCGCCGAGGGCGACTCGCGCAGCGCGGGGAGCGCGGCCCGGGTGGCCCGCACCATGCCCAGCAGGTTGACGTCCAGCACCCGGTGCCACTCGGCGTCCGAGTTGTCCGCGACGGTGCCCTGTGCGCCGATGCCGGCGTTGTTCACCAGTACGTCCAGCCTCCCCCAGCGGTCGAGCACGTCGGCGACGGCGGTGGTCACCGAGGCGTCGTCGGTGACGTCGGCGCGAATCCCCACCGTGCCCTCCGGCACGTCGTCCACCGCCAGGTCGAGCACCGCGCACCGGGCGCCATCCTCCACCAGCCGCCGCGCGATGGCCGCGCCCAGCCCGGAGGCGCCGCCGGTCACCACCGCGACCAGTCCGGCGAAGTCCCCACTCACAAAGCCTCCAGAGATCTGACGTTTGTTCGGGTCATCGTGACCAGCACGCCGGTGAAAGTCCAGTGTTGACGCAGATACATCAGATCTCTACCGTACGGCTCAGCAGTGTCGCGGAAAGGGGAAGGTCCCTGTGACTGATGGGGCGGAGGCGCCGGCGCTCGGGCCGCTGGGGATGGGCGGCGCCAACCTCGGCAACCTGTACGCCCCCATGTCCGACCAGTGCGCCGCCGACATTCTCGCCGCTGCCTGGGAAGGCGGCATCCGGTACTTCGACACCGCGCCGCACTACGGCCTTGGCCTGTCCGAACGGCGGCTCGGCGCGTTCCTGCGGGACCGCCCCCGGGACCAGGTGGTCGTCTCCACCAAGGTCGGCCGGCTGCTGCGCCCCTCCTCCGACACCGCGCACCGTTCCGACGAGGACAACGGGTTCGCCGTACCGGCCGACCTCACGCGGGTCTGGGACTTCAGCCTGGACGGCGTGCGGCGCAGCCTGGACGAGTCGCTGGAGCGCCTGGGCATCGACCGGGTGGACGTGCTCTACCTGCACGACCCCGACGAGTCCGAGGACCCGGCCGGCGGGCTGCGCTCCGCCACCGAGGCGCTGGTGAAGCTGCGCGAGGAGGGCACGGTCCGTGCGGTCGGGGTCGGCTCCAAGTCGGCCGAGACGCTGCGCGCGGCCGCCGACACCGGGGTGTACGACCTGCTCATGGTGGCCGGCCGGCTCACCCTGCTGGAGTGGGACGACGGGCTGGTCAAGGAGTGCGCCCGGCACGGCACCGGGATCGTGGTCGCCGGGGTGTACAACTCCGGCCTGCTCGCCCGGCCCTACCCGCCGGCGGACGCGCACTACGAGTACGGCGCGACGCCGCCGGAAGTGCTGAATAGGGCGCGCGAGCTGGCCGACACCTGCACCGCGCACGGCGTCGAGCTGCCCACGGCGGCGCTCCAGTTCCCGTTCCGCGACGAGCGGGTGCGCAGCGTGGTGCTCGGAGCGTCGAGTCCTGAGCAGGTCCGCTCGAACCTCGCCCGGTTGACGCAGCCGGTTCCGGAGGGGCTCTGGGCCCGCCTGGCGAGCGCCCGGTGACCGCCCCGCTGGTCGACACCCACGTGCACCTGTGGGACCTGGACCGGAGCCCGTACGCCTGGATCACCCCGGCGCACGGACCCCTCCACACCACCATCGGACCCGGCCGCACGGCCGCCGAGCTGCAACGGGCCGGGGTGGCGAAGGCGGTGCTGGTACAGGCCGACGACACCGACGCGGACACCGACTTCCTGCTGGAGGTCGCGCACCGCGAACCGTGGGTGGCCGGCGTGGTCGGCTGGGTCCAACTGGACGCCCCGGACGCCGCCAGAACCCGGCTGGACGAGCTGGCCGGCGAGCCGGCGCTGCGCGGCATCCGCCACCTGGTGCACGACGACCCGCGCGACGACTTCCTGCGGCTGCCGGAGGTGCGCACCTCGTTGCGCCTGCTCGCCGAGCGCGGACTGGCCTTCGACGTGCCGGACGCCTGGCCCCGGCACCTGGCCGACGTGGCCGGCCTGGCCGCCGACCTGCCCGAACTGACCGTGGTGCTCGACCATCTCGGCAAGCCCCCGGCCGACCCCGCCGACCTTCCCGAGTGGCGGCGGAGGTTCGCCGCGATCGCCGCCCGGCCGAACACGGTGGCCAAGGTTTCCGGCCTGCAGCACCTGCCGGCCGGCTCGCTGCGCCCGGTGTGGGACGCCGCGCTGGAGCTGTTCGGGCCGGACCGGCTGGCCTGGGGCAGCGACTGGCCCATGACGCTGGGCGGGGACGGCTACCCCGGCACGCTCGCCGTGACCATGCCGCTGGTCGACGAGCTGACCGGCGACGAGCGGGCGGCGGTGCTGGGCGGCACGGCCGGGCGGATCTACCGCCTCGAGGAGGTGCGCGGGTGACCCCTCCGCTGCTCGAGGTGCGCGGCGTGCGCAAGGAGTTCCCCGGCGTGGTGGCGCTGGACGAGATGCACCTGGACCTGAACGCCGGCGAGGTGCTGGCCGTGGTCGGGGAGAACGGCGCCGGCAAGTCCACCCTGATGAAGATCCTCAGCGGCATCTACCAGCCGGACGCGGGCGAAGTGCGGATCGACGGCGAGGAGGTCCGGGTCGGGGACCCCAAGCACGCGCTGGAGCTGGGCATCAGCATCATCCATCAGGAGTTCAACCTGATCCCCGACCTGACCGTGGCGCAGAACGTCTTCGTCGGGCGGGAGCCCCGGCGCGCGGGCCTGTTCCTGGACCACGGCGCACTGGTCGCCATGACCCGCGAGCTGCTGGACCGCCTGCACCTGCCGCTGGACCCGAACGCGCAGGTCGGCCGGCTCACCGTGGCCCAGCAGCAGATGGTGGAGATCGTCAAGGCGCTGTCCCAGGACGCCCGGGTGCTGATCATGGACGAGCCGACGGCGGCGCTGAACGACGCCGAGGTGGAGGTGCTGCACGGGCTGATCCGCCGGTTCCGCGCCGGCGGAGCCGGCGCGCTAGGTCGGGCGCCCAGTTCAGCGCCCGACGGAAACACCGCCGGCGGAGCCGGCGCGCTGGGTCGGGCACCCAGTTCAGCGCCCGACGGAAACACCGACTCTGGCACCGGCGTCATCTACATCTCCCACCGGCTGGAGGAGCTGAAGGCGATCAGCGACCGGATCACGGTGATCCGGGACGGCCGGTTCGTGGACACGCTGACCACCGCCGAGGCGAGCCTGGCCGATGTGATCACCCGCATGGTCGGCCGTGAGCTGCCGCCAGCCGGCGCGGCGGCAACGCCCGAGGTCCCGGCCACCGGCCGGCCGGTGCTCTCGGTGCGCGGCCTTTCCACCAAGGCGCTGCTCCGGGACGTCGGCTTCGACCTGCACGAGGGCGAGATCCTCGGCTTCGCCGGGCTGATGGGCGCCGGCCGGACCGAGGTCGCGCGGGCGGTCGTGGGCGCCGACCCCACCACCTCCGGCACGATCGAGCTGCACGGGCGGACGGTGCGCATCCCCGATCCGGCCACGGCGGCCCGGCTGGGCATCGGCTACCTGTCCGAGGACCGCAAGCAGCTGGGGCTGATCGTGGAGCAGACGGTCGCGGAGAACATCGCGCTCAGCTCCCTGGCCCGCTCGTTCCAGACCGCCGGGTTCGTCCGGCGCCGGAGCATCGCGTCCCGCGCCGCCTCCGCCATCCAGGACCTGCGGATCAAGACGCCGTCGCTGGGCGCGCTGGTGCGCAACCTGTCCGGCGGCAACCAGCAGAAGGTGGTCATCGCCAAGTGGCTGGTCCGGGACTGCGAGGTCCTCATCTTCGACGAGCCGACCCGGGGCATCGACGTGGGCGCCAAGGAGGAGATCTACCGCCTGGTCCGCGAGCTGGCCGCCCGAGGCAAGGCGATCATCGTGATCTCCTCCGAGCTGCCCGAGGTGCTGCGGCTGTCCCACCGCGTGGTGGTGATGAGCGAGGGCCGGGTGACCGGCCGGCTCGAGGCGGAGGACGCCACCCAGGAATCGATCATGCATCTGGCCACTCTTCGACGCTCCCCGGAAGCAGGTAGCCCATGACGCCCACAGTGCGCGGCCGGTTGCAGCAGCTGCTCGCCAGCGCCGGGCTCGTGGTGATCTTCGCGTTCTTCGCGATCGCCGACTCGAACTTCCTCAACTACGGCAACGTCACCAACATCCTGTTCTCCACGGTGGTCATCGGCACCCTCGCGCTGGGCACCACCGCAGTGATCATCGCCGGCGGCATCGACCTGTCCATCGGCACCGGGATGGCGCTGTGCGCGGTGGTCTCCGGCGTGCTGATCGTGAACAGCGGGCTGCCGGTGCCGCTGGGCGTGCTCGGCGCGATCCTGTTCGGCGGGCTGATCGGTCTGGTCAACGGGTTAAACGTGGCCGTGCTGAAGCTGCCGCCGTTCATCGCCACGCTGGCCATGATGATGGTGGCCCAGGGCCTCGCCCTGGTGCTCTCGCACAGCGCGCCGATCTACTTCAGCGACCACCCCGGCTACTCGGACATCTCCATCGGCAGCCTGATCCCCGGCTCCGGCTTCCCCAACGCGGTGCTGGTGCTGGCCCTGGTCGCGGTGGTGGCCGGGGTGCTGCTGAACACCACGGTGCTCGGCCGCTACACCTACGCGATCGGCAGCAACGAGGATGCCACCGCGCTTTCCGGCATCGCCGTGCGCCGGTGGAAGATCGTCATCTACGTGATCGGTGGGCTGTTCACCGGGCTGGCCGGCGTGATGATCTCCGCCCGGCTGGGTTCCGCCCAGCCGGCCACCGGGCTGGGCTACGAGCTGCAGGCCATCGCGGCGGTGGTGATCGGGGGAACCTCCCTGTCCGGCGGCAAGGGCTCCATCATCGGCACCCTGATCGGCGCGCTGATCATCTCGGTGCTGAACAACGGCCTGCAGATCATGTCCATCCCGCAGGAGTGGCAGAACGTCATCCTCGGTGTGGTAATTCTGCTGGCCGTGTACGCCGACCAGGCGCGCAAGCGCACAGCTTGACCCAAACCCACCCGCGTCCGAAGACCAACGGAGGTCACCTTGCGCACCCGACACGTCCTCGCCGCCGCGGCGGCGGCGCTGACCCTGGTACTCGCCGGCTGCGGCTCCGGCGGCGGAAACAACGGCCAGCCGTACATCGCCATCGTGTCCAAGGGCTTCCAGCACCAGTTCTGGCAGGCGGTGAAACGCGGCGCGGAGCAGGAGGCGGCCAAGCAGGGCGTGCGGATCAGCTTCGAGGGCCCGGCCACCGAGGCCGACGTGGAAGCCCAGGTCACCATGCTGACCAACGCGATCGGCAAGAGCCCCACCGCGATCGCCATCGCCGCACTGGACTCCCGCGCGGTCGCCCCGATCCTGCGCCAGGCGCAGACCAACAAGATCCCGGTGGTCGCGTTCGACTCCGGGGTGGACAGTGACATCCCGGTCACCACCGCCTCCACCAACAACAAGGCGGCGGCCGCCGAGGCGGCCAAGCACCTGGCCGAGTCGCTCGGCGGCACCGGCAAGGTCGGGCTGGTGGTGCACGACCAGACCAGCAAGTCCGGTACCGACCGCCGCGACGGCTTCGTCGAGTGGATGCGCACCAACGCCCCCGGCATCCAGCTGCTGCAACCGCAGTACGGCGGCGGCGACCAGGCCAAGTCGGCGGACATCACCAAGGCGATGATCGCGGCGAACCCGGACATCAAGGGCATCTACGGCGCCAACGAGGGCTCCGCGATCGGCGTGCTGAAGGGCGTCCAGGAGAGCGGCGTGCAGGGCATCAAGATCGTCGGCTTCGACTCGGGCAAGGCCCAGGTCGACGCCGTGGCCAGCGGCCAGATGCTGGGCGCGATCACCCAGAACCCGGTCGGCATGGGCGAGGAGGTGGTCCGCGCGGCGATCAAGGCCAGCAAGGGCGAGTCCCAGCCGAAGGTGATCGACACCGGCTTCTTCTGGTACGACAGCAAGAACGTCGAGTCCCCACAGATCAAGGACGTCCTGTACCAGTGAGAACGACCGCGCGGCCCGGAAGCCATGCTCATGGTCTCGGGCGGCGCGGCTGGGCCATCGGGCGACGTCGCATCTGTGGCGGTAGGGATCAGCAGCTGTATGTCATATTTGCTCCGGTGACTGACGAGAAGAAGACAGCCGGAAAGCTGAGTCGGGCAACCCAGTTGATAACTTGATTGTCTGTTACAGTCCCGGGGCTCGAAAAGCGTGGAAACGTGAAGAGGGCCGTTCCATTACTGTCGAACAGAACAAGACGCACGACGACCCAAGCATCTCCGTCATCGGTTGAGAAGAATCGTGATAACAACTCTGCCGTCCCGTCGGAGCGAAGTCTCAGGGTTGGACCCTTGTCCAGGGTGCCGTTTATAAGGCCGGACAGCTTGCAATCGCCACTCCTGAGAGGGGCGCCCCACATAAAGTCGGCAGCTTGGAGGGCACGGGTATCTAGCTTTTCCTCCAGCTTCGGTTCGTCTGTCGATGCGCTTAGAACTTCGTCTCGCTTGGGTATGGTCACAACGACCTCGGCTTCAGCGGTCTCACCGTTGTATGACTGCGCCTCATCAATCAAGTCTTTAGGCATGGTTGTGCCCTCCCTAAAATGATGGCGGATCATGGTTGCCGGGGCTCATACGCTCGTCGGCCGCTGAAGGTTACGCTTGACCGCCACCGCGGTCGACGGCTGTTGACAAAGCGTTGACGGAAGAAGCACGGATTCAGCAAGACCGCTTTGGACTCGCCGCCGCGCGAGATCGGCCTGATCATTACCACAGCGGTCGCGTGGTGGAAAATGGGTGATCGCCGTTACTGGCGGTTGAGCCTCGATTTTCGCGGCTGAACCACCACGGCTGGCGATCATGCCCGGTCACGGCCACCAACACCCGCGTCCCGGAACGACCGCGCGGCGCCGTGTCCACACCGGCGCCGCGCGGGTCCTTCCCGGATTGGCTATCGGTACAGCGAGAACTCCGGCGCGCGCCGGTTGAGCGTCCAGTCCCCGACCTCGCGCGCCTTGTAGGCGACCGGGTCGTGCAGGGTGTGCGTGCGCAGGTTGCGCCAGTGCCGGTCAAAGCCGTACGCGCTGGTGGTGGCCCGGGCACCCTGGATCTCGAACAGCCGGCTGGCCGCCTCGAGGGCGACCTTGGTGGTGAGGTACTTGGCCTGGTAGACCGCGACCGCCGCATCGGCGCGCTGCTCATCGGTCAGCGTGGGGCCGACGTCGAGCGCCGCCTGCAGCGCCTCCCCGGCCCGGTCCGCGAGCAGCGCCGCCGCCGTGATCTCGCTGTGCAGCTCGCCGACCGTCTGCAGCACGTAGGCGTCGTCGGTGGCGTTCGGCACGCCCGAGGTCTCCCACGGGCTGGCGTTCCGGCGCGTCCAGTCCAGCGCCTCCTCCAGCGCGCCCTCGGCCGTGCCGATGTAGAAGTTCACGAAGGCCAGCTGCCAGTGCGGGGTGACCAGCGTCTGGTAAGGCGTCGGGGTGCGCCCGATGAGCGCCTCCGCGCCCAGGATCTCCGCCCGCTCCACCCGCGCGTTCTCGAACACCACACCGCCGGAGTCGGTGAGCCGCTGCCCGATGTTGTCCCAGTCCTCCAGCGCGTGGAAGCCGGCCCGGCCGGCGGGCAGGGAGAGGAACACCAGCTCCCCCTCGAAGCTGGCGGTGACCGAGAGCCGGTCACCGAGGCTCGCCCCCGACGCGAACGATCTCCGGCCGTTCAGCCGGAAACCCTCGCCGTCGCGGGTCAGCAACAGCTCGGACCCGCCCCTCGGGTTCTGCACGCCACCCCAGAACAGCTTGTCCGCGCCGTTGTGGCGGGACTGCCGGTCGGCCTGCTCGGGGGTGCCGAACAGCGGCGCGATCCTGGTCTGCGCGTAGTGGTAGCCGACCAGGTGGGCGATCGAGGTGTCGCCCCGGGCGATCCGACGGGTGAGCTGGGCCGCCTGGGCGTAGTTCAGGCCGTCCCCGCCGTACTCGACGGGTTCCTGGATCTGGAGCAGGTCACGCTCGCGCAGCAGCTCGACCTCGGCCCTCGGCGTGCGGTTCCCCCGGTCGCGCTCGGCCGCGCTGGCGCGCAGCTCCACGGCGACCAGGTCGGCCCGCTCCAGCGCGGCGCGGAACCGCCCGTCGTCGGTGCGGTGGCGGGCCGGTTCAAGGCGGGGTTCGGTGTGGATGGACATGGCGGTCTCCCTCGTGGGCAGTGGCTGGTCGGGTCGATCGAGCAGTGACCCGACACAGCGCGCTGCCGGTGCGCACCAGGTCGATGTGCCGCCGCCGCTTGGCCAGCTTCAGCACACGCTGTCCCCGGGCTTCGGGTTGGCCAGGCCGAACAGCGGCCGCACGGCCAGCCCGGCCCAGGTGCCGCCGAGCGCGGCCAGCCCCCACAGCCAGCCGGATGCGCTGCCCGAGGCGATGCCGGCCAGGTAGGCGCCGATGTTGCAGCCATTGGCCAGTCGCGCGCCGATGCCCATCACCACGCCGCCGAGCACCGCCGCCAGCGCGGTCCGCCACGGGATGCGCCGGTGCAGCGTCCACACCCCGCCGACCGAGGCGGCCAGCGCGGCGCCCAGCATGATGCCGATGTCGGTCAGGCTGGTCTTGTCGGTGAGCACCGGCGCGGCCAGCGACCTGGCCTGCGCCGGCTGGCGCCAGAACTCCCAGTTCTCCGGGTGCGCGCCGATAACCTGCAGCGCCTTCGCGCCCCACAGCCCGAACGCGCTGGTGATTCCCCACGCGCCGCCGGAGACCAGCAGCACCGCCGCACCCAGCACGGCGAGCACCAGCGCACCCACGCCCAGCGGCCACGAACCGCGCAGCACCCGGGCGAACCCGTGCGCGGTCGGCACCGCGTCCACCGGCGGCGGCCGCCGCCGGGACTGGACCAGCTTGGTGAACCACACGATGCCGGCCAGCACCGCGATCGTGACCAGCCAGGAGCCGAACCAGCCGACGTGGTTGGCCAGGAGGAACGGCGGCAGCGCGGGCAGGTCCGCGACCAGCGGGTACAACCAGGTGTAGAGCACCGAACCGGCGATGAAACCGCCCAGGGTGAGCACGATCGCCGACTGCCCCGAGCCGACCGCGAACAGCGTCCCGGACGCGCACGCCCCGCCCAGCTGCATGCCGATGCCGAACAGGAACGCGCCGAGCAGCAGGCCGACCCCGATCGGCCCGGCCGTGGGCGTCGGGGTGGACCCGAACAGCCCGCTGCCGGTGCCGATGATCAGCGCGAACAAGGTCGCCGTGGTGCCCAGCAGCAGCGCGTGCGCCCGCAGGCCGGTGCCGTTGCCCACGGCCACCAGCTGGCGCCAGGCCGAGGTGAACCCGAACCGGGAGTGGAACAGCGCCAGGCCGAGACCCGCGCCGAGCAACAGCAGCACGGCCGGCTTCGCCCCGTGGGCCGCGCCGACGTACCAGGTCAGCGCCGCGAGCCCGATCGTGGACAGGGTCAGCGGCAGCCACCGGGGGCCGGGCACCGGCGGGGCCTGCGGCACGGCGCCGGACAGCTCGAACTCGGGCAGCACGGCGCGCAGCCGGGCCCGCCCACTGGTCGTGGTCGTGGTCATGGGTTCTCCAACTCGATCGGCGACCGGCACGACAACACGCCCCGACAAGAACCGGGACGGGGGAACACTCGATGCGGGAGCGTCAGCCCCGACAGAGCGCGGTGGCCGTGCGACACAGATCCACGTGGCGGCGGCTGCGCAGGGAGGTGCCGCGATCGCTCATACCGGCGACGCTAACACGCCCCATCGGGCAAAATCCACAAATCCAGTTGTAATTCAGGGCGGCGAATACCACAGCCGGTCGCATACCGGGCCGACCAGCAGCACACCGGCCAGCGACAGCCCGACCGCTACCGCCGCCCGGGGATCGACCACCGCCGCGAGCGCGCCACCGGCCACCGCCACCCACGGCCGGGCCAGCGTGAACGGCCCCAGGATCACCGCCGTCGCCCAGAACCGGAGCCGCCAGGGCAAGGTGGCGTAGGCGGCCAGCGCAAGCAGCACCATCACCCCGTAAGGCAGGTAGATCGCCAGCATCCAGGTGCCCGCCCCCGCCCACATCGACCAGCGCGCGGCCCCGCCATGCCACAGATCGGACACCACGCAGCCCAACGCCGGCAGCAGCAGGACCGAAACCACCGCGAGCCCCCGCAGCTGCGCCCGCACGTCCCACGCCCGTTGCCGGATCAACCCGGTCCGCCCCGCTCCGGAGCGGAACCCGCTGAACGCCCCGTCGCACAGCGCGAGCAGCACCAGGGCCGCCGCGACCGGCCCGGTCACCGGCGCACCCCGATCACCGGGCGCAGCACCTGGGTGAGCGCGGGCGGCCAGCCCTCCACGCAGCTGACCTCGTACCCGGGGAGTGCCGGCCGGGCGGCGGCCAGCAGCGTGGCGGCCCGGTGCGCGCGGCGCACCGACAGCACCCCGTCATGGCGGGACACCGGCTCGCGCATGCGGGCGCGGTGAAACACCCACGCCCCGGCCGTGGACCAGGCGCCGGGCACCGGATCCCAGTGGCAGAAGGCGAAAACACCCAGTTCACCATGCCGGCCGAAGAAGGCCGGCAGGTCCTCCGCCGGCAGGTGGTGCAGCAGCCCGCTGGAGATCACGATGGTGTGGCCGGGATCGGTGACCGCCCGCCCCGGGTCGAACGCGTCGCCGACCAGGAACCGCACGTCCAGGCCTTCCCGCGCCGCGCGCTCGGCGGCCGCCGACACCAGCGTCCGGTCGAGGTCCACCCCGACCAGCTCCACGCCCTTCCCCAACGCCCGGTGGGCGGCCAGCCAGCGCAACGTGTAGCCGATCCCGCAGCCGACGTCGACCACCCGCACCGACCGACCGGGGTCCGCGCGGCGCAGCTCGTCCACCCAACCGGCCAGCTGCTCGGCGACCCGCCGGCCCTGCTGGAGCTCCTCGGCCAGCCGTTGCAGCTCACAGTGCACCCGGACCAGCAGCCGGTCGATCGCCTCGTCGTCCAGCACCCCGCCCCGGGCGGGCAGCCGCCGGGCGATGCGGGCCGCGCGGTGCTGCCCGGAGGCCCGCAGCCGCTCGACCACCGCCTCGACCTCGACGGGCAGCCGGTGCCCGGCCGGGTCCCGGCGGCGGACCAGATCGGTGAGCTCCAGAAGTCGCATACCCGGCTGGACCCGGTCAGCCGCCGGGCGGTTGGGGCGCGTGCAGGTACCGGACGAGCACGTCCGCCTCGGCGCGCAACCGGTCGGCGGCGTCGCGCCGTCTGAGCCCCTCGTACTCCTCGGCGGCGGCGTGGCGCTCGCCGACCTCCCTGGCCAGGATCGCGCGCAGGTCCTCGTCGGTCAGCCGGCGGCGCTCGGCCTCGGCCGCGCCGAGGCCGGCCACCGCGCCGGCCACGTGTTCGTTGCCCACCGGCTTGGTCGGGCCATCGGTGTCAACCGGAACCGCCTGGGCGTTCTCGATCGCGGCCAGCGCCGAACGCAGCGCGGCGGCGGCGACCCGGTCCCGGCTCTTCAGCGCGACCGTCAGACCCTGCCTCAGCTCGGTAAGCATGCGCGGAAAGCTAACGAACTCGAGTGCACCCGTCGAACGAGTTCACCCTGCACCTGGCCGACTCAGTAGCTGCGTCCCACCACGGCGACGAGGTCGTCGTCGGCCACGGTGTCCGGCGGGAGCCGGCCGTCGGCGGTCTGCAGGCAGCGCACCGTGATCGCATCGGTGGCCAGCGACCGCTCCCCCTCCTCGCCGAGGATCCGCCACGGGATCCGGGCGAAACCGAGCCGCGCCGCCTCCCGGGCCTCCTCGATCGACTCGGTGCTCACCGTCCGGGCGGCCAGCCGGTCCTGCGCCGAGGCCAGCAGGCCGCGCTGCACGGTTTCCAGCAGCTCGGGCACGACGCGGGCCGTCGCGCCGGCCTCGGTGGGCACCCGCTCCCCGGTGTCCCGCCGCACCACGTCGAACCGGCCGGCCTCGACGTCCCGCGGTCCGATCTCCAGGCGCAGCGGCACGCCCTTCAGCTCCCAGTCGGTGACCCGGCGGCCGAACCCCTTGCCCGCGTTGTCGTCCACCCGCACCCGCACACCGGCGTGCTCCAGCCGCTCGGCCTGGTCCCGGATGGCGGCGAGCACCGCCGGGTCGTCCTTCACCGCGAGCAGCACCACCTGGACCGGCGCCAGCCGGGGCGGCACCACCAGACCGCCGTCGTCCCCGTGGCCCATGATCAGGCCGCCGACGATCCGCGTGCTGCTGCCCCAGGACGTGGTCCAGCACAGCCGGCGCTGGCCATCGGCGTCGCTGAACGTCATGTCGAACGCCTTGGCGAAGTTCTGCCCCAGCTCGTGGCTGGTGGCGACCTGCAGCGCCTTGCCGTCGCCCATCATGGCCTCGCAGGTCAGCGTGTTGATCGCGCCGGCGAACCGTTCCCGGGCGGTCTTCACGCCGACCAGCACCGGCAACGCCAGCACCGAGCGCAGGAAGTCCCGGTAGACCTCCAGATGGATCCGGCGCGCGTAGGCGGCCGCGTCCTCGTAAGTGGCGTGCGCGGTGTGCCCCTCCTGCCAGAGGAACTCGCTGGTACGCAGGAACAGCCTCGGCCGCATCTCCCAGCGCACCACGTTGGCCCACTGGTTCAGCAGCAGCGGCAGGTCACGGTGGCTCTGCACCCACTTGGCCATCAGCTCGCCGAACACGGTCTCGCTGGTCGGGCGCACGACCAGGGGTTCGGTGAGTTCCTTACCCCCGGCGTGGGTGACCACGGCCAGCTCCGGGCTGAACCCCTCGACGTGCTCGGCCTCGCGCTTGAGGTAGTCCTCGGGGATGAACAGCGGCAGGTAGACGTTCTCCGCGCCGGCCCGCTTGATCCGGGTGTCGATCTCCGACTGGATGCGCTCCCACAGCGAGTAGCCGTACGGTCGGATGACCATGGTGCCCCGCACCGGGCCGTTGTCGGCCAGCTGGGCCTTGTCCAGCACTTCCTGGTACCAGCGGGGGAAGTCGTCCGCCCTCGGGGTGAGGATCGAGCCTCGACGTGGGGTTGCCATGGCGCGCGACCGTACCCACCGGCCCGCCCGGCCGCACCCGGGTTTCAGGGTGGCCGTGGCCCGGCTCGCGATGAGTTTTGCCCGCTCGGCTGGTCGACACGTACCGGAAGCCGAAACACGAGGAGGGCGGACCCATGGACGTACAGACCACGACGTACCCGAACCCCGAGATCGTCGACCGGGACAGCTGGCAGGCCGAGATCGACCGGCTGGTGGAGCGGGAGAAGGCGCACACCCGCGAAGGCGACGCGATCGCCGCCGCCCGCCGGCGCCTGCCGATGGTCGAGGTGGACCCCACCACCACCCTGGTCGGCCCGGACGGCCCGGTGACGCTGCTGGACGTGTTCGAGGGGCGCCGGCAGCTCATCGTGTACCTGCACATGTGGCACGACGGCAACGACGCCGCCAACCAGTGCGAGGGCTGCACGTTCTTCACCGGGCACGCCCGGGAGCTGTCCTATCTGCACAGCCGGGGCGTCACCTACGCGACCTTCTGCGAGGGCCCCTACCCGGAGAGCGCCCGGTACCGGGACTTCATGGGCTGGGAGATGCCCTGGTACTCCGCGCGCGGCTCGCTGGACGCGCTGCTCGCCGGGCGCGGGTTCGGCGGCTACTTGTGCTTCCTGCGCGACGGTGACCGGGTGTTCGAGACCTACTGGACCACCGGCCGGGGCACCGAGGCCGGCGCCACCAGCTACCACCTGCTCGACCTGACCGTGTACGGCCGGCAGGAGACCTGGGAAGACTCCCCCGCCGGCTGGCCCCAGCCGTACGCCACCAGGGGCGAGCAGTTCCGCCGCGACGGCCGCCCCACCGCGCAGTGGTCACGCCTGGCCGAAGGCCGCTCCGACGACCTCACCGGCTGAGAGCTCACCGAGGGTCGGTGGCCAGGATCGCCATGGAGATCGCGTCGTGCCACTCCCCGTCCCAGTGCAGCGCGTCGCGGTGCACGCCCTCCTGGATGAAGCCGCACTTCTGGTACACCCGCAGGGCGCGCGGGTTGAAGTCGTAGACCTCCAGGTGCACCCGGTGCAGGCCGGCCACGTCGAGCGCGTAGTCCACGACCAGCCGGGTCGCCTCGGTGCCGTATCCGCGACCGAACACCGGCGGGCCGGTGAGGCCGATCCGGAAGTTGGCCGAGTCGTTCCCGTCGTCCAGGTCGTTCAGCACGGCCTCGCCGAGCACCGCGTCGTCCGAGCGGCGCACGATCGTCCAGTCGGCCCGGTCGTGGTGGTCCGCCCGGGTGGCGAGCCAGCGCCGGATCTGGTCCGGGGTGAACCGCTGGTGGGTGCCGGTCAGCCGGCTGCCCTCCGGCTCGCCGAACATCGGCCAGAGGCCGTCGAAGTGCTCGCCGGTCATGGGCTCCAGCCGGACGCTCGGGCCGGTCAGGGTGGGCTGGTCACGGAAGACGTCGACGGGGACCACCGGTGCAGCCAAGCAGCACGTCAGTCCGAAGGGAAGTCGGCGGACCGGCTCAGCTCCGCCCACCGCCGGGCCTCGGCGGTCCGCTCTTCGCCCGACCGCACCGCCAGCTCGACGGCACTCGCGCCCAGCAGCAGCCGCAGTGGCGGCTCCGCCATCGCCACCACGTCGAGCAGGATCTTCGCCGCGCGGGCCGGGTCCCCGGGCCAGCCGGCGGCGGTGGCCTCGCGCATCCGGTTCACCTCGCCGACCGTGCCCCGGTAGTCCGGCCCAACCTCGGCGCGGACCATGGAGGTGGTGCTCCACTCGGTGCGGAACGGCCCCGGCTCCACGATGACCACCTTGATACCGAGCGGTTTGACCTCGGCGTTCAGCACCTCGGAGAAGCCCTCGACGGCGAACTTGGCGGTCTGGTACGCACCCATGCCGGGCGTGCCCCCGACCCGCCCGCCGATCGAGGAGAACTGCAGGATGTGCCCGGACCGCTGCTGGCGCAACACCGGGAGCGCCGCCCGGGTGACGTTCACGACGCCGAACAGGTTGGCCTCGATCTGCGCCCGGAAGTCGTCCTCGGCCATCTCCTCGATCGGCGCGCTGTTGGCGTAGCCGGCGTTGTTCACCACCACGTCCAGCCGGCCGAACTCCCGCACCGCGATGTCCACGGCGGACCGGGCCGCAGCCGCGTCGGTGACGTCCAGCGCCACCGCCCGCGCCCGATCGCCGTACTTGGCCACCAGCCCTTCCAGGTCGGCCGGCCGGCGCGCGGTGGCCACCACGTTCTCCCCGGCCGCCAACGCCGCATCCGCCAGCTCCCGGCCGAAACCGCGCGAGCTGCCGGTGATGAGCCATGTCTTCGCCATTGATCCACCCCTCCGCCCGGCCGGGCGGGCTCCTGTCTACGACTGTAGACACTCGAGAGTCTACAGTCGTAGACATGGGTGACGCACGGAGCGAACGACCGGTCCACCGGCGCGATGCCGCCGCCACCCGGGAGGCGATCCTGCGCTCGGCGCTGGTGGCCTTCACCCGCCACGGCTACGACGGCGTGGGGGTGCGGGAGATCGCCCGGGCGGCCGGGGTGACCGCGATGCTGGTCAACCGATACTTCGGCACCAAGGAAGGGCTGTTCGCGGAGGTCGTCGAGGTGGCGTTCGCCGAACGCACGCTGATCGCCGACGACGTCGAGTCGCTGACCCGGTTCGCCGCCGCCGGACTGGTCGCGGCCGAACCCCGCTCGGTGGACGGCTTCCTGCTGATGCTGCGCTCGGTGGCCAACCCGAGGGCCACCGAAATCCTGCGCGCGGCGATCGAGGCGCACTTCCAGCGCCCGCTCCAGGCACTGCTGCCCGGCGCGGGCGCCCGGGAGCGGGCCGCGTTGTTCCTCTCCGTGCTGTCCGGGGTGCGGCTCATGCAGCAGGTGCTGGGCAGCCCGGCGCTGGCCACCGCCGACGCGGACGCGCTGGAACGGCGGCTGCGGCCGGTGTTCGAGGCGCTGGTCGACCCGGGCTGAAACCGCTCAGGCCCGGACGGCCGCTGCGCCCGGCAGCGGGAGCACGTTAGATGGACGAATGGACTCCGTGCGCCGGTTCGCCGAGCTGGTCGGTCAGCCCGACCCGCCGTTGGACCGCGCCGCACTGGCGCTGGCGGCCGGCGCCGACCCCGACCTGGACGTCGATCACTGGCTGGCCGAGCTGGACCGCCTGGCCTCGGGCGTGACCGACCTGGCCGGGCTGCTGGACCGGCTGTTCGTGCGGGAACGCTTCCTCGGCAACCGGGAGAACTACTACGACCCGAGGAACTCCCTGCTCCCGCACGTGCTGACCCGCCGCGTGGGCATCCCGATCACGCTGGCCGTGGTCACCATGGAGGTCGGGCGGCGCGCCGGGGTGCCGATCGAGGGCGTCGGCATGCCGGGCCACTTCCTGGTCCGGCCGGTCGGCGGTGACACCCTGCTCGACGTGTTCGACGGCGGCGCCGAGCTGACCCCCGAGGCCTGCGAGGCGCGGTTCCGCGAGCTGGGCGGCACCGGGCCGTTCGGCCCGCACCTGCTCGCGGCCACGCCGACCACGGCCATCCTGACCCGGATGCTGGAGAACCTGCGCACCGTGTTCCGCACGCTCCGGCGGCCGGCCGCCAGTGAGTGGGTGCTGCGGATGCGGTTACACCTGCCCGGCGCCGGACTGGCCGAACAACTGGAACTGGCCCAGGCACTGGGTGGCCAGGGCAAGTGGCTCGACGGCGCCCGGATACTGGAAACCCAGATGCCGGAGGCGGAGCCCCAGGTGGCGCGCCAGCTCACCCTGGCGGCGCGTTCCCTGCGGGCGCATCTGAACTAGCGTTGGGGGGACGCACAACCATGAGCAGAGCGGATCTCGACAAGCAATCGACCCAGGTCAGCGCCATGTTCGACGACGTGGCCAAGGGATACGACCGGACCCGCGCCATCCTCTGGTTCGGCCAGATGGGGCGCTGGGGGCGCATCACCACCGACTGCCTCGACCTCGGCCCGGGCAAGCGGGTCCTGGACGTGGCCTGTGGGACCGGCACCTCGTCGCGCTGGCTCGCCGGATCCGGGGCGAAAGTGGTCGGCTGCGACTTCTCGCCGGCCATGCTGGCCCGGGCGCACACCCGCGCCCCCGGAATCGAACTGGTGCTCGGCGACGCCCTCAAGCTCCCGTTCGAGTCGGGCACCTTCGACGCGGCGACGATCTCGTTCGGCCTGCGCAACGTGGCCGACGTCCCGCTCGCGCTGGCCGAGATGCGCCGGGTCGTGCGGCCCGGCGGGCACCTGGCGGTGTGCGAGTTCAGCCACCCACCGGGCCGGGCCGGCCGCGCGGCCGCCGACTTCTACCTGCGCCGGGTCGGCCCGCTGATCGCCCGGCTGGTGAGCAGCAACCCCGAGGCCTACGTCTACCTGGCGGACTCGATCCTGGCCTGGCCCGACCCGGCCGGCCTCGCCGCGGATATGCGGGGCGCCGGCTGGGACGAGGTGGCCTGGCGCCGGCTCTCCGGCGGGATGGTGGCCCTGCACCGGGGAACCCGGGCGTAACGCCGGCGGGTCAGGCCGGGAGCCGGCGGACCAGGTGATCCCACACGGCCCGCACCGCGCCGTCGTGGTAGATGTGCGCACGCTTGGCCGCCGACTCCTCGGGGTCCGACCAGCTCGGCCAACCACCGTAGGCATGGGTGAGCATCTGCTGGTGGCAGGCCCGCTCCAGGACCACGGCGCGCACCACCGCCGTCTCCAGGTCCGGGCCGACGGTCACGATGCCGTGGTTGACCAGGAACAGCGCGCTCGCGTCGCCCAGCTCGGCGGCCACCTGCTTGCCCAGCTCGGCGGTGACGATCAGGTCGGCGGTGGCGGTGAACCGGGGCACGGCGGGCGGCACGAACATGTTGGCCGCGTGACTGACCGGCAACAGCGGCTGACCGGTGGCGGCCAGCGCCACCGCGTGCGGCGGGTGGGTGTGCACCACCGCGCCGACGTCCGGCCGGGCGGCCAGGATCTCGATGTGGATCGGGTACTCGCTGTGCCGGGTGCCCTCCCCCGCCAGCACCGCGCCCGACGGGTCGACCAGGTGCACCCGGTCCTCGGTGACCTCCCCCAGCCCCCACTCGGCGGACTTGATCCAGCAGCCGCGGTCGTCGCGCAGGGACGCGTGGCCCCAGATCAGGTCGTCGTGCCCCTGCGCGGCGAGCACCCGGGAGGCGGTCGCGACCAGCTGGCGGGCGGATTCTGGCATCGGCGGCAAGCCCTCTCTCCGGCGTCGTCTGAACGCAGACTAGGAGCCGGCCGTATCTTCTGTCCAGAAGTTAGATTCTGTTGAGCAGAATTAGCCCCCTCGGTGGGATACTGCCCACAACGGCCCGCGCTGACCGGAGGCCGCCGTCGGGAGGGTCGTGCGTCTCATAAGCAGGCTGCGGGCGTGGCGCAGGTACCGGTACATGTCGCGCCGCCTCGCCGAGCTGGACCGCCTGGACCGGGAGAACCTCCTGCCCGCTCCGCCCCGGAACCGGCTGGGCGGCCGGGCGAAGCTCTCCGTGCTGCTGCTGGCGCTGCTCATCGGCGGGATCGTGGTGGTGGACACGCTGCACGCGGGTCCGCGCTCCCCGCTGGACGAGCTGCTGCCCACGGGCATGTTCCAGGACCGGCAGCCGGCGGCGGGCTCGTCCGGAGCGCACGCGTTCGTGGCCCAGCTGCCCAACGGCCGGCCGGTCACCTACGACCCCTGCCAGCCCATTCGCTACGTGATCAACCCGGCCGGCATGCCGCCGGAAGCCGAGCAGCTGGTCCACGAGTCGGTGCGGGCGATCGCCTCGGCCTCCCGCCTCACCTTCAGCTACGCGGGCGCCACCGACGAGACACCCGTCGCCGACCGCCCCACCAGGCAACCCCAGCGCTACGGCGGCGGGTGGGCGCCGGTGCTGATCGCCTGGGTGGACCAGGCCCAGCTCGAGGCGGAGGTGCCCAGGGGCGAGTCGGTGCCGAACGCCGACGTCGAGGGCAGGGGCGGCAGCACCGCGGTCACCCCGGCCGGGCCGGAGCTGACCCGCTTCGTGACCGGGGAGATCCTGCTGTCCCGGCAGGCGATGGCGCACCACCTGGGCCGCCGGGGCGGCGCCCCCATCGCCAGGGCGGTGATCATGCACGAGCTGGGCCATGTGGTGGGACTGGACCACGTGTCCGACCCGCGCGAGCTGATGGCCCCGGTGAACACCGGCCAGACCGAGCTGGGTCCGGGAGACCGGCAGGGCCTGGCCATCGCCGGCGCCGGCGCGTGCTGGCGCTAGTGCAGGAGTTCGGCGGCCCGGTCCACGGTGGTTCGCATCAACTCGCCGATCCGCTTCACGTCCGCCCGGTTGAGCCTCCCGACCGGGACGGCCGTGTTGAAGGCCATCCGCAACCCGGACCGCTCGATCGGGAACGCCACGGCGATCGAGGCGACGCCCTCCTCGCTCTCCTCCGAGCTGGTGGCGTAGCCCCGGCGCCGGACGCCGGTGATCTCCTGTTCCAGCGCGGCCCGGCTGCGGATCGACCGGGAGGTCAGCCCCGGCAGCTCCTCCTCGGGATAGAGCCGGCGCAGCTGCTCGGTGGACAGCGCGGCCAGCATCGCCTTGCCGCTGGACGTGCAGTGCGCCGGCATCGACTGCCCCAGCCGCGACGCCACTCGCACCGCGCGCGGACTCTCGATGGCGTCGATGAACCGGACCGTGGCCCCGTCCATCACCACCATGTGCACCGTCTCCGTGGTCTCCCGGTTCAGCTCCTCGAGGAACGGGTGCACCGTCTGCCGCACGTCGAAGCGCTGCAGGATCGAGTAGGCCACGGCGGTCATCGCGGTGCCCGGCAGGTACGCCTTGGACCGGCGCTCCTGGCGGACGAAGCCCCGGTACTGCAGCATCGCCAGCAGCCGGTGCGCGGTCGACGAGGCGACGCCGAGGTAGTCGGCGACCTCGGTCAGCCGCAGCTCGCTGCGCTCGCCCATCAGCAGCAGGATCTTCAGGGCGTTGTCCACCGACTCGATCGGGTACTGCGGCACCGGGCCGGCCGGGGCGGGGCCGGCGGATTTCTCCATAGCAGAAACGGTAGCCCACGCCTCTCCTTCGGAGACCGCCGGCGGGGTCACACCACCACCTCCTCCAGGGTCTCCGGCGCGAACAGTTCCTCCGGGTCGTAGCGGCGGGCCGCGAGGCCCTGCTCGTGGGAGTAGCGCAGGAAGGTCTCCAGGGTCGGCCGGTTCGGTTCCAGGCCGTACGGCCACCAGTCCTCACCCATCGCGCGGCGGGTGCGCTCGACCTCGGCCCACAGCCAGGGCAGCGCGTACCGCAGGCTCGCCGTCTCCCCCAGCCCGGCCAGCCCGGCGCGCTTCGCCCGCTCGCAGGCCTTCACCAGCTCCCGCGCCAGCCAGCGGTTCCGCTGGTAGACCTCCCGCCGGATCACCAGCGTGTGCATGATCGGGAAGATCCCGGTGCGGGCCAGGTAGGCGCGCTCGACGGCCTCCGGGTCCGGGAACAGCCGGCGGATCCCGCCGCCGTCCGGGGCGTTGAACGGGCCGGGGTTGCGGGCGCTGTAGACCGCGTCCAGCTCGCCGTCGAGGAGTAGCCGGGACAGCGTCTCGCCGGAGCCGATCGGGGTCACCTCTATGTCCGGCGGCAGGGACAGGGCGAGCTTCTCCACCCGGCCCGGCCCGTCCAGCCCGCCGGTGCGGTAGCGGACCTCGGCGACTCCCAGGCCGTGGTGCTCGGCCAGGATTCCCCTGATCCACACCGCGGCGGTGATCTGGTACTCGGGCACGCCCACCGTGCCGCCGGCCAGCTCGGCCGGGTCGGTGAGCGGCGAGTCCGCGCGGACGTAGATCGCGCTGTGCCGGAAGGCGCGGGAGGGGAACACCGGGACCGCGACGAACGGCGCGCCGCGGTCCAGGGTCAGTACGTAGCTGGACAGGGACAGTTCGGCGATGTCGAACTCGCCGAACCGGAGCATCCGGAAGAAGGTCTCCTCCACCGGCAGGTCCAGGAAGTTCAGCTCGGCCCCGCCCGGCCGGACGGTCCCGTCGCGCAGCGGCTCCATCCGGTCGTAGGCCCGGCAGGCCATGGTGAACACCGGCGTCATCAGCGGGCGCTGGGCAGCAGGAAGAACAGCCAGGTCAGCACCGGCGCGGTCGCCGCCATGGCGATGCCCCAGGCGAGCATCGTGCGGAACAGTGGGGGCCGTTCCTCCTCCGGCGCGTTGGCCAGGGTCAGCGCACCGACCGAGGAGAACGGGGTGGAGTCCACCACGGTGGCCGAGATGGCCAGCGAGATGATCATCGCCGTCACCCCGATCTGGCCCTGCACCAGGAACGGCACGGCCAGCGGGATGAGCACGCCGAGCAGCCCGGCACTGGAGGCGAAGGCCGAGGTGAAAGCCCCGACCACGCAGAGCAGGAACGCGGTGAGCAGCGGCGCGCCCAGGCCCGCGATGCCGTGCCCGATCAGGTCCACCGTGCCGTAGCGCTGGAGCGCGGCGACCAGTGTGACCACGCCGCAGATCAGCAGCACCACCGTCCACACGATCCGTTTGTCGGCCTCGGCGAACCGCGCCGGGAAGACCAGGTGCAGCAGGACCGCCGCGATCAGCGCCAGGAAGCCGATCTCCAGGTCGAACACCAGCGCGCCGACGCCCACCGCGACCATCACGGCGAGGGTGATCGTCTGGTCCACCCGCAGCGGGGTGCGCACGGGTGCACCCAGCACGGCCACACCCCCGCCACCGGGCGTCAGGCCGGCGCCGGGCTCTCCCTCGCCCTCGGCCTGGGCCGGCGCCTGGCGGCCGCGCTCGCGCCACAACTGGCGGCCGCCGAAGCACAGGTAGATCACCACGGCGAGCCCCAGGTTGTACGCCGCGTTGCCGAAGAACAGCGCCGAGGACGACACGGACAGCCCGCTGGAGCGCAGCGCCTGCTGGACGATGATGGTCAGGCCGTTGAGCGGGGAGAAGTTCCCCAGGCAGGACCCGTGCATGAGCATCAGCGCGGACATCCGCCGGTCCACCCCGTACCGCTCCCCCAGGCGCAGGCACAGCGGTGCCAGCATCGCCACGCCCGCCGGGCCGAGCGCGCCGGCCGTGGTGGGCACCGCCGAGAACACGAAGATGAGCCAGGGCACCAGCACCGGCCGGTCGCCGAGCAGCACCACCACCCGGTCGATCAGCCACTCGATCGTCCCGTTCGCCGCCGCCAGGCCGAACAGGTAGGTGACCCCGACGAGCAGCACGAACAGTTCCGGCGGGAACCCGGACAGCAGCTTCTTCACGCTCTCGTGCGCGACCAGCGTGCCGATCAGGAAGGTGGCGACCAGCGCCAGCGCGCCGATGTTGACCGGCCGCAACGTGCCCAGGACGAAGATCAGGACGAGTGCCACGACGCCGATGACGTGGATGGACATAGCGGTTCCTCTGGGCCTGCTCGAAGGGAGCGGCGCGCAGGCGCGCCTGCCCCCGAACCGGGCGGCGCCGCGACCACATTTCTAATGTGCAGAAGTACTTTCTGTCACTCTTCCGAGTGTGTCAAGCGGAACTTCGGCGCGGTGCGGGCTCAGAGATCGCTCGGACGGCCGCGGCCGGGTGATTCTCGGCTTGAGCGCGGCCCGTTGCGCTAGGACCGGTGAGGCCCGTCCGTTCCCGGCCATTGGTCACGGACAGTGACGGTCCGGAGGGCGGTCGGCTAGGTCCACTCCGCCGCGGTTCGTCGAGATCTACCTGAGCGGGGTCCAGGCCCGGGGTGCACCCCGACGAGGTAGATCTCGGGACGGAGCCGCCGTTCCACGCCCCACAAATGACTACGGTCCGTATCCGAAGACGCCCTGACCAACCGCGACCGGCCCGACCCAGCCGCGCCAGACCACCCGACCGCGCCTGTCCAAGCGCCCTTTGAAACCCGCACCGAACCTCAGCCGAGCCGGGCCAGCTCGTGCCGCCAGGCGGTCGACGTGTTGAACCCCGAGCCCAGGTCCGGCAGCTCCGCCAGGTCTTCGCGCGGGAGGTCCACCAGAGTCCCGCCGGCGCTGACCACCCGCAGGGACAACCCCGCCAGCCGGTCCACACCGACCGCCTGCAGCACCGCCCGTTCCACACCGTCGGCCGCGCTGGTCAGGCCGTGCGCACGCAGCAACACCACCGGGCGGTCCCCCATCGAGGCCACCATCTCGGCGGCCAGTGCCCGGTTGCGGATGAGCACGCCGCGCGGGTACACCGGCACGCCTCCCTGGGCCAGGCGGGTGCCGGGGATGTCGAAGGCGCCCACGATCGGCCGGATCGCCATGCCGGCGAGGTCGGCGGCGACCACGTCCGGCGGGTGCGCGTGCACCACCGCCGCCACGTCGTTCCGGCGGCGGAGCACCTCGGTGTGCAGCGGCAGTTCGTTGGGTGCCTGGTATCCGCCGTCCAGCTCGCCCGGCGCGCCGGGCTGCCCGTCCAGGTCCAGCAGCCGGACGTCCTCCGCCGTGGTGAAGGCCAGCCCGCGTTCCTCCGGGCCCCGGCAGCGCACCAGCAGGCGGTGCCGGTCGACCCGCAGGCTGATGTGGCCGAGGATGCCGTCCGCCAGCCCGCGCGCGGCAAGCACCCGGCATGCGCCGGCGATCAGCTCCCGCAACGGGGCCAGCTCCGCGCTCATGCCTTCACCCCGATCCCGCCGTCCGGGTGCACCACGTCGCCGGTGATGCCCCTGGCCCGCTCGGAGGCCAGGAACACGTAACTCCACGCGTGGTCCTCGGCGGACAGCGCCACCCTCAGCGGCACCCGCGCGGCCAGCTCGGACTCCCGGTCCGGCGTCGCCCCGAGGCTGCGGTCGTCCAGCCCCAGGCTGCTCGGGCCGCGCAGGTCGGTGCCGACCGTGCCGCCCGGGGCGACCCCGTTCACCCGGACTTCCGGAGCCAGTTCGTGGGCCAGGGACACCACCAGGCCGCGCACCGCGAACTTGGACGACACGTACAGCACGCCGCCCCGGCCGGGGAAATACGCCGAGGTGGACTCGGTGAGCACCACGGCGCCCCGGCTCTCCCGCAGCGCGGGCAGGGCCGCCTTCACCGCGTGCACCTGGCTGCGCACGTTGACCGTGAACATCTCGTCGAAGGCGTCGTCGATGCGGTCCGCGTCCAGGTCGGCGAGGCCCAGGTAGAAGTCGAACACGCCGACGCAGTTGACCAGCACGTCCAGCCCGCCGAACGCCCCGACCGCCGCCGCGACCGCCTCCTCGTTCGCCGCCCGGGTCGCCGCATCGCCCGCGACGACCGGCGTCCCGGGCAGTTCGCCGGCCAGCTTCGCGCACTTCGCCGGGTCCCGTTCCAGCACCGCCACCCGGGCACCCTCGCCCAGGAAGGCATCCAGCACGGCCCGCCCGATCCCGGACCCGGCGCCGACCACCAGCGCGCGCCGGCCCTCCAGCCAGCCCGTCACGTCTCCCCCTCGATCAGCGGGGCGTACGGGTTGCCGATCATCGCGGCGAACGTGTCCGGGTTCTGCCAGGTCAGCGCCTCCACCTCGAGCGGGCACAGCGTCACCCACTGCCCGGACTTCGGCGACTCGATGAGCAGCCGCGACCCGTTGCGGGTCTCTACCAGGGACACCCGCACCTCGGCGAACTCGTTGCCGATCACGATGGGCTGCCGGCCAGCCGGCAGCACCCGTGAGTGGCGAGTGTGGCTATAGCCACACTCGCCACTCACGGGGGGCTCCGTCCCGTTCACAGGAAGATCGCCAGGTTCTGGGTGCGCAGCACCGAGTCGTCCACCAGGATGGTTCGCCGGGCCAGCAGCCAGCCGCCGTCGGTGCCGCGGCGCAGCAGGTCCTCGCGGCCGGCCGAGATGACCGCCGCCTCGCGCACGTCGCCCCGGCTGCGGTAGAGCAGCACGGCGGACTCGACGACCAGGTGGTCCGGGTCCTCCGTGGCGAAGGTGCGCACGTTGGCCACGTAGTGGCGCAGCCGGGACGGCGGGTCCTCGGTCCACGCGTGCTCGGTGCGGAACCGGGCCACCCGGCGGGACAGTGAGTACTTGTTCTCGTCGAAGTGCGCCATGCCCGGCGAGGTGTCCGACCGGGCACCGACCGCCGTGGTGACCCGGACCGGCATCAGGTAGTGGATGTCCTCGGCGAGCAGGCCCAGCCACCGGTCGTACTCCTGCGCGTCCAGCAGGTACGCCTCCTCGACCAGCCAGTGGTGCGCCCCGAGGTGCCGCTCGTCGGAGAACGGCAGGGACGCCCCGGTTCGCTGGATGCGGGAGGCGTGCCCGCCGAGCACCGACTCCGCCGAGTGGTTCATCGCCCGGCCCCTTCCAGGTAGTCCGCCCAGCGGGCCAGCAGCTGGCGCTGGTTGTACTCGCCGTAACCGACGTGCGCCTCGCCCGGACCGGCGAACCGGTCGGGTCCCAGCGCCGGCGTCACCGGGGTGCCGTCCCCCAGCAGGCCCATCCGGCTGTTCAGCAGCAGCCGCCGGGCCATCGTGCCGGCGGCGGTGCTGGTCAGGGAGACCCAGTTCTCCACGTCGTCCTGCTCGAACATTCCGGTGCTGCCGAAGCACATCAGGTACGCCTTGTAGGACAGCGCCTTGAACTCCTCGGGCGCCTCGGCGTCCACCGCGAACCAGGACAGCACCTCGGTCTCGTCCGGCCCCACCGGCTGCCAGGTGCGGATGGAGATGAACGGCAGCACGTCCTCCGAGTCCTCCACCCGGGGCCAGTTGTGCACCAGGCTGAGGTTCGGGAACACGGAGGCCGCGGAGATCATGAACCCGTCCCGGCCGACCACGTCGAGCTGCTCGCGCGACCAGCCGCGCTTCATCCGCTCGATCATCACGTCCGGGTAGCCCACGTAGCGCAGCCGTTCCTCCAGCGTCCCGGGCGGCAGCTTGTACGTGGTGCCGCCGCCGTTGCCGGCCCAGTAGGTGCACCCGTCCTTGCGCTTCTCCGCCTTCGGTTCGCGGAACAGGCCGATCTCCACCACGCTGGTGTGGGTGTGCGGCGTGTGGTACATGTCGCCGGCGAAGTTCTCCGCGCCGATCTTCCAGTTCGCCTTGATCCGCCACCGTTGCGGCCCGCGCAGCTCGATCCCGCCGGCCGACTGCTTCGTGTAGTAGTCCAGGTAGAACGTGAAGTCGCCGAGGTAGTCGCGCAGCGGCGGCGCGTCCGGGTCCAGGCTGATGAAGATCAGGCCGTTGTGGCTGGCCAACGATGGCGCGGGCAGCAGCGCCTGGCCCTTGCGCGGGAACCCGGCCTCGCCGCCGTAGGCGTCCCGGTGGAACGGCAGCCCGGCCAGCCGCCCGTCGTTGCGGTAGGACCAGCCGTGGTAGGGGCAGCGGAAGTGCGAGGCGTTGCCCAGCTCCGCCCGGCAGACCTGCATCCCCCGGTGCAGGCACATGTTGAACAGCGCCCGGACCTGGCCGTCCTCGCCCCTGGCGATGATGAACGAGTCGGCCAGCACCCGCCGCACCACGTAGTCGCCGGGTACCGGGACCTCCGACTCGTGCGCCACGAACACCCACGCGCGGCCGAACAGCCGCTCGCGCTCCAGCCGGAAGATCTCCTCGTCGTGGTAGATGTGCGCCGGGATCATCCCCCGCCGGACCTCATCCAGGACGGGGCGCTGATCGGTCGTCATCGGGTTACTCGCTTTCTCTGCTGTACAGAGCTAAACTCCGCAACAGAGAATCACGCGACCGGCGTGACGCTGTCAACCCGGAGGTGTCGTTGACTGACCGGATCGGCGCCGACCTGGTGGTCGAGTCGCTCGCCGTCGAGGGCGTCACGCACGTGTTCGGGCTGCCCGGGACCACGGTGATGGACCTGATCGACGCCCTGGCCCGGGACGGCCGCATCCGGTACCTGTCCACCCGGCACGAACAGGTCGCCGGGTTCATGGCCGACGGTTTCTCCCGGGCCGGCGGGGCGCCGGGCGTGTGCCTGGCCTCCCGGGGGCCGGGGGCGGCGAACCTGGCCATCGCGGTGCAGAACGCGCACGACGAGTCCGTCCCGATGCTGGTGCTGATCGGCCAGGTGCCCGGGTCGATCACCGAACGCCGGTCGTTCGAGGAGATGGACGTGGTGGCCGCGTTCCGCCCGATGACCAAGTGGGCGGTGGAGATCCACCGGCCCGAGCGCATCCCCGAGCTGCTGCAACGCGCGGTACGCACCGCCGTCACCGGTCGCCCCGGGCCGGTCGTGGTGTCGCTGCCGCTGGACGTGCTGCAGGCCGCCGCCCCGGAGGAGGTCACGCCGGGGCCGCGGGTGCGGTTCCACCCCCCGGCACCCGACCCCGCCGGGGTCGCCGAGGCCGCCGCGCTGCTCGCCGCCGCCGAACGCCCCGCGATCATCGCCGGCGGCGGGGCGCGCGACCGGGCCGCGCTGCTGGAGCTGGCCGACGCCGCATCCGCGCCGGTGGTCAGCACCTGGCTGCGCAAGAACGCGGTGCCCAACGGGCACCCGGCCTACCTCGGGCCGCTCGGCTACGGCGCCCACGAGGTGTCCGACCAGCTGGTCCGGGACGCCGACGTGATCGTCGCCCTGGGCTGCCGGTTCTCCGAGTTCACCACCAAGCGCTGGACCCTGGTCCCGCCGTCGGCCCGGCTGGTGCACGTGGACGTCGACCCCGCCGAGCTGGGCCGGGTGTACCCGCCCCGGGTCGGGCTGGTCTCCGACGCGACCGCCGCCGCGCACGCCCTGACCGCCGCCCTGCCCCGGCTGGTCGCCGCCGACGGCGGTCGCGCCGAACGGCGCCGGCAGCGCCGGGAGGCCCTGCGCAAGGAGTACGAGGACGCCTCGGCGCTGCCCCCGAGCGAACCGGACGGATCGGGCGCCGGCGGGGTCTCATCGCCCGCGCTCACCCGGGCCGCGCGGAACCTGGCCATGCGCCAGGGGATCGTGCTGGTCCAGGACGTGCACACGTTCGGCCCGTGGATGGCCCGGCACGTGGCCGTGGACCGCCCGGACAGCTACTACGGCTCGGCCGGCGGCGCGATGGCCTGGGGTTTCCCGGCCGCGATGGGAATGGCGCTGGCCCGGCCGGACCAGCGGGTGGTGGCGATCAGCGGCGACGGCAGCTTCTGGATGGTCGCCCAGGATCTCGAGACCTGCGTGCGGGAACGGATCCCGGTGCTGAACGTGATCGTCAACAACTACGCGTACGGCAACACCCGGGACCGCCAGCGCACCGCGCACGGCGGCCGCTACCACGGCGTCTTCCTGGGCAACCCGGACTTTGCCGCGTATGCCCGGCTGCTCGGCGCCCACGGCGTCCGCGTCACCGCGGACGGCGAGCTGGAGCCGGCCATCGCCGAGGCCCTCGCGCATCCGGGGCCGAGCATCGTGGACGTGGTGCAGGACCGGATGGAAGGCCTGCCGCCGGGCCTCACCCCGCCGGCGGCCCGCTAGGCGGCGTTTCCGAGCCGCTCGCCCACCCGGCGAGAGCTCGGCGCCGGTTTCAAAGATCAGCTCGGACGGGCCGGCCGCGATTGATCTAGCGCAGCCGGTTGCGTTTCTCGTCTGTCACTTCTGTTGCGCGAGGGGAACGTCATGGGGATGGCGACAAGATCCCTGTGGTGTTCCCCCGCCCGCAACCAGAGTGACGGATGGTGTGGCCAGGACGGTTCTTTCGTGGTCATCAGGGCATGGTGGCCGTTTTCGGGGCCGTCAGGCGGCCCTGGTGTCCCGTTGACCATGTAATCCATGCTCATCAGGTATCCAGCGCGATTCTGCCGGCCGTTGATCATGAAACGCAACGGCCGGCACCCGAAGCCGCGGAAGACCAACCGCGGCGGCCTCCTCCGAGCTGATCTTTAAACCGGCACCGAGCTCGCCGAGCGGGCGCATGACTTCGGAACACGGCCTGGATGATCGATTCCTTGACCGTGGCCTGTGCTCAAGACTCCTGACGCGAGCCGCCTTCAGCTCTGCGTGGACATACGCAACGGCGGCTAATGGGAATTCACTTGTCGTGACAGCTGGGGTGAAAGCGACCAGTGGGCCGCGCGTGGAGCCCGCCGAGGCATTCGGGACCGTTCCGGGCCTTGCGCCGGGAACCAAGCCCGCGCCGAGTTCACCCTAAGAGACGTTCGATCGTGGGAAAAGGTCTCTGGCGATGAACTCGGCGAGGAGCCGGTCGGTGAACACGGATTACCCCCGCCCACCACCCCACCGGACCAACCACGCGGTCCCGGGTGACCAGAATCCACTTAAATGGAATCGATCATCTCGACCGGCGGACCACTCGGGGCGAGCAGCCGGCGGGCGGCCTCGGCGGCCAGATCGACGGTCGCGGCGTCCGGCCCGCCGGCGCCCAGGCCGCGCCGGACCAGCGCGAGCGGCCCGTCCACCACGGCCAGCCGCACCCGGTCCCGGTCCGCGGCCCGGAACCCGGCCAGGTAGTCGGCCAGAGCCCGGTTGAGCCGGTCGTCCAGGGCGTCGGCCTCGGCGCGCACCGAAGCGGAGCTGTCCGAGCGGATGAAGTCGGACCGGCCGTACCGGGCCAGCAACGCCGCGTCGTCCGGGTGGTCCGCGCTCCACTGCACCACCTGCCGGGCGGCCGCCACACCCGCCGCGATCGGATCTGCCTCACCGGCCAGCACGGCCAGGAACTCGTCCTGGAACCGACGCAACGGCCGCAGCCAGGCCGCCGCGAGCAGATCCCCACTGCTGGGGAACCGGTGGTAGACCGAGCCGCTGGGCGCCCCGGTGGCCCGGGCGACCGCGCTGGCCGTGGCCGCGCCCGGCCCGCCCTCCGCGATCAGGCGCACGGCGGCGTGCACGAAATCCTCGGTTCGGAACCTGCTTGGCATCGGCACAAAGTAGAGATTACTCTCCAGATCGCAACTAGCGATGCTCCTCTAGTTCGAGGGAGATGCCATGCAGGTGCTCAACACGCACGTCCGGGTGTTCCCCGGCGGTCCGGAACGAGCCGGAGCGTTGATCGACAGCCTGGCCACCGCCGAGGACGGCCTGTGGCCGCACGAGCGCTGGCCGGCGATGGAGTTCGACCGTCCGCTCGGCATCGGTGCCGACGGCGGGCACGGGCCGATCGGCTACCGGGTGGCGGAGTATCGACCGTCCCGGCGGGTGCGCTTCGCGTTCACCCGGCCCGCCGGCTTCCACGGCTACCACGAGTGGGAGGTGCGGCCGGTGCCCGGCGGGCACGAGCTGCGGCACGTGCTGGAGATGGACGCCGCCGGCCTGGCCGTACTCAGCTGGCCGGTGATCTGGCGGCCGATGCACGACGCGCTGATCGAGGACGCGCTGGACAAGGCGGCGGCACTGTCGGACCCACGCCCCTGGTCCCGGTGGGTCCGCCTGCTGCGGCTCGGCTACCGGACCCGGAACAGGATCTCGGTGTAGCGGGTGATGGTCTCCAGGCCGGTCTCGTAGCCGCCGGCGACCACCTGGGTGTTGTTCATGATGGCCACCGTGTAGCGCTCCGCCGGCCCGACGAACCCGACCGAGTTCATCAGCCAGGAACCGTCGTCGTTGTCGTCGGACCAGCCGCCCTTGGTGCCGGGGCGCGCGGCCGGGCCGGCGCCCCACACGCCCCATTGCTGGTTGGCGTGCACGGACCGCATCTCCCCCACGATGTAGTCCCGGTGCCCGGCGGGCAGCTCGTCGAGCACGTAGTTCATCAGCCGGTCCAGGTCGTTCGCCGTGGCGAGAATCCACCCCCAGGTATGCGGGTGCCGGTCGGTGAACCGCATGTCGGCCAGCCCGTAGCCGGGGAAGCGCCGGCCGAACTCCGCCTCGCCCCCGTACCTCCCCCACAGCGTGGTGGCCGCCGCGTCGTCGCTGGTGTGCAGCATGGCGTAGATCAGGCCCCGGTCCTCGGCGGTCAGCCGGACCGTGCCGGCGTCCTGGCGCAGCAGCAGATCCACCACCATGGCCAGCTTCGGCGTGGAGCAGGCCCAGATCAGCGTGCCGGCGTTGGGGTTGCGCCAGACGGTGCCGGCCTCCCGGTCGCGCACCACCACGCCGACGAAACCGGGGCGGGTCAGGGCGTACGCCTCGGCCTCTCCGAAGTTCACCGCCGCTCCCGCGCCAGGCGGGAGTGCCGGATGCTCCAGGCGAAGTACCAGACCAGCGCCGCACCGGTCCACAGCACGGCGGCCAAGATGGTCACCGGGCGGAGGCTGGTGATGATCACCAGGCAGCCCAGCACGGACAGCATCGGGGTCACCGGGTAGCCGGGCACCCGGAAGCCCCTCGGCAGGTCGGGCTCGGTGCGGCGCAGCACGACCACCCCGATGGACACCACGATGAACGCCACCAGGGTGCCGATGCTGGTCATCTCGGCGAGGAACTCGATAGGTAGGAACCCGGCCAGCACCGCGGCGGCCGAGGCCACGATGACGGTGTTGCGCACCGGGGTGAGGGTGCGCGGGTTGACCCGGCGGAACACCGGGGGCAGCAGCCCGTCCCGGCTCATCGCGAACAGGATCCGGGTCTGCGAGTACAGCGCGGTCAGCGTCACGCTGAAGATCGAGATGATCGCGCCGGCGGCCAGCACGGTGCCCGGCCAGGTGGACCCCACGATGTCCTGCAGGATCGCGGCCAGTCCCGCCTCCTGCCCGTCGAACTTCGAGCGCTCCTGCGCGGCGACGGCGACCAGCGCGACGGCCACGTAGACCAGGGTGACCACGGCCAGCGCGATCATGATGGCCAGCGGCATGGTGCGCCTGGGGTTCTTCACCTCCTCGCCGGCGGTGGCCACGTTGTCCAGGCCGACGAAGCTGAAGAAGATCACCCCGGCGGCCCCGTAGATCCCGGCCACGCCGTACGGCGCGAAGTGCGCCAGGTGGTCGGCGTTCCACCCGCGCACCCCGACGACCACGAACAGCACCAGCACGGCCAGCTTCACCAGCACCATCGCCGCGTTCGCCCGGGCCGACTCGGCGGTGCCCCGGACCAGCAGCAGCGCGCACAGCGCCACCAGCACCACGGCCGGCACGTTCACCCAGCCACCGGCCTCCGGGGCGGCGGCCAGGGCCTGCGGGATGCGCACGCCGAACACGTTGTCCAGCAGCTGGTTCAGGTACTGCGACCAGCCGACCGCCACCGCCGACGCGGATACCCCGTACTCCAGCAGCAGGCAGGCCGCCACCACCATCGCGGCCAGCTCGCCCAGCGTGGTGTAGGCGTAGGTGTAGGCCGAGCCGGACACCGGCACCGCGCTGGCCAGCTCCGCATAGCAGACCGCGGTGAGCCCGGCGACCACGGCGGCCAGCACGAACGACCACACCACCGCCGGCCCGGCCTTCGGCACCGCCTCGGAGAGCACGAAGAAGATGCCGGTGCCGATGGTGGCGCCCACGCCGATCATGGACAGCTGGAAGACACCGAGGGTGCGGCTGAGCTCGCCCGTGTCGGAGTCCACGCCGGTCTCCGCGACCAGCTCGGCGGCGGGCCTGCGCCGCAGCAGTTGGGTGCGCAGGTTGCCCATGCCCGTGATCATCGGCCACCCGACTGACGAGCACAAGGTCATTCGGCAATTCGGGCCGTCGATCACGGATGCATAACTCTGCGCCAACTCCCTCGTTCCTGGTTGGGACAAATACTTCGGCCGCCTGGTAAAGGAGATAAAGATGAGAATCACGAATGGCCGCAACCACCTGGTCGGGACCGTCACGCTGGCCGTCGGCCTCGCGCTCGCCGGCAACCTGGCACTCGGCGTCGCCGGCGGCACCCCGCAGGCCCGCGCCACCGAGACCGTGGCCACCGCCCCGACGCAGGCGCGCTACGACCAGCGCGCGCTGGAACAGCTCAACAACATCGCGCGCGGCAACTACGGCGCCGTGCACGCGGCACTGGACCCCGACCTGCAGCGGAAGATCTCGCCCAACACCATCGCGGACGCCTGGTCGAAGCTGCAGCAGTCACACGGGAACTACCTGTTCCCGGGCCGTCCGTCCACGAGTCCGCGCGGCGAGCTGTCGGTGGTCGAGGTGCCGCTGCACATGGCCCGCCAGCCCGGCCGTTTCCAGATCACCTTCCACCCGAACGGCCGGATCGCCGGGCTGTACCTGCTGCCCAACTAGATCGAACACATCTTCGGGGTAGGTGACCTAGTGCCCCGACACGGAACGTTGGCATGTTTATTCGGTGGATCCAGAGGTCGGCTGGCAAGGCGGAGGAGGAGTGCGTAGCGGAGCTACGTGCGACGACGACAACGCCGCCAGGCGGCGTCTGGGCCGCCGAGAAACGTGCTGAACGTTTCGTGTCGGGGCACTAGTCAGGGAGTGGGTTGGGTTCGAGTGATGATCATCGACCCCAATGTCGTTCAGTCAAGGGTCCGCGACGATCGTCTTGGGCCCGCCGGTTCGGCGGGGGCGTTGGGTTCGAAAGATCGGCCTGGACGGCCCAGGCCGCTCGGTCTGCCGCGGCTCGGCCCGCCCGCCGCCCGTGTGGCGGCCTTCGTCACGCAGCGTTGTCAACCGCCGAGCCCGCGCGGGCAATTTCGCAGCGGGTCCGCGTCGAGTGCGACACCTGTCTGCTTCGATCTTGAAAAATCCAGACTCGTGTCGACCTCGACCAACCGCACGGGCCGAACCCGACCGGCACCGGTCACACCCCGTAGCAAAGCCGGCAACCAGGACAGCAGCGGCGGCAGACCAACCAGCCCGGGCCGTCCAGGCCGATCTTCCGAACCCAACGCCCCCGCCGATACATGGGGCCACGCCTCCGATCCGGGAGTCAGCGTGGCACGGTGAGGGTGAACTCGAGGACCGAGCCCGGGTTGTCCAGCGCGCCGGACTGCGAGCCGGACCCCGGGCCGGCCAGGCCCTCACTGTCCGTGGCGATGTAGACCTTGGTGCGGTCCGGGCTCACCACGACGTCGCGGTAGCGGTTGCGCGTGCGGAACAGCTGCACCACGTCGCCCTGCGCCCAGTCGCCGTTCTGGCTGAGCTTGAGCACGTACAGCGAGCCGTTCTTCAGGCTGGTCGCCAGCAGCGCGTTGGCCAGCTGCGGGTTGGGCGCCCGGTCGGCCGGGGAGTACTCCAGGCTGGACGGCGCGATGGACGGCCAGCACAGGTCCAGGTTCTCCCCGCAGGCCTTGTCCTGGAAGTTCTGCCCGGTCGGCACCGTGTACAGGGTCTTGAGCGGCTCGGTGTAGTCCGGCGCGGACCAGTCCACCTCGCGCGGGCCGCGCGGCACCGACGGCGGGACCTCGTAGTCGTCGTAGTCCAGGCCGGCACAGCCGGAGGCCGCCGACCAGTTCGCGTACTGGTAGGACTGGCTGTCCTTGAACCCGGCCACGAACGGCCAGCCGTAGTTCTTGCCCGCCTTGAGCAGGTTGATCTCGTCGTCGCTCTTCGGGCCGTGCTCGTCGGAGTAGAGCTTCCCGCCCGGGCCGAACGCCAGGCCTTGGGGGTTGCGGTGGCCGTAGGTGAACACGTGGCTGCGCACGCCCTTGATCACCGGGTTGTCCGGCGGCACCGTGCCGTCCTGGTTCAGCCGGAGCGTCTTGCCCACATAGGTGCTCCAGTCCTTGGCCGTGACCTGTGCCTCGGTGGGCAGGTCCTGCGCGCGGATCGGCTGGCAGGCCCGGTCGAACTGGTTGTTGCCCTGGTCTCCGATCGAGTAGTAGAGCTTGCCGTCCGGGCCGACCAGCAGCCGGCCGGAGTTGTGGTCCTCGCTGGCCGGCAGGTTGGAGATCACCTCGGTGGGGTTGCTCAGCGTCCCGGCCGCCTTGTCGTAGGCGAACTTCACGATCTTGCCGTGCATCTGGGCCGGCGGGGTGCCGTAGCTGTACGCCACGAACACCGCGCGGTCGGCGAACGCGAACCCGAGCAGGCCCTGCTGGCCGTCACCGGGGGCGACGTCCGGGATGGTCACCGCGACCGACTTCGCCCCGTCGGCCGGGTTGACCCGGGTGATCCGCTTCCCCTCCTTCTCGCCCACCCAGAGGAAGTTGTCCGGACCCCAGTTCAGGTCCCAGGGGTGGTCCAGGCCGCTGACCACCACCCGCATCGCCGGCGCCGGGCCGAGCGAGGCCGCCGGCGGATTGGGCGAACGGGCCCCGGTGTCGGTCTCCCCCTTTGACTCCTCGGGGGGCGCCGCCGGGCCGCCACAGGCGCTGACCAACATCACGGCCACCACGGCGGCAGCCAACGGCAACCTCATCCCAAGCCTCATGCGGCTGGACCCTAGCGGCTCGGGAGATCCGGGCGACCGCGAGACCGGCACGGCCGCCCGGACCAGGTGGCTACTGCCCGGCCGACCACTTGTCGAAGGTGTCCCCACCGAGCTCCGCGTCCGGTCCGGGGACCAGGGTCCGCTCACCGAAGTGGGCGCCGTAGTAGAGCGCCTGCTCGTCGGCGACCACCTCGCGGGGGTCGTTCTTGGCCGCGAGGCCCCGGCGCACCAGCTCGTCCAGCGGGAACTCCTCCGGGCCGGCGATCTCCCGGATCCCGTTCAGCGGCTCGCCCACCGCGGCCCGGCCGACGGCGGCGGCCACGTCGCCGGAGGAGATCGGCTGGATCAGCGCGGTGGAGAGACGGACCTGGCCGTCCACGGTGCTGAAGTCGGCGATGGCCTTGACGAACTCGAAGAACTGGGTGGCGTGCACGATCGAGTAGTCGCGGCCCGATTCGCGGATCAGGTCCTCCTGCGCCTGCTTGGCCCGGAAGTAGCCCGACTCCAGCAGCCGGTCGGTGCCGACCACGGAGAGCGCCACGTAGTGCCCGACCCCGGCCTTTGCCGAGTGGTCGAGCAGGTTGGTGGTGGAGGTGCGGAAGAACTCCATCACCGGGCCGTCGGCGAAGTCCGGCGAGTTCGAGACGTCCACCACCACCGCCGCGCCCTCGAGCGCCTCGGCCAGGCCCTCGCCGGTCAGCGTGTTGACGCCGGTGTTCGGGGCGGCCGGCACCGCCTCGTGACCGCGCTCGCGCAGCCAGGCCACCAGCTTCGAGCCGATGAGCCCCGTCCCACCGATCACAACGATCTTCACGGGATAACCCCTTCGTCATCGAGAACGCCAAGTCAGAAGCGAGGACAGGGCAGCACTCAAATCTGTGACCGCTGTTAGCGAAGGGCCGACGTGACGACCGTCACGTCGTGCCGTCAACCGTGGCCCGCGCCGCGATGTGCGCCAGCTTCGCCGGGTTCATCACCCAATAGACGCGGTCGATGCCGTCGCCGGTGCCACTCACCATGAGCAGCGCCCTCGGCGCCCCGTCCAGGGTGACCAGCACGGCGGGGCCGCCGTTGGCCTCCACCCAGTCGACCCGCACATCCGTCCAGAACCGGGCGGCGAACCCCGCGACGAACCGGGCCACCCGGGTCCGGCCGACCACCGGCACCCGCAGCGCGTCCCGCACCGCGCCGCCGCCGTCCGAGTAGCTGGCCGCCTCGGCGGCGAGCAGCGACTCCAACTCCTGGAAGTCCCCGGCCTGCGCGGCGCTGAGGAACGCGGAGAGCAGCTTCCGCCGCTCGCCCTCGTCCACCGACCGCTGCCGCTCGGCCGCGATGCGCGCCTTGGCCCGGCTGAACAGCTTGCGCGCGGCGGGTTCCTTGCTGTGCAGCACCTCGGCGATGCGGCTGTACGGATAGTCGAAGGCCTCGCGCAGCACGAACGCCGCGCGCTCGGTCGGCGTGAGCTTCTCCAGCAGCACCAGCACCGCGGTCTCCAGCGCCTCGCCCCGCTCGGCGCCGAGCTGGGGATCGGCCGAGGTGTCCACCGGTTCCGGCAGCCAGGGGCCGGCGTAGGTCTCCCGCCGGGCGCGGGCGGTGCGGGTCATGTTGATGGCCAACCGGGTGGTCATGGTGACCAGGAATGCGGTGGCGTCCCGGATCTGGGCGCGGTCCTGCACCTGCCACTTGACCCAGACGTCCTGCAGGACGTCCTCGGCGTCGGCGACGCTGCCGAGCATCCGGTAGGCGATGCCGAACAGCTTCGGCCGCGCCTCGGCGAAGTCCTCCGCCACCGTCTCCAACCCGCTTCCGTCCACCGCCCCGAACGCTACCCCTTGGGTCGGACAGCCGGAGTGGAGCGGCCGTGCAGCACCAACGCCCAGGCCAGGCTGACGAACGCGGCCAGGTCGAGCAGCGTGCGCACCACGTTCCACGTCCGCCACTTCGCCTCGTCGAACGCGGCCCGGACGGCGGCCAGGTCCGGGATCCGGTCCGGGTCGCCGGCGGCCTTGATGGCGTCGTTGAGCGGCACGTTGATCGAGACGGTCAGCACCACCACCACGAGGTGCAGCGCCAGGGCGAGCAGGATCCAGCGCAGCGCCGGCCGGCCCCGGTTCAGGACCGCCGCCAGGATGCCGAACACCAGTGCGCCGAAGAAGCTGAAGCCGATGAACCACGGGTTCAGCACGGACCTGTCGATCTCCTGGAAGGCCGCCACGAACGTGCGGTCATCGGTGTGCCCGAGCCCCGGCATGATCGTGTGGGCATAGAGCAGGAAGACCCCGGCGCCTAGCGCCATGGAAACCGTCGCGACCATCAGTGACAGCGTGCGCATCTCGAAATCCTCTCCTCGGCACGATCAGTCTCCCGCCGCGGGGGCGAGACAGTGAATGTGTGTGTGGCTCGAACTCATGCGCTGTCGTCTCGTCGATTGTCGACAGTTGACGATCGACGGTAGGCGACCGTAGCGTTGCCGGCATGGAGCGGAAGATTCTGGTCGTCATGCTGGACGGGTTCGACCCGGCCTACCTCGAGGCGAGCGACATGCCGAACACCAAGCGGCTGGCGGCCGAGGGGTTCGCCAAGACCGTGCGCGGGGTCATGCCGAGCGTGACCAACGTGAACAACACCGGGATCTGCTGCGGCGTCTCCCCCGCCGAGCACGGCATCACCGGCAACTCCTACTTCGACCTGGAAACCCGCGAGGAGCGGTACATGGACCAGGCGTCCATGGTGCTCACGCCGACGCTGTTCCAGCGGGCCGCGCCGCACGGGTTCACCTCGGCGCTGCTCACCGCGAAGCGCAAGACCCAGTCGCTGCTGTGCGCCGGCGCGGACATTCGCCTGGCCGCCGAGGCGCCGGAAACGGCGGTGGGCGCGGACATCGACTGGGTGGACCGGCTCGGCCCGGCGCCGCACATCTACTCGGCCGACATCAACCACTGGCTGTTCCGGGCGGTGCGCGTGGTGCTGAACGAGACGCCGGCCCGGCTGGTCTACTTCCACACCACCGACTACCCGATGCACATGGAGCCGCCCTCCGGCGAGCTGTCCCGGTTCCACCTGAGCCGGTGGGACGAGTTGCTCGGCGAGCTGTTGGACGAGCACCCGGACCTCGAGGTGTACCTGTCCGCCGACCACGGGATGAACTTCAAGTCCCGCTGCTACGACCTGAACACGGTCCTACCGGCCCGGGGTGCCGATATCTTCTTCGCCATGTCCGCCGAGCGGGACCCCTACCTGCGCCACCACCGCAACTTCGGTGGCACCGCGTTCCTCTGGCTGCGCGAGCCCGGTGACCTGGAGCGGGTCGCCGACGCCTGCCGTTCGCTGCCCGGAGTGGCCGGCGTGCACGACCGCCTCCGCGCGGCCGAGGAGTTCCTGCTGCACCCGGACCGGATCGGCGACCTGGTGGTGACCGGGGACATCGACACCGTGTTCGGACCGGTGGACGATCCCGCCGGCGAGGAGGAGCTGCCGGCCGAGTTCCGGACGCACGGCGGCGTCGCCGAGGCGATCGCGCCACTGATCATCTACAACCGTCCGGTGGACGCCGCCACCGGACGGGAGATCGAGTACAACTTCCACCTCACCCGACCGATCGGCTTCTAGATATGGACGCGTTGCAGCTGGTGCAGACCAACTCGCTGGCCGCGCTGGTACAGCGGGAGATCACCGAGCTGATCCTCACCGGGGAGATCGGCGCCGGGGAATGGCTCAACGAGTCGGCGCTGTCCGAGCGGTTCGGGGTGTCCCGCGCGCCGGTGCGCGAGGCGTTCCGCTCGTTGGCCGAGCTCGGGCTGGTGCGGCAGCTGAAGAACCGGGGCGTGTTCGTCCGGGAGGTCACCGAGGAGGAGGCCGACCAGATCTACGAGCTGCGCGAGGTGCTGGACGAGCTGATCGCACGCAAGGCCGCCGCCAACGCAACACCCGAGCACCTGGCCGCCCTGGAGGGCCTGCTCGACGACATGGACCGGGCGGCCGACGCCGGCGACCTGGTCGCCTACTACCCGCTCAACCTGCGGTTCCACGACCAGCTGGCGGTGTACGCGGCCAACCCCAAGCTCACCGAGCTGTACCGGCGGCTGATGAACGAGCTGCACCTGTTCCGGCTGCGCGGGCTGTCCGGGCGGGGCGCGATGCCGACCTCCCGGGACGAGCACCGGGCCATCCTGGACGCTATCCGGGCCGGCGACCCCGACGCGGCCGGCCGCCTCGCCCGGGAACACGTGAACGCCAGCCGCCGCCGGCGGGTCAGCGGGCCAGCGAGTCCAGCAGGCGGTCCGCCTCCGCGATGACAGCGGGCAGGGCCGACTCGGGGTCGGCGGTCCGGGCGAGCAGCATGCCGGCCTCGCACAGCGCGCCGAACAGCAGCTGGCTCCGGATCGCCAGGTCGCCCTCGATGATCCGTCCGTCCGCCTGGGCGGCCCGCAGGCTGCCCCGGAGCAGCCGCAGGGTGTGCTGGTACTCGATCTCGCGCACGGTGTCCCAGCCCAGCACGGCCGGCCCGTCGCGCAGCACGATCTGCCGGGTGCCCGGTTCCAGGCACCGGCGCAGGAACTCGTGGCAGCCCGCGCGCACCGCCGACCAGCTGTCCGGGGCACCCTCGCCGGCGCGGGTCAACGCCTCGGCCAGCCGCTCCTCCTGGCGGACGAACACCGTCCGGAACAACCCGATCTTGCCCTCGAAGTGGTGGTACGCCGCGCCCTTGGTCACCCCGGCCAACGACGCGACGGCGTCGATCGAGGTTGCCGCGTAGCCGTCCCGGCCGAACAGCGTCAGCCCCGCCTCGACCAGGGCGCGCGTGGTCTCCTCCGACCGTTCGGCCTGGGTTCTACGGGGCATTGACAAAACATACCAGAAGTACGTAACTTGCGTACCAAGGTTACGTACCCTAAGTATGAAAGTGGGCGACATGCTGCCGATATCGGTCTACGGCGCCACCGGGCACACCGGCCGCCTGGTCGCCACCGAACTCGCCGCCCGGGGCCACGACGTGGTGCTCGCCGGCCGCGACTCCGCCTCGCTGGATGCCCTGGCCGGGGAGCTCGGCGGCTCGGCGCAGGTCCGGGTGGCCGGGCTGGACGACCACGCGGCGCTGCGGAAGGCGGCCGACGGCTCGGCCGTGCTGATCAACTGTGCCGGGCCGTTCTCCCGCTCCGGAGAACCGGTCGCATCGGCCGCGCTCGCCGCCGGCTGCCACTACCTCGACCACGCCGCCGAACCCCTGCACATCAAGCACCTGTTCGACGCCTTCCAGGGCCGGGCGCGCGGGGCGAACCTCGTGGTCATCCCGGGCATGAGCTTCTACGGCGCGCTGGCCGACCTGCTGGCCGACCTGCTCGCCGACGGCGCGCCCCTGGACGCGGTCACGGTGGCCTACGCGATCACTGGCTGGCGGTTGACCACCGCGTCGAAGGCCACCGCGGCCGAGTTGATCGGCGCCGACCGGGTGCTCTACGCCGACGGCGTCCACCGGGTGGCACCGGCCCGGACGGCGCCGGCGTCGTTCGAGTTCCCGCCGCCGGTCGGTGCCCGCGCGGTGATGGCCGACCACCCGGCCGGCGAGGTCGTCACCATCCCCCGGCACGTGGCCACGCGCGCGGTCCAGGCGCTCATGACCACGGACACCTTCGCCGAGGACACGGCGTTCACCAGCGACGACGTCGACGCTTCCACCCGGGCGCGGTCCAGCTTCACCATCGCCGTGTGCGCGGAAAACGGGCGGAGCGGCTACCTGCGCGGCCGGGACATCTACCGGGTGGGCGCCATGGTCTCCGTGCAGGCCGGCCTGCGACTGGCCGGTGGCGACGCCCCGGCGGCCGGGGTGCCCGACGCCGCCGGAGTGCTCAGCGCGGCCGGGGTGCTCAGCGCGGCCGGGGTGCTCAGCGCGGCCGGGGTGCTCAGCGCGGCCGGGGTGCTCAGCGCGGCCGAGGCCTTCCCGGCCGGGTCATTCCTGCGCGAGTTGGAGTGCCGAGGGCTGTTCACCATGGAGCTGCATACCAAAGAACCGGTGTCCTGATCTTCGGTCCGATGCGGCGCGCCCCTCCGCCGTCCTAACTTGCGGTACATGATCTATACGCGGAGCCGGGGGCTGGCGGCCGGGCTGTTCCTCCTCGCCCCGCTGGTCGGCGAGTACCTGCTCGGCAACACCCCGATCACCCAGCCCGAGTCGCTGCTCGGGCTGGCCCCGATGTACGGGGGCGGGGCGCTGCTGATCCGTGAGGTCACCCGCCGCACCGGGCGCGGCTGGCCGACCATGGTCGCGTTGGCCGCCGCCTACGCGCTGCTCGAGGAGGGGCCGATCGACATGATGCTGTGGAACCCGTCCTACGGCGGGTTCAGCATCGCCGACGCCTACGCCGAGACCTACGTCCCCGTGCTGGGCACCAGCGTGCAACTGCTCCAGGACGTGCTGACCATGCACACCGTGTGGAGCATCTGCGTGCCGATCGCGGTGATGGAGACCTTCGCCGGCGACCGCACCCGGCCCTGGCTGGGCCGGACCGGGCTGGCCGCCACCGCCCTGGTGTTCGTGACCGGCTCGGCCGCGCTCACCGCGCTGCAGATCGCCCAGAACCAGTTCGTCGCGTCGCCGGCCGAGCTGGCCTGGTCGTTCGCGGCCATCGCGGGTCTGGTCGTCCTCGGCCTGCGTCTCGGTCGTGACCCGGCCGAACGCGCTGCTCAACAACTGAACCGGAACCGTCCCTCGGCGTCGGCGGTGAGCGGGACGGTTTCGACCACGGCCGCCACCTCGATCGGGCCGTAGATGTGCGGGAACAGCTCCGCCACGCCCGGCGCCGGTGGTTCGAACCGCACCGGGGAGCTCAGCGCCTCCGGGTCGATGACCAGCACGACCAGACCGGTCTCACCGGCGTAGAACCGGTTGGCGGTGGCGGCGACCTGGCCGGCGGCGCTGGCGTGGATGTACCCCTGCTCCTCCAGGCTGACTCCCCGGGTGGAGACGGTGTATCGGCCGGCCGCCCGGGCGGCGGCCCAGTCGGCCCGGTAGGCGATGTGATAGATCAACTTTCCCCCAGTAGGCAGAGCGCGGCGGAACCGCGGAGGCCGCCACCACATTGCACCGCGTGAGCCGGCGTGGTGCACTGGTTGGGTGGCTGGTTCCGGTACCGCGACGACACCCCCCTTCCGGGTGTCCCTGCTCGCGACCGATCAGCTCTCGATCGACGACCGCATGTGTCGCCGGGTGAACCGCGCCCGCTGACCGCCGGGCGCCCCGGCGCCCCTGTCGATCGACCTCCCGAGGACCACCCGTGAACTCAGCACCGCACGACGACCCGTCGAACGACCGGCCCGACCGACCGGCCGAGCCCGCGCCTGAGGCCACTCCGACGAAGCCGGACCGGGAGCCGGGCCGCATTGCCAGGTTTGCCGCGATCGTGCGGGAGGCACATGCGGCCGGTGTTCCCTTTTAGGGGCTGGTGCCGGCTGAAAGATCGCTTGGACGGCGCGGGCGGTCCGCGGCGGCCGGGTGCGGCCCGTCGCGGTTCCCGCGATCGTGGAAACGCATGTCTCTGATACGCCCGTGAGGCGAACGGCTCGGGTCGCGCCCGTGCGCACGGCGAGCGGCTGATGTGTGGCGCCCTTCGTCGCGCAGCGTTGCCAACCGCCGAGTCCGCGCGGGCAATTCCACGGCTGGACCTCATCGAGTGCGACACCATTCTGGTTCGATCTTGAAAAAACCAGACTCGTGTCGACTTCGATGAACCGAGCGGGCCGAACCCGACCGACACCGGTCACACCCCGTACCACTGCCGGCGGCCTGGACGGCAACCGCGCCAGGGCGATCACCGCGCTCCCGTCCAGGCCATCTTCCGTACCCAACCCACGCCGAACCGGCAGCCCGAAACGACCGGCGCGAACCCTTAACTGAGCGGCATTGGAATCCATGATCACCATGACACGTGGCCGTTCGGAGGCGCGGGAAATGGCCGCCATGTCATGTTGACCAGGTAATCGAAGATCATCAGGCACTCAGGGCGGTTCTGGCGGCGGAAATCCGCGGTGCCGAACCAGCGCTCCACCACTGGCGTCCGGCGGTAAATGACCGTACATTTGGCGCGGTGAACGGTGTCGGAGGGGCGCGGCCGCCGAAGCGGGAGGCGAAGGAGCCGCTCTGGGCGCAGGTGCTCGCCGACCTTCGCCGGCGGCTGGCCGACGGCGAGTTCGCCGACGCGTTCCCCGGCGAGCACGCGCTGGTCGAGGAGTACCGGGTCAGCCGGCACACCGTGCGCGAGTCGTTGCGCCGCCTGCGCGGCGAGGGCGTGGTCACCGCCAACCGGGGCCGCCGCCCCAGGGTGGTCGGGCCGGACGAGATCGAGCAGCCCGTGGGCGTGCTGTACAGCCTGTTCAACTCGGTGGAGGCGGCCGGGTTGGAGCAGCGCAGCGTGGTGCGCACGCTGGACGTGCGCGCGGACGGGGTCATCGCGGCCCGGCTGGGCCTCGAGGAGTCGACCCCGCTGGTCTACCTTGAGCGGCTGCGCATGGCCGGCAGCGCGCCGCTGGCGCTGGACCGGGTGTGGCTGCCCGAACACCTGGCCGCGCCGCTGCTCGAGGTGGACTTCCGGCACACCGCGCTGTACGACGAGTACGCCCGGCGGTGCGGCGTGCGGGTCACCGGCGGACAGGAGCACATCCGCGCCGTGCTGCCCTACCCGGGTGAACGGTGGCTGCTGGACCTCGCGCCGGACGCCGCCGCCTTCGCCATCGAGCGGCTGGGCTGCTCGCGCGGCCAACCCGTGGAGTGGCGGCACACCGTCGTGCGCGGCGACCGGTTCGTGATCACCGCGAACCTGGCGCCCAACGACGCCTACCGGCTCGGCCTCACACCGAGAAGCTAGCCGATGCTGCTGGCGGCCGGTCTGGGTGTGCTCATCGGGCTGTGCCTCGGCGCCCTCGGGGGCGGGGGCGGCGTGCTCGTGGTGCCGGCCCTGGTCTACGCGCTCGGGCAGAGCGCCCAGCAGGCAACCACGAGCAGCATCATCATCGTCGGCCTGACCGCGGTCACCGGCACGCTGGCCCGGCTGCGGGGCGGCCAGGTCGACTGGCGGACCGGGCTGGTGTTCGGCGTCTTCGGGCTGCCCGCCGCCTACCTGGGCACCCTGGCCAACCACCGGGTGTCGCAACACGTGCTGCTGCTGGCGTTCGCCGCGCTCACCGTGCTCGCGGCGGCCGCGATGCTGATCAACGGCCGGCGGCCGGATGCGCCGCGGTCCGCCGACGACGCCCGGCGAGGCGCGACGGCGCTGATCGGCCAGGCGATCGGGTGCGGGCTGGTGATCGGGTTCCTCACCGGGTTCCTCGGGGTCGGCGGCGGGTTCCTGGTGGTGCCCGCGCTGGTGATCGGGCTGCGCATGCCGATGTCCCGCGCGGTCGGTACCTCCCTGCTGATCATCGCGGTGAACTCGGTGTCCGCGCTGGGCGCCCGGATCGGCGTGGCCGAGTTCGAGTGGCGGGTGATCCTGCCCTTCACGCTGGCCGCCGTCGCCGGCGCGCTGGCCGGCAAGCGGATCTCCGGCGCGCTCTCCGGCGACACGCTCACCCGTGCGTTCGCGGTGCTGCTGGCGCTGGTCGGTGCCGCGGTCGCGGTACAGAGCCTGGGCCAGTTCTGACCTCACGCCCGCACGTGTTCGCGCCACGCCCCCCAGCCGCCGAGCAGGTCGGCCACATCGGTGAACCCCCGCGAGCGCAGCAGGCTGGCGGCGGCCAGCGAGCGGTAGCCGCCGGCGCAGTGCGTGAGCACCGGGCGGGACGGATCCAGCCGCCCGAGCAGCTCGCCAAGCCTGGTCAGGGGCAGGTTGACCGCGCCGGGCAACGCCCCGTCGGCGTGCTCCCCCGGCCCGCGCACGTCCACCACCTGCAACCCCGGCTCCGAGGCGATGCGCCGCAGGGCCTGCTCCGGCGTCAGCCGCTGTGGCACCGACACGAGCTCCGAGTGCCCGGTGACCGGCCAGATCACCGCGCCCGCGACCTCGTCGACGCCCACCCGGGCCAGCCGCATCCGCGCCTCTTGCACCTCCGGCGATGAGCCGACCAGCAGCACGGCCTGCCCGGCCTGGTGCACGGCCGCGGCGTACTCGGCGAACCGGCCGGGCAGCGCCACGTTCACCGCGCCGCGCAGGTGTCCCTCCGCGAACGCCTCGTTGTCCCGCACGTCCAGCAGCAGCGCGCCGGCCCGCTGCCGGGCCACCGCCTCCGGCGCGGCCAGCCAGGGCAACTCGGCCGAGGGGTCGAAGCTGGTGTGCCCGGCGCGGTTGATCGCCACGTCCTGGGCGAAGTAGCTGGGCGGCGCGGCGAGCCCCTCGGTCACCACGGCGACGAACTCGTCCTCGGTCATCGGCGCCAGGGCGTAGTTGGTGGCCCGCTGGGCCCCGAGCGTGGACACGGTCTCCGCGGCGAGCGCCTTGCCGCAGGCACTGCCCGCGCCGTGCCCCGGGTACACGCTGACCTCGTCCGGCAGCGGCAGGATCTTCTCCCGCAGCGACCGGTACAGGTCCCGCGCCATCTGCTCCGAGGTCCGGCCGGCGGCACCCAGCAGGTCGGGCCGGCCCACGTCGCCGAGGAACAGCGTGTCCCCGGTCAGGATGGCCGTTGGGGCCGGGTCCGCCGCGTGCTCGCGCAGCGCGAAGGTGAGCGACTCCGGCGTGTGGCCGGGGGTGGCCAGCACCTGGATGCTGACGCCCGTGCCCGGTGCGCCCAGCTCCAGGACCTCGCCGTCCCGCAGGTGCCGGAAGCCGAACTCCACCGGCGCCAGCTCACTCATCGCCACGGTGGCCCCGGTGCGCTCGGCCAGCTCGGTGTGTCCCGGCACGAAGTCCGCGTGCACGTGGGTCAACAGAACCAGCTCGATGCGCAGACCCAGCCGCCGGGCCGCGTCCAGGTACTCCTGCACGTCCCGGCGCGGGTCCACCACCGCCGCGCGGCCGGAGGCCTCGTCCGCCACCAGGTAGGACGCCTGCGACAAGCACCCCAGATAGAACTGCTCCACGATCATCGGTTCGCCGCCTTCCGCCGGACCCGAACCAGTCGCATCAAATGTACGTACAATATCGCCGCCGGCCGCGCGGGGCAACCGCCGTGGTGTCCCGTCGGCGCGACCGGCAAGGCTGTTCGGGACACTCTTCCGGGAACCCACACGGAGATGGCCGACATGAGCGAGCCGACCAGGGACCGGATCGAAGTCAGCCGGTTCGTTCCCGCCGAAGCCGAGGCGATCTTCGCGGTACTGCGCGACCAGGTAGAAGCCGCTCAGTAGAACCCGTCTCGGGACACCGCCGCCCTCGGCTCGACGTGGCCGAGGTCGGCGGCCAGGTCCCGGGCCGCGTCGAGCAGGATCGGCACCGTCTCGTTGGCCAGCTTCTCCGGCGCCTGGCGACCGGCCGAGGTGGACGAGGCGAGCGCCGCGACCACCCGGCCGGTGCGGTCCCTGACCGGGGCGGCGGCCGAGATCAGGCCCTCCTCCAGCTCGCCGTCCACGATCGCCCATCCCCGCTCGCGCACCCCGGCCAGGACCAGGCGCAGCTCGGCGGGATCGGTCACCGTGGACGGCGTCCGCGCGCGCAGGTCGCTCTCCTCCAGGAAGCGGGTGATCCGCTCGGGGCCGGCCCAGGCCAGTAGCACCCTTCCCATCGACGTGGCGTACGCCGGCACCCGGGTGCCGACCGCGACGTTGATGCTCATGATCCGGCGGACCGGCACGCGGGCCACGTAGACCGCGTCATGGCCGTCCAGCTCGGCCAGCGAGGCGGACTCCCCGGTTTGCTCGGCCAGGTGCAGCAGGTGCGGCTGGGCGATCTCGATCATTGCCCGGGTGGCGGTGTAGTGCTGGCCGATGCTGAGCACCCTCGGCGTCAGCCGCCAGCGCGTGCCCTCGTTGGCCACGTATCCCAGGCGCTGCAGGGTGATCAGCAGCCGGCGCACGGCCGGGCGGGAGAGCCCCGTGGCCGAGGCCAGCTCGGCGAGCGTCGGGTTGCTCAGTTCCTCGTCGAAGGCGAGCAGTACGGCGAAGCCGCGCTCCAGGCTCTGCACGTAGTCGCGGTCGCCACCCTCCACAGCCATCCGCTCATCCTTCCGCAACGGAATACCCGCTCGGGCCTTGACCGGCCTTGGCCGGTGCGGCAGTCTCAACCGCGTTGAACGCAAAGCGTTCGTATAGTACGCATAGCGTACATCAACGCACAAGGAGGTGCGGCCGACATGACCGTCCAGCCCCGTCAGCTGCGGAACGCGTTCGGCCGGTTCGCCACCGGCGTTACCGTCGTGACCTGCCACAACAACGAAGGCACTCCGCACGGCGCCACGGTGAACGCGTTCACCGCCGTGTCGCTGGAGCCCGCGCTGTGCCAGGTCACGCTCACCCGCCGGTCCAAGGCCTGCGGCTACCTGGACGGAGCACCGTTCGCGGTCAACGTGCTGGGTGCCGGCCAGGCCGACACCGCCTGGCACTTCGCCGGCCGGCCCGCCGACCCCGGGCCGGAGTGGGCGGAGGGACCCACCGCGCCGGTGCTGGTGGGTTCGGCGGCGGTGTACTCCTGCCGCCCGTGGCGCACCTACGACGGGGGCGACCACCTGATCGTCGTCGGCGAGGTCGCCCACATCGAGGTCACCGAGGCCGAGCCGCTGCTGTTCTACCGGGGCTCGTTCCGGGACATCGGCCCGGTGGAGACCGGCACGCACTGGGGAGGCTCGCTCGACTGCCCCGAGGCCGGTTGGTTCGGGATTGTCGACGGAGCCGCAACCACCTTCACCCCACTACGCCCGCACGCCGCCTGAACTCGCAACCGAAGGGCCAGACCCATGACGATCCAGCAGGACCGCGTCGCCGCGACCCCGACCGCCACCGCCCCGATGACCGGCGACGAGTACCTCGAGTCGATCCGGGACGGCCGGGAGGTGTGGATCTACGGCGAGCGGGTCAGGGACGTGACCACCCACCCGGCCTTCCGCAACCCGGTCCGGATGACCGCCCGGCTCTACGACGCCCTGCACGACCCGGCCGCCCGGGATGCGCTCACCGTGCCGACCGACACCGGCAACGGCGGCGTCACGCACCCGTTCTTCCGCAGCCCGCACACGGTCGAGGACCTGCTCGCCGACCGCAAGGCGATCGAGACCTGGGCCCGGATGAGCTATGGCTGGATGGGTCGCTCCCCCGACTACAAGGCCAGCTTCCTCGGCACCCTCGGCGCGAACAGCGAGTTCTACGCGCCGTTCGAGGACAACGCGAAGCGCTGGTACCGCGAGTCGCAGGAGAAGGTCCTCTACTGGAACCACGCCATCATCAACCCGCCGGTGGACCGCAACCTCCCGCCGGACGAGGTCGGCGACGTGTTCATGAAGGTGGAGAAGGAGACCGACGCCGGCCTGATCGTGTCCGGGGCGAAGGTCGTGGCCACCGGGTCGGCGATCACCAACTACAACTTCATCGCGCACTACGGGCTGCCGATCAAGAAGAAGGAGTTCGCGCTGATCTGCACGGTGCCCATGGACGCGCCGGGCATCAAGCTGATCTGTCGCACCTCCTACACCCAGCAGGCCGCCGTGATGGGCAGCCCGTTCGACTACCCGCTGTCCTCCCGGCTGGACGAGAACGACACGATCTTCGTCTTCGACAAGGTCCTGGTGCCCTGGGAGAACGTCTTCCTCTACGGCGACATCGAGAAGATCAACGGCTTCTTCCCGGTCTCCGGGTTCATCCCCCGGTTCACCTTCCACGGCTGCATCCGGCTGGCCACCAAGATCGATTTTATCGCCGGCCTGCTGCTCAAGGCCCTGGAGATCACCGGCAGCAAGGACTTCCGGGGCGTACAGAGCCGGGTCGGTGAGGTGATCGGCTGGCGGAACACCTTCTTCGCCCTGGCCGACGCGATGGCCAGCAACCCCGACGAGTGGGTGGGCGGCGCCCTGCTGCCCAAGCTGGACTACGGCCTGACCTACCGGATGCTGATGATCCAGGCCTACCCGCGGATCAAGGAGATCATCGAGTCCGACGTGGCGTCCGGGCTGATCTACCTCAACTCGCACTCGATCGATTTCAAGACCCCCGAGGTGCGGCCCTACCTGGACCGCTACGTCCGGGGTTCGAACGGCTACGAGGCCGTCGACCGGGTCAAGGTCATGAAGGCGCTGTGGGACGCCGTCGGGTCCGAGTTCGGCGGGCGCCACGAGCTGTACGAGCGCAACTACTCCGGCAACCACGAGAACGTGAAGGCCGAGCTGCTGTTCGCCGCCGAGGCCCAGGGCCACACCGCCGCCATGAAGGGCCTTGCCGAACAGTGCCTGGCGGAGTACGACCTGGACGGCTGGACCGTTCCCGACCTCGTCAACAACGACGACGTCAGCTTCCTGCGCAACCGGCACTGACGCACACCAGGAGGACACGATGACCACCACACAGCCCTCACCCACCGCCGCCGGCTCGGGCGCCAGCGCCTCGGACGCCTTCCGGGCCAGCACCGAACGCCGGGGCAGCGCCGGCACGTCCCAGGAGCGCGCCGACCGGCTGCTCTCCCGCACCCTGGCCGCCATCCACCAGGTGATCCGCGAGGAGGAGGTCAGCTACCCGGAGTTCCAGACCGTCAAGCGGTGGCTGATGGAGGTCGGGGAGGGCGGCGAATGGCCGCTGTTCCTCGACGTCTTCTTCGAGCACGAGGTTGAGAAGGTCGCCGCCCGCACCCAGCGGGGCAGCGTCGGCAGCATCGAGGGCCCCTACTACCTGCCCGGCCAGCGGCGGTTGGGCTCGGTCGCCACACTGCCGATGCGGCCGGACGAGAAGGGGGCGCGGTTGGTCTTCTCCGGCCAGGTCCGCGATCTGGACGGCGCCGCGCTGGCCGGTGCGGAGATCGACTTCTGGCAGGCCGACGCCGACGGCTACTACTCCGGTTTCGCCCCGGACCTGCCCGAGGGCAACCTGCGCGGCGTGATCGTCACCGACGACCAGGGCCGGTTCGAGATCACCTCCGTCCTGCCCGCGCCCTACCAGATCCCGACCGACGGCCCGACCGGCGCACTGATCGCGGCGGCCGGCTGGCACCCGTGGCGCCCGGCCCACCTGCACCTGATGGTGCGCGCGGACGGCCACCGCCAGATCACCACCCAGCTCTACTTCGCCGGCGGCGAGTGGCTCGGGTCCGACATCGCGTCGGCGACCAAGGACGAGCTGGTGCTGGACCCGGAGCGGCAGGCCGACGGCGGCTACACGGCGGTCTACGACTTCGTGCTCGAGCCGGCGTGAGCGACGACGACCTCCGGATCGACCGCGTCGAAACGGTGCTGGTGGACATCCCATTGCGCCGCCCGCACCGTTTCGCCCGCGTGAGCATGGACGCCCAGCCGGTGCTCTACGTCTTCGTCCGGACCAGGGGCGGGAGCACCGGCGTGGGCGAGGGAGTCGTGCCGGCCGGGCCGTGGTGGGGCGGCGAGTCGGTGGAGACCATGCAACTGGTGGTGGAGCGCTACATCGCGCCGGTCGTGCTCGGCCGTCGGGTGGACGACGTCCACGGCATCCTGCGCGAGGTCACCGACGTGGTGGCCAACAACCTGTTCGCCAAGGCCGCCGTCGAGGTGGCCGTGCACGACGCGTGGGCCCGCGCGCTCGGCGTGCCCGTGCACACCCTCCTCGGCGGGCTGGCCCGCACCTCGGTACCGGTCACCTGGGCGCTGGGCACCGAGCCCGCGCCCGTGGTGGTCGAGGAGGCGCTCGGCAAGCTGGACGCCAACCTGCACCACACCTTCAAGCTGAAGATGGGCGCCCAGGACCCGGCCGACGACGTCGCCCGCATCCGCTCCGTCGCCGAGAAGCTGGCCGGGGTGGCCGGCGTCCGGGTGGACCTGAACGCCCGCTGGGACCGGCTCACCGCGCTGACCCACCTGCCCCGGCTGGCCGAGGCCGGCGTGGAGATGGTGGAGCAACCCGTACCCGGCGCCGAGATCGAGGCGCTGGCCGAGATCAGCGCGGCGCTGCCCATCCCGGTCATGGCCGACGAGACCCTGCGCACCCCGGGCGACGCGGTGCGCATCGCCCGGCTTCGCGCGGCGGACATCTTCGCGGTGAAGACCACCAAGTGCGGCGGCCTGCGGGCCAGCATGGAGATCGCGGCGATCGGGGCGGCCGCCGGCATCCCCTCGCACGGGGCGACCTCGATCGAGTCCCCGGTCGGCACCGCCGCCTCGCTCCATTTCGCCTGCGCGGCCCCCGGCGTAACCTGGGGCAGCGAGCTGTTCGGACCGCTGCTCATGGCCGAGGAGATGGTCACCGAACCGCTGCGCTACGCCGGCGGCCACCTGCACCTGCCCGAAGGCCCCGGGCTGGGCGTGGAGCTCGACCCCGACAAGATCCGCGCGTTCCGGAGGGACTGACCCGTGCTCTTCCACGTCACCATGGACGTCGACATCCCGCACGACCTCGACCCGGACGTCCGCGCCGACACCCTCGCCCGGGAGAAGGCCTACGCGCAGGACCTGCAGCGGCAGGGGAAGTGGCGGCACATCTGGCGGGTGGTCGGGAAGTACTCCAACGTGAGCATCTTCGACGTGGGCTCCACCGACGAGCTGCACGAGATCCTCTGGAACCTCCCCCTCTTCCAGTACATGACCGTCCAGGTCACGCCGCTGTGCCCCCACCCCTCCGCGATCTAGCTGGCGAGTACCTGGGGGCGGGCGCGGAAGAGGTCGTCGAACACCCGGGCGCGGTCGAAGGCCATGGCCTGCTCGCGGCCGCGCCGCTCCAGCGAGCGCCGCTCGTGCTCCGGCATCTCCAGCACCACCCGGTCCAGCGCCGCCGCCAGCGCGGGGACGTCGCCGGCCGGCACGATGACCGCTGCATCGCCGACCGCCTCGCCGGTGCCGCCGGTGAGCGCGGTGATCACCGGGCCGCCCCCGGTGAGCAGCTTCTCGGCCAGCGCGATCCCGAAGGTCTCCACGAAGTCGGGCTCCTCCTTGGTCGGCAGCGCGTAACCCGCGCAGCCGCGCATGAGCCGGGGTTTCTCCGCGTCGTCCACGTCGGTCAGGAAAACCACCCGGTCACCGAGCGGAGCGGCCAGCTCGCGCACCTCCGCCAGTGAAGTCCCGTTGCCCGCGATGACCAGCTTCACCCGGTCGCGGGCTCGGCTCCCGGCGTACGCCACCACCAGGTCGTGCACGCCCTTGGCCCGGGTCACCCGGGAGAGGAACAGCAGGTAGCCGTCCCGGACCAGGCCCCGGCGGGCCAGTGCGGCGTCCACCTCGGCCGGGTCCGGGTCGAGGTAGGCGGCGGCCTCGATCGGCGGGTAGCTGACCGTCACCCGGTCCCGGCACTCGCCGGCGAACCGGGTGCCGGTGTGCCGGTCCACCGCCTCGGCGGCCAGCACTATCTGGTCCCGGGTGTACTCGGAGACCGCCACCACCTGGTCGTGCGCGAGATACGTGGTGAACGTGGCCACGGCGGCGCCGAACCGGCCCTCGCGCAGGCAGGACCGGATCACGTTGGTGACGTCCGAGCCGACCGCCTTGGCGATGGTGTGCACGTCCGGGGCGAAGCCGGCCGCGCGGGCCGAGGCCACCGCGTCGACGACGACGTTCGCGTGCGGCGCCAGGTACATGGACAGGCAGACGGTCGGCACCGGGTCGGCGAGCAGCTCGACCAGCCGGCCGGTGAGGCCGGCCAGGTGGCGGCCGTCCGGCACGCGGTAGTCGCCGACCGGTTCGGGGCGTTCCACGGTAATCCCCGGGCTGTAGGGCTGGAGCCGGTCCAGCGGCTTCAGCGGGAGGCCGGCCGCCTGCAGCGCGGCAAGGGGCCAGGTCAGCAGCCGGACGTCGGTGAAACCCCTGGTCAGGGCCACCTCGGCCAGGTTGCGCGCCTCGCCGGAGTGGCCGCAGATCACCGGGTCGGCACGCACCACGATGACCAGTCGGCGTTCTGGGAAGCTCATGTCGTGCCCCCTCCGGGCCGGGCGTCGGACACCGAGGGCGGGCGGGCCGAGCGCCCCCACTGGGACGGCTCCGGGCCGAGCTCCAGCCGCAGCAGGCCGCCTCGGTGCACCTCCGACGCGTTGATGTGGGTCGTCTCGAGCGGCCGGCCGTTCAGTGTGGCCGACCGCACGTACTGGGTGGGCGGGGTGTGCTCGACGCCGTCCGCGCCGATCGGTTCGTCCCGGTGCCCGGAGGCCTCGATGACGAACTCGCCGCCGTCCACCCGCAGGGCGGCCCGGGCGAACGCCGGCGCGTTGACCAGGAACCGGCCCTGCCCGGCGACCGGGAACAGCCCCAGCGACGCCCAGACGTACCACGCGCTGAGCCCGCCCGAGTCGTCGTTGCCCGGCAGCCCGCCGGCGCCGGTGCCGAACTGCCAGGTGAGCGCCGCGTGCACGATCTCGGCCGTGCGGTCGGGGCGGCCGGCATAGTGGTAGGCCCACGGCGCGTCCATGTCCGGCTCGTTGTTCAGCCCCTCGAACCGGTTCAGCGCGTAGCCGGCCGCCATCTCCTCGGCCGACGGCCGCCGCCCGGGCTGGGTGACGGCCCCGGCGAAGCCGGCCGCGGGCGGGCGGCCGGCTTGGCGCCCGACGGGAACACTGCCGCCGAACCCGAAGAACCGGTCCAGCATGGCGACGAAGGCGTCCTCGCCACCGGCCAGCGCGATCCGCGCCCGCATGTCGTGCAGCAGCCGGAACGAGTAGTTCCACTTGCCGCCCTCGTAGAACTCGGAGTCGCGCAGCAGCCCGGTGGACCGCTCGAACGCGTTCACCCAGTTCCGGGCCCGCTCCTCCAACTCGTCGGCCAGCCGCTTGTCCCCCAGCGCCCGGGCCACCTTGGCGGTGCAGTGGTGGCCGTAGGCCAGGTCCAGCGTGTGGGTGATCGGGTGCACCAGGCCCTGCTCCAGGAAGTCCTCGCCGTAGAGGCGGCGCAGGTCATCCACCATGTGGACCAGTGCCCAGCTCCAGTCCAGGCCGCCCAGCCCGAGCGCGTGCGCGTCGGCCAGCGCGGTGTGCGCGAGGGCGCTGCCCTGCCGGAAGAAGCGGTCCGCCCCCCGGGCCATCCGGTAGCCGATCGGGAAGTTGCCCTCCTCCTCGCACACCCGGATCAGCGACTCCAGCAGGTCGGCCGCCCGGTCCGGCACGATCGCCATGAGCAGCGGGATCTGCGCCTTGTAGATGTCCCACATGGTGCAGACGTCGAACGCGAACGGCCCGGAAGCCGGCCAGAACGGGCTCTCGTCGTCGCCGAAGCAGGGCTTGATCAGCGAGTGGTAGAGCGCGGTGGCCATCACCTGCCGGCGGGCCGGTGTGCCGCCATCCACCTCGACCCGGCTGAGGTGGTCGCCCCACCGGCCCGAGGTGCGCGCCCGGACCAGGTCGAAGACCGGGCCTTCCTCCCCGCACTCGCGCTCCAGGTTCTCCCTGGCCTGGTCACAGCCGCGCAGCGAGAAGCCCAGCCGCACCTCGATGGTCCGGCCGGCCCGCGCGGAGCCCATGAACAGCAGGCCGAACGGGCGCAGCGTGGTCTGCCGGATGCTGTCGAAGTCCAGCCGGGTGCCGCCCTCGATCAGCCGGCGGTCGTGCCAGAGCATCTGCCGCCAGCCGGGGCTGTCCACCTGCAGGTACACCGAGAGCGGCACGCCCTCCAGCACCACCGTGCCCTGCGCGTGGCCCCGCCCCATGCTCTCCACCTGGGCGCGCAGCGGGACGGTCCGGCCGTGCTCGATGGCCAGCCCGCCACAGGACAGGTCCACCACCACCCGCGCGCTCGAGCTCTCCGGGAAGGTGTACCGGTGCACGGCGACCTTCTCGCCGACGGTGATCTCGCAGCGGATGCCGGTGTCCAGGGTGGCCGCGTAGTACCCGGCCGACGCCGTCTCGTCGCGCAGCGGCCAGGCCTCGCCGAGCTCGTCCAGCGGCTGCACCATCGGCGTGACCCGCACGTAGTTGTAGTACTTGCGGATCGCGCCGGTACCGGACTGCTGGAAGTGCGTGAAGCCGGAGGCCTGCAGCGTGTCGAACAGTTCCTCGGGCACGCCCTCGGTGTTCTTCCGGTAGCGCCCGTAGCCGGTCGGGTAGGCACCCGAGTAGGCGCAGGCCGACACCATGCCCAGCGGGTAGGTCGCGCCCGGGTGGGTGTTCCCGACCTGCGGTTTCGGCCACCACCATGTGGCGGCGAGACCGGCCGGAGGCGGGAGGCTGGTCGCGGCGGTCCCGATGAACGGATCAATCTCGGTGAGAATGCCCGGACTGTAGAACGGCGGCGGTCACCCGGCGGTTACCGCGACGTGAAATCGCGGTACACGCTCAGGAGCGCTCGCTCTGTTCGTAGACCTCCGAGGGCGGTCCGACGATCAGCGGATCGGGGATGCCGACGACCTCCGGGTCCTTGGCCGGGTAGTCCAGGTTGGAGAGCACCCAGCGCAGCGCGGCGATCCGGCCGCGCTTCTTGTCGTTGCTCTTCACCACGGTCCACGGCGCCTCGGGGATGTCGGTCCCGGCGAACATGGCCTCCTTGGCCCGGGTGTAGTCGTCCCACTTGTCCAGCGAGTTGAGGTCGATGGGGCTCAGCTTCCACTGCCGGAGCGGGTCGATCACCCGGATCCGGAACCGGGTGCGCTGCTCCTCGCGCGAGACGGAGAACCACAGCTTGATCAGGTGCACGCCGTTGTCCACCAGCGCACGTTCCAGGCCGGGCACCTGGGTCATGAACTCCTGGTACTGCGCGTCGTCGCAGAAGCCCATCACCCGCTCCACCACCGCCCGGTTGTACCAGGACCGGTCGAACAGCACGATCTCCCCACCGGCCGGCAGCAGGCTGAAGTAGCGCTGGAAGTACCACTGGGTCTGCTCGCGCTCGGTCGGCTTGCCCAGCGCCACCACCCGGGTGCCGCGCGGGTTGAGGTGCTCGGTGAACCGCTTGATCGTGCCGCCCTTGCCGGCGGCGTCCCGCCCCTCGAAGAGCACCACCACCCGCTGCCCGGTGTCCTTCACCCAGGACTGCATCTTCAGCAGCTCGATCTGCAGGCCGCGCTTGATCTCCTCGTACTGGTCGCGGCTCATCCGCTCGTCGTACGGGTAGTCCTGCCGCCAGGTGGTGATCTCTTCCCGGCCCTTGAACAGCACCGCGTCGTCGGCGTCCAGCTCCTTGACCATCCAGTCGCTGGCGTTGTCCAGCAGGTCCACCTGCCGCAACGCCTCGCGCAGCTCGTGTCTGGTCTTCTCGGAATGGCCCGCGGCGCGCGGCGTGTGCCGGAACCGCTCCACCGCCTGCTCAACCGACGTCATCGACAAGTCCTCCCGCTCCGCCACCTTCGATCCAAGGCAGTTTCCCCCTCGGCGGCCGCTCACGCGTCCCGGGCAAGGTGAACTTTTCGTGCTAGCGCTCAGGGCGCAGCGCGTCGAGCACCACGTTGACCGCCGCCCGGGACGGGGATCCGCGCCGCACCACGGCCGCCACCGTGCGGTTCACCGGCGTCACCAGCTCGCGGGTCACCACCCGGTAGCGCCGGTCCACCGCCAGCGCCGGCAGCAGCGCGACGGACAGGCCGGCCTCGACGTGCTGCAGCGTCATCAGGTAGTTGCGGAACCGGCCGGCCACTCGCGGCTCGAAACCCGACTCCCGGCACAGCCGCAGCGTCAGGTCGGCCATGTAGGAGCGCGGCAGGTCCAGCGCCCACCGCTCGTCGGCGTAGTTCGCCAGGTCGGCCGGCCCCCGGGGCGCCGGATGTTCGGGCGACGCGATCAGCAGGATCGGGTCCTGGGTCAGCGCCACCACGTCCAGGTCGGTGCCCAGCGGCAGCTCCACCAGGTCGGTGGTGGTGATGATGATGTCGGCGTCACCCCGGCGCAGGGCGGGGATGCTCTCGTGCGGCTCCAGCTCGAGCAGCTCCACGTCGAGGTGCGGGAACTCCCCGGCCAGCCGGGCCACCGCCGGCACGGCCAGCGTGTGGACCGCGCTCTGGAATGCCCCCAGCCGCACCAGGCCGACCGGCTCCTCACCCAGGTCGCGCAGCTCCGACTCGACGGCCTGCATGTGGTCCAGGATCGCCCGCGACCGCTGCGCCAGGATCAGCCCGGCCGGGGTGAGCCGCACCCGCCGCCCGGTGCGCTCGAGCAGCGTCGCGGAGGTCTCCCGCTCCAGCACCGCGAGCTGCTGCGACACGGTGGACGCGCTCAGGTGGGCCGCCTGCGCCACCGCGCGAACCGTGCCGAGGGTGTCCAGCAGGCTCAGCAGCCGCAGCCGCCACGGGTTCAGCATCTTGTCATCTTTGTTCGATAGAACCGAACAGGAAAGCCGGAATTGTGAGATGGACGCGTCGCATCGGCGGGTCCTACCGTCGAAGCCATGGCCACCGTTCTCTCTCCCACCGCCGAGGCGTTCTGGACCGATGCCGACCGTCACCTGGTCCGTTACATCGGCGCCAACGCGTTCACCCCGGAGATCATCAACCGCGCCGAGGGCAGCTACCTGTTCACCGAGGACGGCCGGAGGATCCTCGACTTCACCTCCGGCCAGATGAGCGCGATCCTCGGCCACGGGCACCCGGAGATCGTGGACACCGTGGCGCGGCAGGTGGCCACGCTGGACCACCTGTTCAGCGGAATGCTCAGCCGCCCCGTGGTGGACCTGGCCCGCCGGCTGGCCGGGACGCTGCCGGAGCCGCTGGAGAAGGTGCTGCTGCTGACCACCGGGGCCGAGTCGAACGAGGCGGCCATCCGGATGGCCAAGCTGGTCACCGGAAAGCACGAGGTCGTGTCCTTCGCCCGGTCCTGGCACGGCATGACGCAGGCGGCGGCGAACGCCACCTACAGCGCCGGCCGCAGGGGCTACGGCCCGGCCGCGCCCGGAAACTTCGCCATTCCCGCACCCAACACCTACCGCCCCGACTTCACCACCGCCGACGGCGAGCTGGACTGGCGGCGGCAGTTGGACTTCGGGTTCGAGATGGTCGACGCGCAGTCGGTGGGCAGCCTGGCCGCCTGCCTGGTGGAGCCGATCCTCAGCTCCGGCGGGATCCTCGAACCCCCGCCCGGCTACCTCGCCGCGCTGCGGGACAAGTGCCGGGAACGGGGCATGCTGCTGATCCTGGACGAGGCCCAGACCGGGCTGTGCCGCACCGGCACCTGGTATGCCTTCGAGCGCGACGGCGTCGTCCCCGACATCCTCACCGTCTCCAAGACCCTCGGCGCCGGCCTGCCCCTGGCGGCCCTGGTGACCAGCGCGGAGATCGAGGAGTCCGCGCACCGGCGGGACTTCCTGTTCTTCACCACGCATGCCTCCGACCCGCTGCCGGCGGCGGTCGGCAACACCGTGCTCGACGTGCTGCAACGGGACCGGATGGACGTGAGCACCGCGCAACTCGGGGGCGTCCTGCGGGCCGGCCTGGAACGGCTCGCCGACCGGCACGAGACCGTCGGCGACATCCGGGGGCGCGGCCTGCTGGCCGGCCTGGAGCTGGTGCTGGACCGGGACACCAAGCGCAGCTCCGACCAGCTGGGCGCACTGGTCACCCGGCGCTGCCTGGAGCTGGGCCTGCACGTCAACATCGTGCAGCTGCCCGGCATGGGCGGGGTCTTCCGGATCGCCCCGCCGCTGACCGCCACCGAGGAGGACCTCCAGCTCGGCCTGGACATCCTGGACGAGGCGATCGGCGACGCCACCCGGCGGATCTGAGAGAGCGTTCTGAAACTCCGGCCTGTTTCGGTGAACGCCTTCCCGTGAGTGCTCGTCCTCGGCGGGCCGCGAATGCGGGTGTGGCGGGGCCGGGAGCCGAGGGACAGTCGGCTCAGTGCGCCCGCCGCGGTTCGGGCGCTGGTTACCGAATGTGGTCGTTACGGGTCGTCGAGCGCAAGGTGAGTCCGGTCATTCCTTGATCGAAACCGGACTCAGCTTGCGCTCGACGGGTGTGGCCATCCAGAACCGCCGAGCCGCCGCCACATTTATCCCACCAGTCACACGGGTCGTCACTCAAGGTGAGCATCGGTCGGTCCGTGCCGGCGGTTCAGGGGGCGCGCCCGCCGAGCGGCGGCTCAGCCGCCTTTTGATCATGGATTCGGGCGACTGCGCTGCCACTCGGCGAAGCAAGCCGCGAGAAGCCGGCGCCGGCCGGCTACGCTCCGAGTTCCCAGACGCGCTCTGAGGTCAGCCGCCGGGGACCAGCACGATCTTGCCCCGCGCGTGCCCGTTCTCCACCTCGGCCAGGGCCTCGCCGGCCTCGTCGAGGCCGCGCACCCGGCTGACGTGGGGGTCGAGCTGGCCGGCCGCGACCAGCCGGGCCAGCTCGACCAGCACCGACGTGTCGCGGTTGCGCACCACCTCGCGCCCGCCGAGCTGCTTCACCAGCGGTTTGTCCGCGACCGAGAACAGCCGGTCGGCCGGCACCAGCTCGGCGACCGCCCGCAGCGACGGCCCGCCGACCAGGTCCAACGCCCCGTCGACCCCGTCCGGCGCCGCCTCCCGGATGCGCTCCACCACACCCTCGCCGTAGGCCACCGGCACGGCTCCGAGGCCGGCGACCAGGTCCCGCTTGGCCGGGCTGGCCGTGCCCACCACCCTTAGCCCGCGCGACCGGGCGAGCTGCAGCATCGGGACGCCCACTCCGCCGCCGGCCCCGTTGACCAGCAGGGTCGCGCCGGCGGGCAGGGCCAGGTTGTCCAGCGCGTCGTAGGCGGTGCCGGCGGCCACCGGGAGCACGGCGGCGGACTCGGGGCTCACCCCGTCCGGCCGATGCGCCGCGAACGACGCGGTGACCAGCGCCTGCTCCGCCCAGCCGCCGACCATCCCGGGGCAACCGCCGAACACCTCGTCACCGGGGGCGAAACCGGTCACCCCGGCGCCGAGGGCGACCACCGTGCCGGCCACTTCGCGCCCCAGCACGGCCGGCCCGGCGGTGCCGTACGAGCCCTCCCGGACCCGCCAGTCGCCCGGGTTGACCCCGGCCGCCCGCACCCGCACCAGCAGCTCGCCCGGCCCGGGCTCCGGCACCTCCACGTCCAGGAACGCCTGCTGCTCCGGTCCACCGACTCGGACAAACCCGTACGCCCGCACTGTCCCCTCCCCGGTAATTCGCCTTCGCACAGCCTATCCGGCCAACCGGAAATCAACTTCGGGGCATGCGAATCGGCCGCCTTGATTGATGCCGAAAAATGGGTCATGCTCGGTGTGTACGGACACCGCTTGCGCTTCTCGAGGGATTCTCGTGTCTACCAGATATGACAAAGTTGTCAGCGGAAGGAAGCGGGCGAGCGAGCGCTTCCCGCACCCGACGCAGGGCGGGGCAAACCGCCACTGGTGGCCGTACCGGCTGAACCTGGAGATCCTCGCCAAACACTCTCCGGCGGCCGATCCGATGGGTCCGGATTTCGACTATGCCGCCGAGTTCGGCACGCTCGATCTTTCCGCCGTGCGGCACGATATCGAGCGGGTCCTGACCACCTCGGTGGACTGGTGGCCGGCCGACCACGGCCACTACGGCCCACTGATCATCCGGATGGCCTGGCACGCCGCCGGCACGTACCGGGCGGACGACGGCCGGGGTGGCGCCGCCGCCGGCATGCAGCGCTTCGCCCCGCTGAACAGCTGGCCGGACAACCGGGGCCTGGACAAGGCCCGCCGGCTGCTCTGGCCGGTCAAGAAGCGCTACGGCCGCAGGCTCTCCTGGGCCGACCTGATGATCTTCGCGGGCAACGTCGCGCTGGAGTCGATGGGCTTCCGGACCTTCGGGTTCGCCGGCGGCCGGGTGGACACCTGGGAGTCCGAGGAGGACGTCTACTGGGGCCGCGAGCGCACCTGGCTGGCCGACGAGCGGCACATCGGCGTGCGGGACCTGGAGAGCCCACTGGCCGCCTCCGAGATGGGCCTGATCTACGTCAACCCGGAGGGCCCGCGCCGGGTGCCGGACCCGGTCACCGCCGGCCGGGACATGCGCCTGACCTTCCGGCGCATGGGCCTGGACGACGAGGAGACCGTCGCGCTGATCGTCGGCGGGCACACGTTCGGCAAGACGCACGGCGCCGCGCTGGAGAGCCACCTCGGCCCCGAGCCGGAGGCCGCCCCGCTGGAGGCGCAGGGCCTCGGCTGGCGCAGCGACTACGGCACCGGCAAGGGCGCGGACGCGATCACCAGCGGCCTCGAGGGCACCTGGACGGCCACCCCGACCAGGTGGGACCACAGCTTCCTGGAGGGCCTGTTCGGGTTCGAGTGGGACGCGGTGCTGAGCCCCGCCGGCCTGTGGCAGTGGATCCCCAGCGGCGGGGCGGGCGCCGGTACCGTGCCGGACGCGCACGACCCGGCGAAGACCCACGTACCGACCATCCTGACCACGGATCTGGCGCTGCGGCTGGACCCGGGCTACGAGCCGATCTCCCGGCGCTTCCTGGAGCACCCGGAGCTGCTGGAGGACGCGTTCGCCCGGGCCTGGTTCAAGCTGACCCACCGGGACATGGGGCCGCCCCACTGCTACCTGGGGCCGTTGGCCCCCACGGAGACCCTGATCTGGCAGGACCCGGTCCCGGCCGTGGACCACGAGCTGGTCGGGGACGAGGACGTCGCCGAGCTGAAGCGGCGGATCCTGGCCTCGGGGCTCCCGGTGTCCCGGCTGGTGGCCACCGCGTGGGCGTCGGCCTCCACGTTCCGGTACAGCGACCGGCGCGGCGGTGCCAACGGCGCGCGCATCCGCCTCGAGCCGCAGCGGAGCTGGCGGGTCAACGAGCCGGAGCGCCTGGCCGAGGTCCTGGCCGCGCTGGAGCGGATCCGGGAGGAGTTCGACGGGCGGATCTCGCTGGCCGACCTGATCGTGCTCGGCGGCTGCGCCGCCGTCGAGCGGGCGGCCCAGCTGGCCGGCCACGACGTGCGCGTCCCGTTCTCCCCCGGGCGCACCGACGCCTCCCCCGAGCAGACCGACGCCGAGTCGTTCGCCGTGCTCGAGCCGGAGGCGGACGGGTTCCGCAACTACCGGGGCCCGACCGGCCTGCCGCCGGAGTTCCTGCTGGTCGACCGCGCGCACCTACTGACGCTCAGTGCCCCGGAGATGACCGTCCTGGTCGGCGGCCTGCGGGTGCTGGACGCCAACTACCGGCAGTCCCCGATGGGTGTGCTGACCAGCCGGCCCGGGGTGCTGACCAACGACTTCTTCGTGAACCTGCTGGACATGGGCATCCAGTGGGCGCCGACCGGCCGCAACGGCTCGGAGGCCTTCGAGGGCCGCGACCGGGCCACCGGCGAGCCGAGGTGGACCGCCAGCCGCGTGGACCTGGTCTTCGGCGCCAACTCCGAGCTGCGGGCGCTGGCCGAGGTCTACGCCGGCGACGACGCGCGGGAGAAGTTCGTGCGGGACTTCGTGGCCGCGTGGCACAAGGTCATGAACCTGGACCGGTTCGACCTTCGCCGAGCGGCTGTGGATGGCCAACGAACGGTAGCCTTCGGCCAATGAACGGCGCGAGCGGTCCGGATTAGTGGTCACCCCTTGCTGGCGGAAATCATCCGGCGTAAAGTCACAACCGCCTGGTTAGGCAAATGAAGCAATAAAAGAAGAATTCATCGCAAACGAATTCTCGCTTGCGCGGAATAATGGCGGTCGCGCACGCCATCACACTGAGACAAAGGAGTTGAAGTGTGCCCGCACGCTTCAACTCCTGCCGTTCATCGCGATCACACGAAACAAATGAAGGTTCGGGATCAGGAGGTGAAGCCGGGTGACGAGCACGCAAGATAGAGCCGCCCTGCTGGACGAGCTCGGGTTGGACGAACAGAACAAGGCATCGATAGGACGAGTACTGGGCACCGGGAGCATCGGCCGGGCCACCGAGCGGGCCGACGGCGTGATGGAGGCGACCGTCCGTATCCGCCCGGACACGATCAGCTGGGAACCGTCGATCCTGGTCCTGCCGCACGGGGGTGATCTCGAGCTCGAGCTCATCAACGACGACCTCAACACGCACTGCGCGCTGCTGCCCAGCAACGGCGACCGCAAGTTCATCTGGTTGGTGAACCACTCGAAGGGCCGGGCCAAGCTCAACCTCGACGGGCCGGGCTACTACTGGTTCAGCTCGCCGACCGGCAACGACGAGGGCCGGGGCCTCACCGGGGCCATCGTGGTCATGGGCGACGTCCCGCCGGAGGCCCGCCTCGACCGACCCGACCAGCCGCGGTAGAGAGGAGCGGACAGATGACCGTCGAATACGTCGACGCCGGCGAAGCCATCGACCAGGGAGCGCTCAGCGGCAAGGCCGGAACCGCGCCCCCCGTGGTCGCCAACCTCACCTACGAGCGCATCCTGGACGCCCGCTCGGAGCCGCACAACTGGCTCACCTACTACGGAGCCTACGACGGCCAGCGGTACAGCACGCTGGACCAGATCAACTCGGAGAACGTGAGCAAGCTGCGGCCCGCCTGGATGTTCCAGGCCGGCACCAGCGGCATGATCGCCGGCGCGTCGACCTATGCGTTCGAAGCCGCCCCGATCGTGGTGGACGGGGTGATGTTCTGCTCCGGCTGGGACGGCTGGCTGTGGGCGCTGGATGCGGTGACCGGCGAGGAGCTCTGGCGGTACAAGCACGCGATCCCCTACGACGTCTCGCTGTGCTGCGGGAACGTGAACCGGGGCGTCGGGGTGGCCAAGGGCAAGGTCTTCATGGTCACCGCGAACGCGCACATCATCGCGCTGGACGCCACCAACGGCCAGAAGCTCTGGGACAAGACCTACGGTGACGTGCGAGCCGGCGAGAGCGGCACGGTCGCCCCGCTGGTGGTGAAGAACCTGGTCATCGTGGGCAGCTCCGGCGGCGAGTTCGGCTCGCGCGGCCACCTGGACGCGTTCGACCTGGACTCCGGCGAGCACCAGTGGCGCTGCTACATGGTGCCGAAACCCGGCGAGCCCGGCTCGGAAACCTGGCCGGCCGACGGCCAGGCGTGGGCCCGCGGTGGCGCGAACTGCTGGGTCACCAGCACCTTCGACCCGGAGACCAACCTGCTGTACGTGGGCACCGGCAACCCGGCACCCGACTTCGACGGGGCCGTCCGCGAGGGCGACAACCTCTACACCGACAGCATCGTCGCGGTGGACGTCGACGCCGGCCAGATCCGCTGGCACTACCAGTGCACCCCGCACGACCTGTGGGACTACGACAGCACCATGGAGAACATCCTGTTCGACTCGGACGGGCGCAAGCTGCTCGGCCACTTCGACAAGAACGGGTACTTCTTCGTACTGGACCGGGTGAGCGGCGCGCTGGTGAGCATCACGCCGTTCGTGGACCGGATCGACTGGGGCAACATCACCCGCGACGGCAAGGTCACGCCCGCGCGGTACCCGGACAAGGAAGGCGACCCGGTGCACTTCTTCCCGGGTCCGGCCGGGGCCAAGGAGTGGACGCACGCGTCGTACAGCCCGAAGACCGGGCTGTTCTACGTGCCGGTACAGGACGTCGGCGCCACGGCCACCCGGCGGCGCCGGGAGTTCAAGGAGGGCATCCCGTACTGGGGCGCCGGCGTCCAGGTGGACGCGGACAACATGGCGGGGTCGGTCAGCGCGTTCGACGCCAACGGCGAGGAGAAATGGCGCTGGCGCAACGACATCCCGATGTGTGCGTCGACGCTGGCCACCGGTGGCGACCTGGTGTTCGCCGGCGAGCCGTCCGGCGAGTTCAACGCCCTGGACGCGCGCACCGGTGACCTGCTCTGGTCGTTCCAGTGCGGCAGCGGCCACCACAGCAGCCCGATCACCTACAGCGTCGACGGCAAGCAGTACGTCGCCGTTCCGGTCGGCTGGGGCGGCTGGATCGAAGGCTTCCTACCCGGCATGCTCGGTGCGGGGCACGGAAGCGCTCTGATCGTCTTCGCCCTCCCGGACTGACTTGAAGGGAGCCGCCGGAATGGGCCAGAGAGGAGGTGGATCAATGGAGTCTCAGCTCGCCGCATGGGAGACCCCGGAGTTCGACGAGATCGCAGTCGCACCTGAGGTGACCATGTACGTGGCTCAGCTGGAGGACTAGCTAGCGCGGCACGCGCTAGCCCGAGCGTGCGCCCAGTTAGGCGCACGCGGGAAACACAGACGGGCGATGGGGCGCCGGACAACGTTGTCCGGCGCCCCATCGCCGTCAGCCGACCGATACCAGGGCGGCTTCGACGTCCGCCGCCAGCAGGTGGTGGTTGACCGCCACGGCGGCGGCCGACCCCTGGGCCGCCGCGTTGATCAGCTGGGCCGGGCTGTCCATCACGTTGCCCGCCGCCCACACGCCGTCCACGCTGGTACGACCGGTCCGGTCGGTGGCGACCCAGCCGTCCTCGCCTCGGGCGCAGCCCAGCCCGGCCAGCAGCCCGTCGCGCGGGGCGAACCGGGGGCCGACGAACAGCGCCGCGCGCTCCACCAGCCGGCCGCCGGCCAGCTCCACCCCGAGTCCACCGCCGGCGCCGGCCACCACCCGCGCCACCTCGCCCTCGACGACCCGCACGCCGCGCGCATCCAGGCGCCGTCGCTCCCCCTCCGCCAGCTCGATCCGGTTCGGGAAGAACACCACGTCGCCGGACCACTGCCGGATCAGCTGCGCCTGGTGCAGCGTGAACGGCCGGTTCTCGCCGCCGACCACGCCCAGCGGGCGGTCCCGGACCTCGTAGCCGTGGCAGTACGGACAGTGCAGCACCTCGCGGCCCCAACGTTCGGCCAGGCCCGGGATCTCCGGCAGCTCATCGCGCAGACCGGTGGCCACCAGCACCGCCCGGGTGGTCAGCCTCCCGCCGCCGTCGAGGCGCACGGCGAACCCGTCGCCTTCGAGGCGGTCGACGCCCTCGGCCCGGCCCTTCGTCAGCTCGCCGCCGTAGCTTCGGACCTCCCGCCGCGCGGCGGCCAGCAGCTCCGTGGGGGCAGCCCCGTCCCGGGACAGGAAGCCGTGCAGGTGCTCCGCCGGGGCGTTGCGCGGCTCGCCGGCGTCGACGACGACCACCCGCCGCCGGGACCGGCCCAACATCGTTGCCGCGGCCAACCCGGCGACCCCGCCGCCGATGACGACCACGTCGTACTCCACCACGTAAACCTCCGGTATCGGCCTGAGCTACGCTGAAAAAGCTAACAGGTAGTTCGCTAGCTAACAAACTGGTGTGGAGATGCTGCCCCTTCAAGCACGTACCCAAGAGCTCTGGAGCGAGCGCAACCCCGGGCTGGACACGTCGGCGATGCAGGTCGTGGCGCTGGTCAAGCGCATCACCGTCCTGCTGGACCGGGCGGTCGAGCCGGTCTACGACGGCGCGGCGCTGACCACGGCCGAGGTCGAGCTGCTGGTCCCGCTGCGGCACGCCGAGTCACCGGTCACCGCCGCCCGCCTGGCGGACCGGCTGGGCATGTCCCGGGCGGGCGTGAGCAAGACGCTCGGGAAACTGGAGAAACGCGGGCTGATCACCCGCACCGTGAACCCGGCCGACCGCCGGGCCGCCCCGATCACCCTGACCCCGGAGGGCAAGGACGTCATCGACACCGTCTTCCCCCGCGAGCTGGAGGCGCACACCCAGCTCCTGGCCGGCCTCGGCACGGACCGCCAACGCGTGGTCGACGCCCTGACCCTGCTCGCCGAGACCATGGATTCCCGCCTGGGCCAGGCCACCACCCCGACGCCGCCCAAGAAACCGTGACGCCGCACAACTGTGGCGTCGAGGTGCGGCGCCGGTTCAAACAGGCCTTCCCAGCAATCTGTGGAACCGGCACCGCGCATGACCGCGCTAGCTCGGAGCTCCGGAGAGCAGGTGGGCGCGGCCGTTCGCGGCGAGCGCTTCCCGCAGCGCCGACCGGTCCTGCTCGGTGACCAGTCGCAACGCCTCCCCCGGAGCAGGCCGCCACCACACCGGGTCGGTGCACTCCCAGGCCTGCGCCCGCAGCGGCTTCTTGTCCAGCTTGTTGGTCGGGGTCAACGGCATGCGCGCGACCACTCGGACGAACCGGGGCGACCACTTGGTGCCCAGGTCGGACTGCGCGGCGAGGAACGCCTCGAACGCTTCCGGGTCGAACCGGGCTCCGGGTTCCAGCTCGACCGCCGCCATCACCTGGTCGCCGGTGTGCGCGTCGGGCACCGGGAACACCGCCACCACCAGCACCCCGGGCTGCCGGGCCAGGATGTGCTCCACCGGCGCGGCGGCGAAGTTCTCGCTGTCCACCCGCAGCCAGTCGTTGCCCCGCCCGGCGAAGTAGAAGTACCCGGCCTCATCCCGGTAGGTCAGGTCACCACTCCAGTACCAGCCGTTGCGCAGCCGTTCGGCGGTCGCCGCCGGGTTGCGGTAGTAGCCCTCGAAGACGAACCCGGAGTCGCGGCGCACCAGCTCACCGATGGCCTCCGGGTTGACGATCTCCCCGTGCGGGCCGAATCGCACCCGAGGACACTCCGAGCCGGTCTCGGGGTCGAGCACCGCCACGTCGGACTCGCTGGTCGGCAGCCCTAGCGCCCCCGGCGGGGTGCCGGGCAGCTTGCCGATGGCGATCGGTCCCTCGCTGGAGCCGTAGCCCTCCAGGCACTCGCAGCCGAACCGGCGCGGGAACTCGGCCAGGTCCTTGTCCGCCGCCTCGGTGCCGTACACCAGGCGCAGCGAGTTGTCCGCGTCGTCCGGCCGCTCCGGGGTGGCCAGGATGTAGGCGAGCGCGCGGCCGACGTAGTTGGCGAAGGTGGCACCGAAGCGGCGCACGTCGGGCAGGAACCCGGAGGCGGAGAACCGGTCGCGCAGCGCCCAGGTGCCGCCGGAGGCGAGCATCGGCGCCCAGCACGCCATCAGCGCGTTCCCGTGGAACATGGGCATCGCGTTGTACGCCACGTCGTCGCGTCCCAGCCCCAGCCGGCCGGTCATGTACCCGGCGGCCGCGGCGAACCGGCCCTGGCCGCAGACCACCGCCTTCGGCGCACCGGTCGAGCCGGAGGTGAACATCAGCAGCATCGGCGTCGCCGGCTCGATCCGCGCGTCCGACCGAGCCAGGCCGTCCTGTGCGGCCAGCAGGGTGCGGTACCGGTCGCGGTCCACCTCGAGCACCCGCTCGGCGGGCACCCCGGTGTCCAGCCCGTCCAGCAGCCGCCGGTGCGCGCCGTCGGTGATGATCAGCTGGCAGTCCACGTGCCGGATGTCGCCGGCCAGCTGGGCGCCCCGGCGGGTGGGGTTGATGCCCACCGTCACCGCCCCGGCCAGCGCCGAGGCGACCAGCCAGAACAGGTACTCCGGCGTGTTGTCCAGCAGCACGCCGATGTGGAAGGGCCCGGGCCGGCGAAGCTCCGACGCCAGGGCGGCCCGGCGCCGGCCGGCGGCCACGATCTCCGCCCAGCTGTAGCGCTGGTCGGCGAACAACAGGCCGGGGTGCGGGTCGTCGGCGCGGGCGGCGAGCAGATCGGCGGTGGTCAACCCGGCGGTCACCGGCCAACCGTACGTCGGCATTCAACCGATCGCTCGTTCAGGACTGTACGACCGGGTCCCGTGGTCCCTAAGGTGCTGGCATGGCGATAACGGTGGGACGGCTGTGGCATCACCCGGTGAAGTCCATGCGCGGCGAGGTGGTGGACGAGGTGCTGCTCGGGCCGGGTGGCCTGATCGGCGACCGCGCCTACGGCATGCTGGACGTGGAGACCGGGCGGCTGGCGTCGGCGAAACGGCCGAAGCGGTTCGGCCCGCTGCTGGGCTGCTCGGCCCGGTTCCTCAGCCCGCCCCGGCCGGACGCCGCTCCCCCGCCGATCGTGGTCACGCTGCCGGACGGCTCGACGGTGGAGGGCGACGCGGACAACCGCGACGCGGTCGGCAAGGCGGTGAGCAAGTTTCTCGGCCGCGAGGTGGAGCTGGTCTCCGGTGTGCCCGCCGGGGCCACCTACGACAGCATCTGGCCCGAGCTGAGCGGGTCCTCGGAGTTCCTGGCCCCGATGCGCCAGGAGGAGACCGAGGACGGCGAGGCGCTGTACGGCATTCCGCCGGGCATCGGCGCGCCCGGCACGCTGCTGGATCTCGCCGCGCTGCACGTGCTGTGCACCAGCACCATCTCCTCGCTCGGCGGTGAGCACCCGGACGGGATCTGGGACGACCGCCGGTTCCGGCCGAACATCGTCTTCGACGATGGCCCGGCCCCGGCCGGCCGCCCGGCGGACCGGTTCACCGAGGACGAGTGGATGGGCGTCGACCTGGTGATCGGCGACCGGGCGCGGGTGCACGTGGTCGCCCCCACGCTGCGCTGCCCGATGCCGTCGCTGCCCCAGGGCGCGGACCTGCCCCGCGACGCGGACATCCTGCGCACGCTCAACCGGCTCGGCCGCCGGCAGCTCGGCGAGCTGGGCACGTTCCCCTGCCTCGGCGCATACGCCGAGGTCGTGGTGCCCGGCACGATCCGCGCCGGCGATCAGGTGGAGATCGCCGAGACGGCGGCCACGGAGAGCGCACTGGCCGCGGCGGTGGAGATGATCGGGGCGGGCATGCGAGCCGCCCGGGGCTGACGTAGGTCGCTCACCCGCTGACGTAGGTCGCTCACCCGAGGCCGCCGGCGTCGAACACGGTCCGCCCGCCGGCCAGGGTGAGCTCCACCGGCATGTCGGCCAGCTCGTCGTCCGGGGTGTCCAGCAGGTCCCCGCCCAGCACCACCAGGTCCGCCAGGTAACCGGGGGCCACCGCGCCCTTGTCCAGCTCGGCGCTCTCCAGGTACGCGGGGGCCGAGGTCCACATCCGGAGCGCCTGCAGCGGGGTGACCCGTTCCCGCTCGGCCACCCGCGCGGCCGGTACCGCGCCGACGAAGGTGGCCAGCCCTCGCCGCCAGTCGGGCACCGTGCACGGCGCGTCCGAGCCGTCCGCCACCCGCACCCCGGCGGCCAGCATGGAGCCGGCCGGGAAGGTGCGGGCCCAGCGGTCGGGGCCGATCATCGGGATCATGCCGCCGGCGGCGGTCGCCTTGAGCAGCGAGTTGGTGACCACGGAGATGCCCGACCCGGCCAGCCGGGCCATGGCCTCCTCGGTGAGCAGTGCGCCGTGGATGAGCGCGTGCCGGGCGTCCGGCCGGGGCCACGCCCGCTGCGCGGCGAGCAACGCGTCGATCGCGGCGTCGGCGGTGCGGTCGCCGGTGACGTGGATCTGCAGGTCCAGCCCCATCCGGTGGGCCAGCTCCACGGTGGCGGCCAGCTCGGCCAGGCGGGCCTGGTCGTCGGCCCCGACCACGGTGAGGCCGCCATGGCTGCCGTCCGGGTACGGCTCGTACAACCACGCCGTGCCGTGGCTGGGCGCGCCGTCGGCGAACAGCTTCGCCCCGCCGACGCGCAGCCACTGGTCCCCGAGCCCGGTCGATGCGCCGGAGTACCACAGCGCCGCCTGCATCCCGGACAGCGAGCACGGCTCCGGCCAGCCCCAGTGCAGCAGCAGGTTGGTGCGCACGGTCATCCGGCCCTGGCGGCGCAGCCGCGTGTAGTCGCGCAGCAGCTCGGGGGCCACCGCCGGGTCGGTCACGCTGGTCACGCCCAGCCGGTTCAAACCGGCCATGGCCTGCTCGATCGCGTCCAGCCGGGTCGCCTCCGGCGGTTGCGGCAGGTGGTCCAGCACCCGGCTCATCGCCGCGTCGTACAGCAGACCCGTCGGGTCGCCGTGGGCGTCCCGCACGATGACCCCGCCGGCCGGGTCCGGCGTGTTCCGGCCGATCCCGGCCCGCTCCAGCGCGGCGGTGTTGGCCCAGACGCCGTGCAGCGAGGCGTGGTGCAGCACGGCCGGGCGCGACCCGGTGAACTCGTCCAGCTGGCTCCGGTGCGGTGGCAGCGAGCCGTCGGCCAGCTCGGCGATGTTGCCCTCCCGCCAGGTGGCGGCGACCAGCCAGCCGCCCGCGGGGTCCGCCTGGCGCAGCCGGGCGCCGAGCCCGGCCAGGCCGGTCACGCCCCGGATGTCCAGGGTGAACGGCGGCTGCAGCAACGCGTGGGCCGCGAGGTGGATGTGCGCGTCGTTGATGCCGGGGATCACGCTCCGGCCGCCGGCGTCCACCACCCGCGTGCTCCGGCCGATGTGCCCGGCCACGTCCTCGTCGGTGCCGACGGCCACGATCCGCTCACCCCGGACGGCCACCGCCGACGCCGCCGGGACGGCCTCGGTCATGGTCAGCACCCGGGCGGAGGTGATCACCAGGTCGGCGGTCACCAGTTCCTCCTCAGCACCAGGTCCAGCGCGTCGACCAGGGCGTCCGCGTGTTCCTCGGTGAACGTCAGCGGTGGTTTGAGCTTGAGCACGTTCCAGTCCGGGCCGGTCGGGTAGACCAGCACGCCCTCGTCCTTGAGCCGCTCGCAGACCAGCAGCGTCTCGGCCGGCGCGGGTAGCTTCGTCTCCCGGTCGGCCACCAGCTCGACCCCGCTGTAGAAACCCTGGCCCCGCACGTCGCCGATCAACGGGTGGTGCTCGGCCAGCCGCCACAGCCGGTCGCGCAGGTACTGGCCCACCCTCCGGGCATTGGCCTGCAGGCCCTCCTCCTCCAGCACGTCCAGCAGCTCCAGCCCGACCGCGCAGGCCACCGGGTTGCCGCCGTAGGTGGAGAAGAACCGGCCGGTCGCGTCGAACCGCTCGGAGATCTCCCTGGTGGTGACCATCGCCGCCACCGGGAAGCCGTTGCCCATCGCCTTGCCCATGGTGACGAAGTCCGGGCGGATGTCCGCGCCGTGCGTCTGGAAGCCCCAGAAGGCGTCGCCCAGGCGGCCGAACCCGACCTGCACTTCGTCGGCGATGGTGAGCGCGCCGTGCGCCCGGGCCGCCCGCTGGGCCTCGGCCAGGTAACCGGGCGGGAGCACCACCTGGCCGCCGCCGGCCAGCAGCGACTCGTAGATGAACGCGGCGGGCGGCCGGCCGGTCTCTCCCATGGCCGCGAACACCTCGGCGGCCCGCGTGGCGTACCGGGCGCCGCTGTCCGGGTCGTCGTAGCCGAACTCGCCCCGGTAGCGGTCGGGCGCCGGGGTGGGGTGGGTGAACCCGGGCTTGCCGTAGCGCTTGTACCGGGCCGGGCTCACGTCGGACACCAGCGAGGTGTACCCGTGGTACGCGTGCTCGATCACCGCGATGTCCTCGCGCCCGGTGACGTAGCGGGCCATCCGCAGCGCCAGGTCGTTCGCCTCGCTGCCCGAGTTGAGGAAGTACACGACGTCCAGCCCCTCGGGCAGGGTCGCGGTGAGCCGGGCGGCGTACTCGGTCAGCACGCCGTACACGAACCGGCTGTTGGTGTTCAGCCGGGCCAGCTGGCGCGCGGCGGCCCGCACCAGGCGGGGGTGCCCGTGCCCGACCAGGGTCACGTTGTTCAGCGCGTCCAGGTAGGCGTGTCCCTGCTCGTCGTAGAAGAAGCAGTCCCGCGCCCGCACCATGTCGATCGGGTCGGCGAAGTAGGTCGGGTGGGTCCGGGGCAGGTGGGCCTGCCGGCCGGCCATCGCCTCGGGCAGCGCCGGCCGCCAGGCCCGGATGCCGGACGAAACGCCGAGCAGCGCGGACGAATCCGGCACCAGCGCCTGCCACACCTCGAGCTCCGAGGGGCGCACGTGCGTGGGGACCGCGCAATGGGCCGGCCTTACTACGGTGAGCTGGGCCGATGGCGCGCCTGGCGGCGCGCCCCGTGAGTGGCGAGTAGCGCTATAGCGATCATCGCCACTCACGAGGCCAGGACCCGACCGGAGGTCGGGGCCGGCCAGGTGCCCGACCGGTTGCCCGGGCTCCACCGGGGAGCCCACCGGCAGGTCGGACCGCACGCCGGAGAACCGGGTCCAGAAGCGCACTCCCGGCTCCACCTCGTGCCGCAGCACCACCCCTCCCTCGGTGGCTTCCACGACGCCTGCCAGCGGCGCGTGCACGCGGCCGCCGCCGAACAGCGCGACGCCCAGCGAGACGGTCGCGGCCTCGCCGGCGCCGGTGGCGCGGCGGGCCGAACGCGGGAACCACGGCTCGGCGTACCGCGTCACCGCCGGGCCCGAGCCGGCCACTACGCCAGCCTGGACGGCGACCCACAGGTCGTCCGGGCGCCGGGGGTCGACCTCGTCGAACAGCTCACTCGCCGCCGACAGGTCCACCGGCGTCACCCGGCCGGCCACCACCGGGTGGAACGCGCGCGGGTTTGCCGCGATCCAGGCCCGGGCCCGGGCGCCCGCCGGGTACGGGTCGAAGCCGCAGGCCGCGCGCAGGGTGGCGGTGGCGAAGTCGGGCGGCAGGTCGACCAGCCGGGCCAGCTGGCGCGCGGTGTCCGGGACCCGGTGTCGCGGGTCCCCGTGACCGCCCTGCTCGGCCAGCCGGGCGGTGGTCGCGGCCACCGTGGCCACCCGGGCGACCAGCAACGGGTAGAGCGCGTCGACCTCGTCCTCGGTGAGCGGCGCGGCCCGGTGGTAGGCGGCGGCCAGCACCCCGGCCACCCGCAGCGGGCGCGGTTCGATCCGGGTCAGCGCGGCCAGCAGCACGGCCAGGTCGGCCACCCGCGCGGTGTGCAGGGCGTCGCCGAAGTCGACGATGCCGCACGTGCGCCTGGGCGGCCCGCCGACCAGGATGTTCAGCGCGTTCAGGTCGTGGTGCACGAACGCCGTCGGCAGCCCGGCCCACCGCACCGGGCGCTCGGCCAACAGCTCACGGGCCCGGCCCAGCCCGGCCCCCAGCCCGGAGTCGGTGACGAAGGGGACGCACTGGTCCAGCGCCGCCTCGGCGTCCCGCAGGTCCCAGTAGTGCGGCTCCGGCCGATCGCCCGGGGGTGCGCCGGCCATGGCCGCGGCCAGCCGGCCGGCGGTGGCGCCGATGTCCGCGTACAGCTCGTCCGACCGGTCGCGGATCGCCGCCAGCGGCTCGCCGGGCAGCCAGCTGAGCAGCCGGGCCAGCACCGGGCGCCCGTCCAGGTCCTGCTCCACCAGGTCCAGGCCCCCGGCGGTGCGCACCGGCCGGGGCACCGGCAGCCCCGGGTCCTGGCGCCGGATGTGCGCGAGCAGCGCGTTCTGGATGGTCACCCGGCCCCGGTCCCGGTCCCCCGACACCTTGAGCACGTACGCCGGGCCGTCGTCGGTGGCGATGCGGAAGTTGGCGTCGGTCTCGCCCGGCAGCCGGGTCACCTCCACCGGCCGGACGCCGAACGCCGCCCGCGCGATGTCGCCGGCCCGGCCGGGGTCCACCGCCGGCGGCCCCTCGGTGATCCGTTCGAACTGTGCCGCCCGCATCAGGCGGTCACCACCGTCTGGTGGTCCGGGTGCCAGCTGACCTGGACGTTCTCCCCCGGCACCGCCGGCAGCGGAGCACCGACCACCCGCATCGCGCTGCCCAGGGTGCCGTCGGGGAACCGCAGCCCGATCCGGTGGCGGTTGCCGACGTACAGCACGTCGGTGACGGTCGCCGCGATCCGGCTCGACGACTCCGGCACCGGGTCGTGCGCGGCGTGCAGGACCATCCGTTCCGGGCGAATCACCACACAGGCCCGTCCGGGGTGCCGGGACTGCTCGGCGGTCAGCGGGATGGCCAGGCCGGCCCCGCCCAGCACCCCCGCCGAAGGGTCGACGTCACCGGTGAAGATGTTCGACTCGCCGAGGAACTCCGCGACGAACCGGCTGGCCGGGTGCTCGTACAGGTCGGTCGGCGGGCCCACCTGCTCCACCCGGCCCTCGTTGAACACCGCTACCCGGTCGGACAACCCCAGCGCCTCCTCCTGGTCGTGGGTGACGAAGATGAACGTCATGCCCAGCTCCCGGTGCATCCGGGCGATCTCCCGCTGCAGCCCGTCGCGCAGCTTCTTGTCCAGCGCGCCGAGCGGCTCGTCCAGCAGCAGCGCGCGGGGTGTGTAGACCACCGCGCGGGCCAGCGCCACCCGCTGCTGCTCGCCGCCGGAGAGCTGGGCCGGTTTGCGCCCGGCCAGCGCCGGCAGCCGCACCAGGTCGAGCACCTCGGCCACCCGCCGGTCGATCTCGCCCTTCGGCACCTTGCGCTGCTGCAGCGGGTAGGCCACGTTCTCCCGGACCGTCATGTGCGGGAACAGCGCGTACTGCTGGAAGACCACGCCCAGGTTCCGCCGGTGCGGTTTCACGTTCCCGACGTCCACGCCGTCGATCGCGATGGAGCCCGCGGTCGGGGTGATGAAGCCGGCCAGGATGGACAGCATCGTGGTCTTCCCGGACCCGCTCGGCCCGAGGAAGGTCATGAACTCCCCACTGGCCACGGAGAGCGAGACGTCCCGCACGGCGGGCCGGGCCGCCCTCGGGTAGGCCTTGCTCACGCCGCGGATCTCGATCTGTCCCGGTTCGGCCGGGGCGGCAGTGGCCCGCGCCGGCGCGTCAAGAGGTGCGGTCATTTGGCATTCCCGGTGGTTAGGCGGTTGCCGCGCAACTGGGTGAGCAGGAGCACGCCGGTGGTGATGGTGACGACCAGGCTGGCCGCCGCCGAGATCGTCGGGTCGGTCTGCAGGCTGACGCTCTGGTACATCTGCACCGGCAGCGTGTGGAACTTCGGTGACTGCAGGAACAGCGCCACCACCACCTCGTCGAACGAGGTGACGAAGGCGAACACGAAGCCGGACAGCACGCCGGGCAGCAGCAGCGGCAGGGTGATCCGTCGGAACGTGGTGACCGGGCCGGCGCCCAGGCTGGCCGACGCGGTCTCCACGGTGCGGTCGAAGCCGGCCAGCCCGGTGGCCACCGCGACCATCACGAACGGCACCGCGAGCACGGTGTGGGCCAGCACGAACCCGCCCAGCGAGCCGACCAGCTGCCACTTCAGGAAGGCCGCGTACATCGCGACGGCGACCAGGATGGACGGCACGATCGCCGGCGCCAGCAGCGCCCCGCGCAGCGCGCCCCGGCCCCGGAACCCCGAGCGGTCCAGGCCCAGCGCGGCCGCCGTGCCGACCACCGTGGCCAACACCCCGACCAGCACCGCCACCCGCAGCGAGTTGCCCACCGAGTCCAGCCACGCGGCCGAGCCGAAGAACTTCCGGTACCACTGCAGCGACCAGCCGGACGGCGGGAACTGGAAGGTGCTGGACGCGCTGAAGCTCATCGGGATCACGATCGCGGTCGGCGCCAGCAGCAGCAGGCCGACCATGGTCACCCAGGCCCGCAACGGCCGGCCGAGCGCCCCCTCCGACCGGTTCATGCCAGCCCCGCCCGGTCCAGGGTGCCGCCCCGGCCGATCCGCCACACCACGACCAGCGCGGCCAGGGTGAGCGCCAGCAGCACCATGCCCAGCGCGCCGGCCGCGCCGAAGTCCAGCAGCGTGGCCACCCGGATCTGGATCAGCTGCGAGGCCAGCGCCTGCTGCGGCGAGCCCAGGATGGCCGGCGTGACGTAGAAACCCAGCGACATGATGAACACCAGGGAGAAGCCGGACACCACGCCCGGCACCGACAGCGGCAGGTACACCGTGCGAAACGCCCGAAACCACGGGGCGCCACAGCTCATCGCCGCGTCCAGCAGCCGCCTGTCGATGCCGGCCAGCGAGGTGTACAGCGGCAACGCCATGAACGGCAGCATCACCTGCACCATGGCCACCGCGACGCCGGTCGCCGACCCGAGCAGCACCACATCCCGGACGCCGAACACCGAGAACAGCCGGTCGATCAGCCCGTCCCGCTGCTCCAGCACGTACCAGGCGAAGTTGCGGGCCATCATGCTGGTCCAGAACGGCAGCAGCACCAGCAGCACCAGCAACCCGCGGACCCGGGCGGACACCCGGGTCATGGCGTAGGCGTACGGGTACACCAGCACCAGGCACACCGCGCTGACCACGGCCGCCGTCACCAGCGTCCGGCCCAGCACGGTCAGCGAGACGCCGTCCACCAGCAGCACGTGGTAGTTGTCCAGCCCGACCACCGGGTCGGTGAAGCTGCGCCAGGCGATCCGGGCCAGCGGCACGAAGAAGATCACCAGCAGCAGGGCGGCCGCCGGGACCAGCAGGTACCCGGGGTGGCCGAACCGCCGTACCGGCGAGGACCGCGCCACCGGGGTGGCCTCGATGACGGCGGTCATCCGATCGACCACGCGGTGACCTTGGCGACCACCGGGTCCAGGTTCTCCGCCCACCAGGTGGCGTTGGTGTAGATCAGCGTGTCCTTGTGCTCGGGGGCGAACACGTCCAGCGACCGTTGCACCGGGTCCGGGTAGTGCGCGGTCACGTTCGGGTTCCCCGGCGCCATGGAGGACGCCGCGCTGAACGCCTGCTGCTGGGCCGGCTGCGCGACGAACTGGATGAACTTCATCGCCGCGTCCTTGTTCGGCGCGCCCTTGGGCACCACCAGCACGTCCGAGTTGGCGAAGGTGTGCTGCCAGATCACCTGGTACGGCGCGCCGCCCTTGATCGCCAGCGCGGCGCGCGCGGTCAGGGACAGCACCATGGTGGCCTGCCGGCCGCTCATCGCCTGCTGGATCTGCCCGTAGTTGTCCGCGAAGACCAGCTCCGACCGGATGGTGTCCAGCTTGCGCAGCGCCCGGTCCACGTCCACCGGGTACAGGCGGTCCTTCGGCACGCCGTCGGCGAGCAGCGCGAACTCGAGCATGTTGGTCACGCTCATGTTGCGGATCGGCGGGACGATGCGCTTGCCCGGGTACCGCTTGGTGTCGAAGAACGCCTCGATGCCGGTCGGCGGGTCGGTCGGGAACGCCTTGGTGTCGTAGAGCATGAACGTGCCGTAGAAGTAGGCCGGGACCGCGTAGTCGCTCACCGTGCCCGGCGGGTAGTAGCTCCGGTCGACCACGTTGAAGTCCAGCTTCTCCAGGTACTTCGGGCCGTACCGCTGGGCGAACTCCGGACCCTGGTCGAGCACGTCCCACTCGACGTTCTCCGACTCGATCATGGTCTTCAGCTTGGCCTGGTCGGGCGGGCCGGTGTTCACGAACGCCGTGCCGGTGCTCGCGGTGAACGGCTTCTGCCAGGCGTTGATCTGGGCCTCCTGGAAGTCGCCGCCGGTGGACACGAACGTGACCGGGCCGGCACCGCCGCCACCCCCACCGCCGCCGCACGCGGCGGTCAGCGCCACCGCCACCGCACTCATGATCAGCACTCTCGCGCGCATGGGTCTCCTCCTGGGTCGGGGTCAGTGACCGGCCGCGATGACGTGCTTGCTCAGTACCTCGGCGAGGGTGTCCACGTCCGGCTCGCTGATCACCAGCGGCGGGGAGAGCACGATGCAGGCGCCGGCGGCCCGCACGATCACCCCGTCGGTCCGCGCGCCGTCCTGCACGCTCGCGGCGTCCCGGTCCAGCTCCACGCCGAGCATCAGCCCCACGCCGCGCACCTCGAGCACGTGCGGCAGCTCCTCCAGCGGCTCGAGCGCGCGCAGCAACCGGTCCCCCACCGAGCGGGCGCGGGCCGGCAGCTCCTCCCGCTCCAGGATGTCCAGGTTGGCCAGAGCCACGGCCGCGCCGACCGGGTGCCCGTTGTAGGTGAAGCCGTGGGCGAACTCCACGCCCTCGGCGGCCCGCAGCACCCGCTCGCCGATCAGCACCGCACCCATCGGGACGTACCCGCTGGACAGCCCCTTGGCCGTGATGATCATGTCCGGCCGCATGCCGTAGTGCTCGGAGGCGAACCAGTGCCCGGTGCGGCCGAACGCGGTGACGATCTCGTCGGCGATCAGCCAGATGCCGTGCCGGTCCAGCACCTCGCGCACCCTCGGCCAGTAACCCTCCGGCGGCGGCACCATCCCGCCCACCCCGAGCACCGGCTCGCCGATGAACGCGGCGATCCGTTCGGCGCCGATCCGCTCGATCCGTTCCTCCAGCTCGGCCACCAGCCGGTCGGCGGCATCCGAACCGTGGGGCTTTCCGACGAACTCCACGCCCGGCGCCAGCGGCCCGAACCCGGCCCGCAGCCGGTCGATCCCGGTGACCGCCAGCGAACCGGCGCCCATGCCGTGGTAGCCGGCGGTGCGAGCCAGGATGATGTTCCGCCCCGGCTGGCCGGCGTGGTGGCGGGCCAGCCGGGCCAGCTTGACCGCGGTCTCGGTGCCCTCCGAGCCGCCGTTGGTGAAGAACACCCGGCGGATCCCCTCGGGGGCGAGCCGGACCAGCCGTTCGGCCAGCCGGATGGCCGGCTCGTTGGTGTAGTCGCCGAACGAGGAGAAGAACTCCAGCCGGCCGATCTGCTCGGCCGCCACCCCGGCCAGCTCGGCCCGGCCGTGGCCCACCGCGCACTGCCAGAGGCCGCAGGTGCCGTCGACGTACTCCCGGCCGTCCACGTCCCACAGGCGCGCGCCGCTGCCCCGGTCGATGATCAGCGGCGGCATCGGCGAGCCGACCCGCGAGTGCGGGTGCAGCAGGTAGCGCCGGTCCAGCTCGGCCAACTCCACGGTTCCTCCCTAGATCCGGATCGCCACGGCCTTGTGCTCGAGGTAGCCCTCGATGCCCTCGCTGCCGCCCTCGCGTTCCTGCCCGCTGTTCTTCATCCCGCCGAACGGCAGCTCCGGCCGCACCGGCGCGGGCTCGTTCACCCCGATCACGCCGAACTCCAGCCGCTCCACCGTCCGCCACAGCCGGCGCAGGTTCTCCCCGTAGACGTAGGCGGCCAGGCCGTAGGCGGTGCGGTTGGCCGCGTCCACCACCGCGTCCTCGTCGTCGAAGGCGAAGACCGGCAGCACCGGGCCGAACGTCTCCTCCCGGCTCACCGCCATCCCCTCGTCCGCGTCGGCCAGCAGCGTCGGCCGGTAGAAGGCGCCGCGCAGCTCGGCCCGGTCCGGCGTCCACCGCTGCCCGCCGGCGAGCACCCGTGCGCCCTTGGCCACGGCGTCCTTGACCTGCCGTTCCACCTTCTCCAGGCCGGCCAGGTCGATCAGCGGCCCGACCGTGGTGCCGGCCCGCGCGCCGTGGCCGAGGCGCAGCCCGCCGACCAGCTCCCGGACCCGCCCGACCAGCTCGTCGTGCACCTCGCGGTGCACGTACAGCCGGTTCACCGCCGTGCAGCTCTGGCCGGCGTTGGCGAACTTGGCGGCCACCACGCCCCTGGCCGCCGCCTCCAGGTCGGCGTCGGCGAACACGATCGCCGGGGAGTGCCCGCCCATCTCCAGGGACACCCGGCGCAGCCGGTCGCCGGTGGCCCGCAGCAGGCCCAGCCCCACCTCGGTGGAGCCGGTGAAACTGATCTTCCGCAGCCGGGGGTCGACGAGCAGCTCGGCCACCAGTGCGGCCGGTTTGGGGGTGGTCAGCTGTTGTAGCACCCCGGGTGGCAGCCCGACGCCGTTGACCAGCCGGACCAGCTCGGTGGCGATCAGCGGGGTCTGCTCGGCCGGCTTGACGATGACCGGTGCGCCGGCCGCCAGCGCCAGCCCGACCTTGCGCACCAGCATGCTGGCCGGGAAGTTCCACGGGGTGATCGCCAGCACCGGCCCGACCGGGGCCAGCAGGGTCAGGCCCGGGCCGTTCGCCGACGGCGGGGTCACCCGGCCGTAGGCCCGGCGGCCCTCCTCGGCGCTCCACTCGAGCATGCGGGCGCAGCCGATGATCTCGCCCCGGGCCTCGGCCAGCGGCTTGCCGTTCTCGGCGGTGAGCCGGCCGGCCAGCTCGTCCGCCCGCTCCCGGATCGCGGCCGCGGCGGCGCGCAGCCGCCCGCCCCGGGTCTCCGCGTCGGTCTCCCGCCAGCCGGGGAGCGCCGCCCACGCGGCGTCCAGGGCGGCCCGGGCGTCGGCCGGCGTGGCGGCCGCCGCGTGTCCGATCACCTCCGTGGTGGCCGGATCGACCACCTCGAAGGTGCCGGATCCGGCGCGCCACTCGCCGTTGACCAGCAAGGTTGCCGACGGGTCTGCGGACATCGAATGCCCTCGTCTCGTGTCGCGTTTTCGCTCGGGTGGCCAGACTCACCTCTAGAGTGTTGATTTGTCAACAGCTAGGCCGAGGTTGCCCGACCCGCCCTTCGCCGATACCCCGGACGCTGACCAGCAACGGGTTCGAGCGGGAGATGCACCACCGGGGATCGGGTATGTCCCGCGTCACAACGCCGAAGGAAAGCGAGCTGAGATGGCCAGACAACCGCTGTCGCCCAACCGGAGCCGGGTGGCCGGGCACCGCGGCTCGCCGGTGACGTTCCAGGACCTGCTCTCCTACCGGGTGAGCCGGGTGGCCAACGCGATGTCCCGGGGCGCCGCGCTGCGCTACCGCCGCGAGTTCGGCGTCAGCCTCGGCGAGTGGCGCACGATCGCCCTCCTCGGCGCCAGCTCGCCGCTCACCCAGAACCACCTCGCCCGGCTGGCCGCGCTGGACAAAGCGCAGATCAGCCGGGTGGTGGCCGGGCTCGTCGCCCGAGGCGTGCTGCTCCGCGAGCTGGGTCCCGGCCGGACGGCCGAGCTCAGCCTGACCACCCGGGGCCGGGCGCTGTACGAGCGCCTCATCGCGGCCGCGAACGAACGCAACGACGCGTTCCTGGTGTGCCTCACCCCGCGCGAGCGCGACGCACTGGAGAGCGCGCTGGACAAGCTGGGAACCCTGGCGATGGCGCTGGAACGGGCCGAGCGCTGAGGCCGGGACCGGTGTTGACAAAGCAACACACTCCAAGATCGCATACGTATTGTATCCAATCCAACATCTGTCGTCCAGGGTGTTGCGTCGTCAACACTTGGGTATCGTTGTGTCACACACGCCCCAAAGGGCGTGCTCTACCAGCGAGAACGTCGCGCCACCGGGCCGGCGGGATGGAGCGGCGGCATGACCAGACAGGCGACACCCGGGACGGAGCCCCGGTCGGAGCGGCGCCGGGCGACACCCAGGGCCACCATCCAGGAACTGCTGTCCTACCGGCTCGGCCGGGTCGCTAACACGATGTCCCGGGGCGCGGCGCTGCGCTACCGGCGCGAGTTCGACGTGAGCCTCGGCGAGTGGCGGACCCTCGGCCTGCTCGGGTCCAGCGCCCCGCTCACGCTGAACCGCCTGGCCCGCCTGGCCGCACTGGACAAGGCGCAGATCAGCCGGGTCGCCGCCAAGCTGACCGAACGCGGCCTGATCACCCGCGAGTTCGGCGCCGGCCGCACCACCGAGCTCACCCTGACCCGCAAGGGCCAGGCCCTGTACGACCGGCTCATCGCCGTGGCCAACGAGCGCAACGACGCGTTCCTGGTCTGCCTCACCGAGCACGAGCGAGAGGTGCTGGACGGCGCGCTGGAGAAGCTCGCCACCCTGGCCCGGGCGCTGGAGCAGGCGGAACGCTAGCCCGCCATCGGCAGGTGTTGACAACTCAACACCTGGCGTGTGACGGTACCGGAGAGGCGATTTCCGGCCTTCCCGAGTACCGGAGGGAACCGAGTGACTGAAACTGCCCGGGGTGGCGCCATCGTCACGGGGGGCGCCGGGGGAATCGGCGCGGAGGTGGCCCGCCGCTTCGCCGCCGCCGGCTACGGCGTGGTGCTCAGCGACCGGGGGGTCTCGGTGTCCGGGGAGAACCCCGGCCGGGACGCCGCCGACTCGGTGGTCGGCGAGATCCGCGAGAGCGGTGGCCGCGCGGTGGCGCACCACGGTTCGGTGGCCGATTTCCGGGTGGGCGAGGAGCTCGTGGAGCTGGCCGGCGCCGAGTTCGGGCACCTGGCCGCGCTGGTCACCTGCCACGGCATCCTGCGCGAACGCATGATCTTCAACATGACCGAGGAGGAATGGGACTCGGTCGTCGACGTGCACCTGAAGGGCACGTTCAACTGCCTGCGGTTCGCCACCGCCCGGATGCGCGCCCAGCGGGACGGCAGCATCGTCACGATGACCTCGGCCTCCGGCCTCGAGGGCTCCCCCGCGCAGGCCAACTACGCCGCGGCCAAGGCCGGCATCGTGGGCCTGACCACCAGCACCGCACTGGCGATGGGCCGCTACCAGGTGAACGTCAACTGCATCTCCCCGGCGGCGGCGACCCGGATGACCGACCGGATCAGCGACCGGATGACCAATACCCGCCCGGCCGGCGAGCGCGGCGGCCCGGGCCTGATCGGCGCCCTGGCGGTGGCGCTGGCCGACCCCCGGCTGCGCCGGGTGACCGGACAGGTGTTCACCGCGGCCGACAACCGGCTGGCCCGCTGGGCACCGACCCAGGAGGCGGAGAGCGTCCGCATCGAAGGCTCCCCCACCGCGGAACGGGTGCGGGAGGCGGTGCGCGACCGGTTGGGGGTGCAACCGCCCCGGCGGTTCGCCGCGCTCGGCCTGGCGCTGCCGGCGAGCGACGACCGGGACGCCTCCTGATGGCCGGCGGGGACGAGGGCCGCGGCACCGCCATCGGCCGGCTGTTCCGGCCCCGGTCGGTCGCCGTGGTGGGCGCCTCGGACGATCCGGAGCGGATCGGTGGCCGACCGGTCGCGCTGCTGCGCCGGCACGGCTACCCGGGCGAGATCTACCCGGTGAACCCCAAGTACCGGACCGTCCAGGGGCTGCCCTGCGTGCCGGACATCGAGTCCCTGCCCCCGGACGTCGATCTCTACGTGATCGCCCTTCCGGCCCGGCTCGCGGTGGACGCGGTGGCCCGGGCCGGAGCGCACGGCGCCAAGGCGGCCGTGGTGTTCGGCGGTGGTTTCGCCGAGACCGGCGACGCCGGCCGGGCGCTGCAGGAGGCGCTGGGCGCGGCCGCCGCCGCGCACAACATCGCGCTGGTCGGGCCCAACACGGTCGGCCTGGCCTCCTTCGCCCACCGCGGCTTCCCGACGTTCACCACCGCGCTGGCCGGCCTCGGCGACATCGAGCCCGGGCGCATCGCGCTGGTCAGCCAGAGCGGCGGGTTCGCGTTCAACCTGTTCGCCGAGTCGTACGCGGCCGGTGCGCGGTTCGCCCACGTGGTGGGCAGCGGGAACGAGGCGGGCCTGCGGTTCCCCGACTACCTGGAGCACCTGGCCGACGACCCGCTGGTCGACTCGGTGATCGGCTACCTGGAGGGCAGTTCGGACGGCGCCGCGCTGGCCGCCGCGTTCGAGCGGCTGCGGGTGGCCGGCAAACCGGCCTTCGTGCTGAAGACCGGGGCGTCCCGGCGCGGACAGAGGGCGGTGGCCACGCACACCGCGCAGCTGTCCGGCGACGACCAGGCCTGGGACGCGCTGTTCGGCCGCTACGGGGTGACCCGCCTGCACAGCATCGACGAGGTGGTGGACGTGGCCAGGGCGCTGTCCCTGGGCACCCCCCGCGCGGGGGTCGCCATCACCACCAACTCCGGCGGCACCGCCGTCTACCTGGCCGACGCGGCCGAGCGGTTCGGCGTCCCGCTGGCCGAGCTCGGCGACGCCACCCGGGACCGGCTGGTCGAGGCCCTGCCGGACTTCGCCCACGTGACCAACCCGATCGACCTCACGGCGCAGGTGGTGAACGACCGGGGGCTGCTGCCCAAGGCGCTGCGCATCCTCGACGACGACCCGGGGATAGGCCTGCTGCTGGTCTTCCTGGGCGCCATGCCGGACCTGTCCGACCGGTTCATCGACGCGCTGCGCGGGCTCGCCTCCGACCTGGCCACCCCGCTGGTGCTGAGCTGGGCCGGCGTGCCGGAACGGGTCCGGCAGGCAGCGGCGGCGGCCGGGCTGACCGTGTGCGCCGACCCGGCCCGGGTGCTGCGCGGGCTGGGTACCGCCCGCAACGCGCTCACCGGCTTGGCCGACGCTCCAGGCCTGTCGACGTCCGCTATGGCTCTGCGCACAAATACGCAACAGCGGGGTGACCCGGCCAGCGCCGTACCCGAACCCGCCGACGCCGTACCCGAGCCAGTCGGTAACGGAGCTTTCGCCGGGCATCCGTTGCCGGATGGGCGTCTCGGCCTCGACGAGTGGCAAAGCATGCGCCTGCTGGAGGGGCACGGGCTACGTCTGCCGGCGCGGGAGCTGGTGACCAGCGAGGACGAGGCCGTGGCGGCGGCCGAGAAGCTCGGCTACCCGGTGGTGGCCAAGGTGCTCGACCCTTTCCTGCCGCACCGGGCCAAGGCCGGCGCGGTGGCCACCGGCCTGGACGGCGAGGAGGCGCTGCGCGCCGCGTTCCGCCGGTTCGCCGAGGTGCACCGGGCGCGCGAGGTGCTGGTGGCCGAGCAGGTTCCGATCAAGGCCGAGCTGATCACCGGGGTGCTGGCCGACCCGGTGTTCGGCACCCGGGCGGTGATCGGTTCCGGCGGCGTGCTGGCCAACGAGATCGCCGACGCGCGCACCGTGATCCCGCCCTACACCCCTGATTACCTGGCGAAAGAGCTGACCCGGCTGCGCCTGTCCGGCGCGCTGACCGCCGAGCTTCCGCTGCCCGAGCTGGCCGACGAGGTGAGCAGGGTGGCCAACGCGCTGGCGGCCGTGATCGAGCGGTCGGGCGGCCGGCTGCGGGCCGTCGAGTGCAACCCGCTCGCGGTGAGCGACGGCGCGGTGACCGTGCTGGATGCGCTGGCCGTGCTTACCGAGGAGGACACCCCGTGACACAGAACGGACAGATCAGGCGGGTCCGGGCCGAGGTGGAGATCGGCACCGGCATCGGGCACGCCGACACCCACCGGGTCACCGTGCGGGACCACGACCTGGTCACCGACCTGATCGGCAAGGTGAGCTACGCCGAGCTGACCCTGCTGGCGATCACCGGCCGGCGGCCGTCGCCGGGCGCGGTGCGCCTGGTGGACGCGATCCTGGTCAGCCTCATGGACCACGGGCTGACCGCCAACGCGCTGGCCGCCCGGCTGAACTACTGGGTGGCGCCCGAGGCGATCCAGGCCGCCGTGGCCACCGGGCTGCTCGGCGCCGGCAGCCGGCTGCTCGGCTCGATGGAGGGGTGTGGGCGGCTGCTCACCGAGATCCGGGCCGACGCGGACGGCGGGACCGAGCTGGCCGCCGCCGTGCGCGACCGGGTGGCCGCGCTGGTCGAGGCCGGCGAACGGGTCCCCGGGGTGGGCCACAACCTGCACCGCGACGGCGACCCCCGCGCGGCCCGGCTGATCGAGGTGGCCACCCAGGAGGGTTACCACGAGCGCTACCTGCCCGCCCTGCGGCTGTTGCCCGGCGCGCTGGCCGAGCTGACCGGGAAGACGCTGCCGCTGAACGCCACCGGCGCGATCGCGGCGATGCTGCTCGAGGTCGGCGTGCCGTGGCCGCTGCACCGGGGGTTCGCCCTCATGAGCCGCACCGCCGGGCTGGTGGCGCACATCGGCGAGGAGATCGAGAACCCACTCACCCCGGAGATCAGGAAGATGCTGCGCACGGTCAGCTGGATCGAGGAAGGCCGATGACCCGGTTCTGGATGCAGCTGCCCCAGGGCGGCTGGGTGGCCAGCAGGGAGAACGTCCGGGTCTACGCGATGCTCACCGAGGAGCTGGGGCTGCACGGGCTCTGGGTGGGCGACCACATCGTCATCCCGCCCGGCTACCAATCGCAGTACCCATACGCCGCATCGCACCCGGTGCCGGCCGACCGCCCCTTCCTGGACAGCTACACCACCCTGGCCTACGTGGCCGGGTGCACCCAGCGGGTGCGCATCGCGGTCACCGCCGCGGTGGCCCCGTACCGGCACCCGCTGCTGCACGCCAAGATGGCCGCCACCCTGGACCACCTCTCCGGGGGCCGGTTGGAGATCGCCTTCGGGGCCGGCTGGCTGCGCGAGGAGTTCGAGGCGCTGGGCGCCGACTTCGCGCACCGGGGCGCGGTCACCGACGAGACGATCGAGGCGATGTGCGCCCTCTGGTCCGGTGAGCCCACCGCCTACCAGGGCGAACACATCAAGTTCGACACCGTGCAGTGCCTGCCCCGGCCAACCCAGCTGCCCCGGCCGCCGCTGTGGATCGGCGGCGGCGGGCCGCGCCTGGCCCGCCGGATGCGCCGGTTCGGCGCCGGCTGGCTGGGTCCCGACCTGCCGCTGCCGGACTTCCTGGACACCGCCGCCGCGCTGCGCGACCAGGTCGGCGACGCGCCCGTCTCGGCGAAGGTCTGGCTGCTGGACTCGGTCGCCGAGGACTCCGACGAGCTGGCCATCTCGGTGCTCGGCCCGCCCCGGCTGGACGTGCTGCGCAAGCTCGCCGCCGCCGGGGTGGGTGACATCCGGCTGGACCTCTCCCGGCTGCCCAGCGCCGACCGCCCTCGGCACATCCACGCCTTCGCCCGCGCGGTCCGGAAGGAGGGTCTGCTCGATGGCTAGCGCGGCACGCGCCGGCCGAGCGTGCGCCCAGTTCGGCGCACGCGGGAGAGACGGTCGCACCGCGACCCACGAGCTCATCGGCCGGTCCACCGGCTGGCGGCCGTTCGACTCGGCGGCCTGGCGGGCCGAACGACTGCTGGACAGCTGCGGGCTCACCGACCCGGCATTCCGGTCCGAGCTGCCGCCCACCTACCCGCTCGCCGTCCGGGTGGACACCGAGGAGCTGGGCATCCCGGACGCGCCCGGCCGGCTCAACGGCGGCAACTGGATCCGCTGGCTGGAGCCGGCGCGGCTGACCGACCGGCTGGAGCGGCGCACCACGATCACCGAGGTGGACAGCAAGGACGCCCGCTCGGGCCGGCTGCTGCTCTACACGCTCGGCTCCGAGTTCCGCCGGTGCGCGGACCAGCGGGTGGTGGCCACCGCGCGGCACGTCACCATCCGGCGCTACCCGCACGAAACCCCCCGGCCCCCGGCCCCGTCGACCAGCACGCCGAAACCCGAGGAGATGCCGATGCTGCTCGAGGTCACCCCCCGCAGCCGGGACCTGGTCCGCTACGCGGCGGCCACCGACGACTACTACGAGGCGCACTACGACGAGCCGTTCGCCCGCGCGTCCGGCCTGCCCGGGGTGATCGTGCACGGGCTGCTCAAGCTGGCCTGGTTCGCCCGGGCGGCGCTGGACTGGGCCGGGCCGGGCGCCCGGGTGCGGGAGCTCGCCGGCTCCTACCGGGGCATCGACCTGGTCGGCGAGCCGTTCCGGATACACGGGTCACCGGAGCCGGAACCGGGCGGCGACAGCGGCAGCGGCGGCGTCCGGCTGCGGTTGTCCGGCCGGTCCGCCTCCGGCGCCCTGACCACCACCGGACACGCCGTGGTCAGCGGCGGAACCCGGGAGTTGTGATGTCCGCCGGGCTGACGGTGGACGGCGTGGAGATGGTGTTCGCGCCCCCGGGCCGGCCACCCACGACGGCGCTGAGCGAGCTGAACCTGGAGATCGGCGGCAACGAGTTCATCGCGGTGCTCGGCCCCAGCGGCTGCGGGAAGACCACCCTGCTGCGGGTGCTGGCCGGGCTCACCACCCCCAGCAAGGGGTCGGTCCGGCTGGACGGGAAGCCGATCACCGCGCCCCGGCCCGACCTGGTGATGATGTTCCAGTCCCCCACCCTGCTGCCCTGGCGCAAGGTGCTGGACAACTGCCTGCTGCCCATCGAGATCCGCCGGCGGGTCAGCGGCGCGGACACCGACCGGGCCGTCGAGCTGCTGGAACGCGCCGGCCTGGGCGGCTTCGAGGACCGCTACCCGCACGAGCTGTCCGGCGGCATGCAGCAGCGGGTGGCGCTGTGCCGGGCGCTGCTCGCCGATCCCGCCGTGCTGCTGCTGGACGAGCCGTTCGGTGCGCTGGACGCGATGACCCGTGACCAGATGAACCTGGACCTGCACCGGATGTGGCACGCCAACGAGCTGACCACGGTGCTGATCACGCACAGCATCACCGAGGCGGTGCTGCTGGCCCAGCGGATCGTGGTGCTCTCCCCCCGGCCCGGGCGGGTGCTGGACGACTACCGGGTGCCGCTGCCGGCCAACCGGGACCTGGACGCGCTGGGCAGCCCCCGCTTCGCCGAGGCGTGTGCCTATATCCGCCGGTACTTCACCAAGGACGGTGCAGATGACCGACACTGAGTCCCTAGCCCTGGCCGGCGCCGCGCGTCGGCCGTCCACCACCGGCGCGACGCCGGGGACCCGGCCGGTGTGGTGGAGCCGGGCGGTGATCCCGCTGGGCCTGCTGGCGGTGCTGCTGGTCGCCTGGGAGTTCCTCCCCGGGGCGCTGGGCGTGCCGCCGTTCATCTTCCCCCGGTTCTCCTCGGTGATGCTGAACTTCTTCGCCCCGGACATCCTCGGATTGATGTTCTCCAGCCTGTTGGTCACCCTGCAGGAGGCGATGATCGGGCTGGTGATCGGCGCCGGGTGCGGCGTGCTGGCCGGGTTCGCGCTGGCCGAGTGGGCACCGCTGCGGCAGGCGCTCTACCCGTACATGGTGGCTTTCCAGTCCCTGCCGAAGATCGCCGTCGCGCCGCTGTTCGTGATCTGGTTCGGCTTCGACCTCACGCCGAAGGTGCTGGTCGTGGCGATGTTGACGTTCTTCCCGCTGCTGGTGAACACGATGGCCGGGATCACCGGCGTGGACCGGGACCGGCTGGACCTGTTCCGCGCCATGTGCGCCAGTCGCCGCCAGGTGTGGGTGAAGCTGCTGCTGCCCTCCGCGCTGCCGTCGATCTTCGCCGGCCTGGAGGTGGCCGCCGTGTTCTCCCTGCTCGGCGCGATCACCGGCGAGTTCGTCAGCTCCAAGGCCGGGCTGGGCGTGCTGCTGCTGCAGTAGCAGGCGAACTACTACACCGCCGGGGTGTTCGCCGTGCTGATCGTGCTGGCCGCGCTCGGCGTGCTGCTCAACCAGCTGGTGCGGCTGGCCCGCCACCGGCTGCTGTTCTGGCACGCCACGCCGAACGGGCCGGGCTCGTGACCCGCTGGCTGGCCGCCGTACTCGCGTTCGTCGCGGTGCTGGGAGCCGGGTGCGCGGTGAAGGACGACGGCAAGATCACCCTGGGTATCGCGGCGCCGAACATGAGCGCGAACTGGGTGTCCCTCGCGGTGGCCCAGGAGCTCGGCTACTTCGCCCAGGAGGGCCTGCGGGTGAACCTGGAGTACCAGCAGACCAGCGACGGCGTGTTGAAGGCGATGGCGGTCGGGCGCACCCAGATCGGCGCATCCGTGCCGGAGGCGGTGTTCCCCGCGCTGGACCACGACCAGCGGGTCCAGATGATCTACAACTGGTGCCGCAAGCCGGTGGCCGCGCTGGCCGTGCTGGACGGCAGCCCGGTGCGCACCATCGCCGACCTGCGGGGCGGAACGATCGGCGCGCAGTCCCTGGCGGCCGGGCCGGTGCAGCTGGCCCGCGCCTCGCTCACCCAGGCCGGGCTGGACCCGAAGAAGGACGTGCGGTTCATCGCCGTGGGTACCGGCGCCGCCGCGCGCAACGCGCTGGAGACCGGCCGGGTCGGCGCGCTGATGCTCTACGACTCGATGTACGCGCCGATGGAGCTGGCCGGCACCAAGCTGCGCTACCTGGAGACCAAGGGCATCGAGGACCTGTTCGCCACCACCTTCGTGGTGGATCCGGGGTGGCTGGCCGGGCACCGGGAACAGGTGGCCGGCTTCGGCCGGGCGCTGAGCAAGGCGCAGGTGTGGGCGCGGGCCAACCCGGAGGCGGCCGTGCGGCTCATGTGGCGGGGCTTCCCGCTGAGCAAGGTCACCCCGTTCGAGGACAACGAGATGCGCAGCCAGCTGGCCCAGTACACCGCGCGCGCCCGGTCCACCGACCTGGCCAACGCCGAGCCGGGCCAGCGCTGGGGCGAGTACCCGGTCCCGGCGGTGCGGCACTGGCAGGGGTTCACCCGGCAACAGGGCCTGGCCAAGCGGGACGTGCCGCTGGACTCGGTCTACACCAACGAGTTCGTCGACCGGTACAACGACTTCGACCCCGAGCAGGTGGCGGCGGATGCCCGCAACGCGCACCTCTGAGCAGCGGGTGGCGGTGGTCGGGCTGGGGGCCATCGGCGGCCTGTTGGCCAGTGAGGTGGCCGGCGCCGGCCACCGGGTGACGGTGTGCGTGCGCGAGCCGGTGCCCGGCCTGGTGCTGCGCCTTTCCGGCCGGGAGAACCCGGTGCCGGTGGAGGTGGCCACCGACCCGGAACAGGTCGCGCCGGTGGACTGGTTGCTGCTGGCCACCAAGGCCCAGCACACCGCGAAGGCGGCGCACTGGCTGCGCGCCCTGGGCGGGCCGGACACGGTCACCGTGGTGGCCCAGAACGGCATCGAGCAGCGCGACATGGCCGGCGAGTTCGTGCCGCCGGAGACGGTGCTTCCCGCGCTGGCCTACGTGTCGGCCGAGCGGCTGGCCCCGGGGCGGGTGGCGGTGCACCGGCCGGGCACCCTGGCCGTCCCGGAAGGGCCGGCCGGAGCGCGGCTGGCCGGGCTGCTCTCCGGCGAGCTGCTGACCGTGCGGCCGGTGCCGGACTTCCACACCGAGTCCTGGCGCAAGCTGCTCAGCAACATCGTGGTCAACCCGATCACCGCGCTCACCCTGCGGCGGGCCGACGTGCTGCGGGAGCCGGAGATCGGCGTGCTGGCCACCGAGCTGATCACCGAGGCGATGCGGGTGGGCATCGCGGAGGGCGCCCGGCTGTCCCCCGGCGAGGTCGCCGGCATGGTCGAGCGGTTCAGCACCTTCCCCGCCGCCGGCGGGAGCTCGATGCTCTACGACCGGCTGGCCGGCCGGGACCTGGAGCACGAGCACCTCACCGGGGCCGTGGTGCGGGCCGCCGACCGGCACGGCATCGACGTGCCGCTGCACCGGGCGCTGCTCGCGCTGCTGCGCGCGGTGGACCGAGGGGCACGCTGAGCGTGCTCAGCCCCGCAGCAGCATGGACAGCCGGATCTCCCGGGCCCGCCGCATGTGCTGTGCGGCGGCCTCCGACGCGGCGTCCGGGTCCCGCGCCTCGATCGCCCGCACGATCGCGTCGTGCTCCTCGATGGCCTGCCGGGCGCGCTCCGGGTCGGACAGCGTGGACACCGGCAGGCGCCGCACCGCGTGCTCCACCTGGCCCAGGAACCGGTCCAGGTAGGTGTTCGCGGCGGCCGCCCGCAGTACCCGGTGGAACTCCAGGTTCTGCTTGCTCAGCTGGTCGGCCCGCCCGCCGTGCGTGCCGTCCGTGCTGTCCGTGCTGGCCCGCATCCGCGCGCCGATCTGGTCCAGCTGCTCGACCAGCCCGTCCGGGCAACGCGTGGCGGCCAGCCGCGCGGCCAGGCCCTCCAGCTGTTCACGCACCACGTACAGTGCGAGGACGTCCTCCAGGGACAGCGGGGCGACCACGGTGCCGTGGTGCGCGGTCTTCACCGCCAGCCCCTCGTCGGCCAGCCGGCGCAGCGCCTCGCGCACCGGTGTGCGGCTCACCTCGAAGGCCCCGGCGAGCTCGTCCTCCCGCAACCATGTGGAGGGCGCGAGCACCCCGTCCAGGATGGCCTCGCGCATCGCGTCGGTGACCGCCTCGGTGGTGCGCCCGTGCACCGCCCCGGTGCCCAGGTAACCGCGCAGCGCGGCCAGCGGATTGGTCGTGCTCCCCGACGTCACGCCCGGTCACGTTACGCGGGCTTCCTTGCCCGGAGCGCGCACGGGTCGTCGATGAGACAATTGCATGCAAGTTGGATACGAGGAGGTTCGGAAATGCCGAAGGTGGTTGTGGTCGGCGCCGGGAACGCGGCTCTGTGCGCCGCACTGGCCGCCCGCGAGGAAGGCGCCGAGGTGGTGGTGCTGGAGCGCGCGGAACGCGAGCTGCGCGGCGGGAACACCGCGTTCACGGCGGGCGCCATGCGGGTCGCCTACGACGGGGTGGACGACCTGCGCACGCTCATGCCGGAGCTCACCGAGCGGGACCTGGAGATCACCGACTTCGGCAAATACCCGACCGGGGCGTTCCTGGACGACATCGCCAGGGTGACCGAGTACCGCGCCGACCCGGACCTGGCCGCGCTGCTGGTCGAGCGCAGCCTCCCCGCCCTGCGGTGGATGCGCGGGCACGGGGTCCGCTTCCTGCCCATCTACGGGCGGCAGGCGTTCAAGGTGAACGGCCGGTTCACCTTCTGGGGCGGGCTCACCGTGGAGGTTTCCGGCGGGGGCCCCGGCCTGGTGGAGGCGCTCAGCGCGGCGGCGGACCGGCAGGGCATCCGCACCGAGTACGGAGCCAGGGCGCTCGAGCTGGTGCACGACGACCGGGGCGTTCACGGCGTTCGAGTGCGCCAGAACGGCCACACCCGGGAGGAGGCCGCCGACGCGGTGGTGCTGGCCAGCGGCGGCTTCCAGGCCAACACCGAGATGCGCACCCGCTACCTGGGGCCGGGCTGGGACCTGGCCAAGGTGCGCGGCACCCGGTACAACACCGGCGACGGCATCCGGATGGCGCTGGACGCCGGGGCCAGCCCGGCCGGGCACTGGTCCGGCTGTCACGCCGTGGGCTGGGACCGCAACGCCCCCGAGTTCGGCGACCTGAAGGTGGGCGACGGCTTCCAGAAGCACAGCTACCCGTGGGGCATCATGGTCAACGCGGACGGGCGGCGGTTCGTGGACGAGGGCGCCGACTTCCGCAACTACACCTACGCCAAGTACGGCCGGCGCATCCTGGAGCAGCCCGGCCAGTTCGCCTGGCAGGTGTTCGACCAGCAGGTCACCCCGCTGCTGCGGGACGAGTACCGGATCCGCGAGGTCACCAAGGTCACCGCGCCGACCCTGGAGGCGCTGGCCGGCAAGCTGGACGGGGTGGACCCGGACGGGTTCCTGCGCGAGGTCGCCGCCTACAACGCGGCGGTGGACACCGACACCCCGTTCAACCCGAACGTCAAGGACGGCCGGGCCACCACCGCGCTGGCCGTGGACAAGACCAACTGGGCCAACCGGATCGAGCAGGGTCCGTTCGAGGCCTACGCGGTGACCTGCGGGATCACCTTCACCTTCGGCGGCCTGCGCATCGACACCGACGCCCGCGTCCTGGACACCGACCTGCGCCCGATCCCCGGCCTGTTCGCGGCCGGCGAACTGGTCGGCGGCCTGTTCTACTTCAACTACCCCGGCGGCACCGGCCTCACCAACGGCGCCGTCTTCGGCCGCATCGCCGGCCACTCAGCCGCAACCGCCCCCTGACCGCCCAAACCCCGCCATCCCCCCTGATTCAGTGCCTTCAGCACGCCGATTCAGTGCCTTCAGCACCCTGATTCAGTGCCTTCAGCACCCTGATTCAGTGGCTTCAACACCTTGATTCAGTGACTTCAGCACTCTGATTCAGGCACTTCAGCAGCGGAGTCCGGCGAAGCCGGGTTACACCCGCGCGACGATCGCCTCGGTCGCCGCGCGGGTGCCGCCCTCCACCCCGCCGTCGGCGCGCAGCCGGACCGCGCCGTCGGCGAACGCCCGCTCCACCGCGCCCCGCAACCGCCGGGCCGCCGCGCCCCGGCCCGCGTGCTCCAACAACATTCCCGCGCTGAGCACCTGGGAGACCGGGTTGGCCAGGTCGCGGCCGGCGATGGTGGGCGCGCTGCCGTGAATGGGCTCGAAGTAGGCGGCGGTCGCGCCGATGTTGCCGGAGGCGCACATGCCCAGGCCGCCCACCGTGGCCGCGCCCAGGTCACTCAGGATGTCGCCCAGGAAGTTCTCCATGACCAGCACGTCGAACCGCTCGGGCTCGGCCACCAGGGCGTGCGCCGCCGCGTCCGCATAGCGGTGCTCCGCCGCCACGTCCGGGTAGTCCGCCGCCACCTCGTCGAACACCTCCCGGAACAGCGCGTAGCTGCGCAGCACGTTGCTCTTGTCCACGCAGGTGACCCGGTGCCGCCCGTCCGACGGCGCGCCGGACCGCGTCCGGGCCAGCTCGAACGCGAACCGAGCCACCCGCCGCACGCCCTCGCGGGTCACCATCAGCTGGTCGCAGGCCGCCGCCGGGGTCACCACGCCGAGGCCTCGGGACAGGTACAGGCCCTCGGTGTTCTCCCGGACGATCACGTAGTCGATCTCCCCCGGCCCGTGCCGGGTGGCCCCGGTGACCCCGGGCAGCAGCCGCACCGGCCGCACGTTCGCGTAGGCGTCCAGGCCGGTGCGGAGCACGCCGCCGAGCAGGCCGCCCTCCGTGCCGTCCGGCCGGCGGACGTCCGGCAGGCCGACCGGCCCCTTCAGCAGGCCGTCCAGGCCGCGCACCCGGTCCAGCGCGCCCGGCTCGAGCGGCTCCCCCGTGCGCCGGTAGTGCTCCGCGCCGCCGGGCACCTCCTCGACCCGCACGGCGAACCCCTCGGCGGCGGCCACCGCCTCGAGCACGCCCAGGGCGCTGTCCACCAGCTCGGGCCCGATCCCGTCACCACGTAGCACGCCCAGGCGCATGTCGGATTGCATGCAATAAGTATGCGATATGTGGCTACGCCACCCGTGAGTGGCGAGTATGGCTATAACCACACTTCTCACTCACGGGCGGCGCAGCCGCATGTGACACAAACAGTAACGCTCGTTATTGACAGCCGAGCCGCTCCCTGCAACCCTGGACGTACAAACAGTAACGATCACTTTGTTTTACAGGGAGCGGGACATGGGACTGGAGATCAGCGGTCTCGTCGTGAACTCCGGCGGCCGGGCGGTGTTGCCCGGCCTCACCTGCACCGCCCCGGCGGGTCGGCTGACCGGCGTGTTCGGCCCGCCGGGCAGCGGGAAGTCCACCCTGCTGCGCTGCATCGCGGGGGCGCAGGAGATCGCGGCGGGCGAGATCCGGACGGGCGGCACGCCCCGGCGGGCCGGGTACGCGCCCGGCGTCGAGTCGATCTACCCGGAGCTGAGCGTGGTCCGGAACGTGCGGTACTTCGCCACCGTGTGGCGGGCCTCGCGGGCCGCCGCCGACCGGGCGCTGGCCGAGGTCGAGATGTCCGCACTCGCCGGTGAGGTGGCCGGCGCGCTTCCGGCCGAGCCGCGGGCCCGGCTGTCGCTGGCCTGCGCGCTGGTCGGCGAGCCCGAGGTGCTGGCGCTGGACGGGCTCACCGACGGCCTCGACCCCGTCGCCCGGAACGACCTGTGGGCGCGGTTCGGCGCCCTCGCCGCGCGCGGGACGACGGTGCTCGCCGCCGGCCGGGCGCTGGACGACGCGCTCCGGTGCGATCACGTGCTGCTGCTCAACCGGGGCGAACTGGTCGGCGAGGGCACACCGGGCGACCTGCTCGGCGGCGTGACGAGCATGGAGCACGCGTTCGTGCGGCTGTCCGGCGGGAGCGGCCCGATCCGGCCGGACCGCGCCCTGGCCGAGGTGGCCCGATGACCGCCCCGCTGTCACCGAGGGTCGCCGGCTCGACCGCCGCGCGCGTGATCGCCCAGCTGCGCCGCGACCGCCGCGCCATGGTGATGATGCTGATCCTGCCCAGCCTGCTGCTGTTCGTGCTGAACCAGATGTTCGACAACCAGCCCACCTTCAACGGCGTGGCCCGCCGGCTGCTCGGTGTGCTGCCGTTCACGCTGATGTTCGTCTTCACCAGCGTGGCGATGCTGAAGGAGCGCAAGAGCGGCACGCTGCGCCGGCTGCTCGCCTCGCCGATGTCTCGCCTGGAGCTGGTGCTCGGCTACGCGGTCGGATTCGGCGCGCTGGCGGTCGTCCAGGCCGCGATCACCTGCACCACCGCCTACTGGCTGCTCGACCTCTACACCCCGGCGCAGCCGCTGGTCATCGGCTGCATCGGCGTCGTCGGCGCGGTGGTGGGCGTCGCGGTCGGGATGCTGTGCAGCAGCCTGGCCGAGCTGCACGTGGTTCCCCTGCTGCCGCTGATAGTGCTGCCGCAGATCCTGCTCGGCGGGCTGTTCGTGCCGCGCGACGGCATGGCCCGGTGGCTGGAGTGGGTCAGCGACCTGCTGCCCCTGAGCTGGAGCATCGAAGCACTGGACGAGGCCGGCAGCACCTCGCTGCTCAGCGACGACCTGCTCGGCTACCTGGGCGTGGTGGCCGGCATAGCGGTGCTCACCCTGTTCCTCGCCGCGCTCACGATGCGGCGCAGGGTCGGGGACCTCGGTCCGTCGGCGCGGCGTCGCCGGCGGGCCGTCCCGCTGGCCCTGCTGGCCACCGCCGCCGCGATCGCCGCTGTCTACCTGGTCGATGCCGTCCGGTTCGTGTCCACGGAGAACGCGCAGGTGGACGGCGACAAGGCGGCGATCCTCGCGCCGGCCGCCGGCACGGTCATCGACTGGCGGATCAGCGACGGCGCCCCGGTGCGGCAGAACCAGGTGATCGGCCGGATCGAGATCACCGGTCGGTTCGGCAAGCCGCGGATGGTGGTTCGGGCGCCCCGCGACGGCACCGTGGTCCGCACCGACGTCGTCGAGGGCACCGTCGTCCCGGCCGGCGCCGAGCTGGCGGTGGCCTACGACCTGGCCGAGAGCTACGTGACCGCCCGGATCGACGAGGGCGACATGCACGACGTCCGGCTCGGCCAGCGGGTCGACCTCACCCTCGAGTCGGCCAGCGGCCGCACCCTGGCCGGCTTCGTCCGGGAGATCGACGCCGGCAGCCACGCGGTGCTCACCTCGAGGCCGCCCAAGAACACCTCGGTGAACTTCGAACGCGGCACGCAGCGAATCCCGGTGCGGATCGTGGTCGCCGACTGGCAGGGTGTCGTACCCGTGGTCGGCATGAACGCCACCGTCAAAATCCACAAGGATTGAGGCCGTGCCCCGAGTCACCGAGCAGTACATCCAGCGCCGCCGCCGGGAGATCCTGGACGCGGCACGGCAGTGCTTCGCCCGCGACGGCTTCCACGCGACCACGATGGACGACGTCATCGAGGCGGCGGGGCTTTCGCCGAGCGTGGTGTACCGGTGGTTCCGGGGCAAGGACGAGCTGGTGCTGGAGACGGTCCGGGACACCATCCAGGGCATCGCCGACGCGGTCGACGAAGCGGCCGCGCAGGACCCGCCGCCGGCGCTGAGCGAGGCGATCGAAGGGGTGCTCACCGCGACCCTGGCCCGGGTCAGCGACGACGGCCGGGACCTCTCCGCGCTGGCCGTGCACATCTGGACCGAGGCGCTGCGCACCCCCGAGATCGAGCACCTGCTCGCCGACCTCTACGGGCGGATCCGCACCAGCCTGGCCGACCTGGTGCGCCGCCACCAGGCCGCCGGCACCCTCCCCGCCGACATCGACGCCGACGCCGCCGCCCGCCCCCTGTTCGCCCTCCTCCCCGGCTTCCTGGTCCAGCGCCTCCTCCTAGGCCCCGAAAACACCAAAACCTACGCCGCCGCCATCGCCACCATCCTCCGCCGCTAAACCGGCCCCGCTCGCCCCGCTAGATGCGGTCGGCGGCGATGAGGAGGTAGTGGAAGCTGCCTTCGCGGTAGGCCTTCAGGAATGGCTGCTCGATGCCGGTGGCTACGGAGGACTTCGCGCGTAGCTCCCAGTAGGGGATGGTCAGCTCGGTCAGGTCGACCACGTTGATGGGGACCAGGTTGTTGGCGGTGAGCGCCTTGAAGTACTGGCTGCGCGGGTGGATGTTGCAGGTGTAGTGCTCGTCGATCTGGCTGACCGCCTTGGACCGGCCGCCGGTGACGTCGTTGTAGCAACCGGTGATGCACACGTAGCGCCCGCCGTACTCGAGCAGCCGGGAGAACTCGCCGTACAGCTCGAACAGGTCCACGTACATGGTGGTCTCGTTGGTCCAGATGCCGCGCATCGAGCCGGAGTCCAGGCCGGTGTCCAGCATGTTGGCGAAGTGGAAGCGGACCGAGTCGGCGTGGCCCTGCCGGGCGGACTGCTCGTTGGCGAAGTTGACCTGGTACTCGGAGATGCTCACCCCGTCGACCCGACAGCCGAACCGCCGGTGCGCCATGATGCTGGTGCCGCCCCGGCCGGACCCGGCGTCCAACAGCCGGCAGCTCGGCGCGACCGGGGCCAGGTAGTCGAGCAGCACGTCGGCCTGCGCGGTCTCCAGCCGGTGCATCTCCGCGATGATCCGCTCGTCCCGGGTCTCCGCCGGCCCTTCCAGCACCGAGGCGTCATAGTCACCGATGCCGTAGTGGTGGTGGTAAAGGTCGTCGATCTCGCCCAGCCGCAGGTTGACCGGGTCGTCCTGGTTGGTGTTCCAGTACGTGGCGACTGCCTTCTGGTAGTCGGTGCGCAGCACGGGACGGCCAGTCGGCGCGGTGGCGGCCTTCGAGTTGGTGGGCGCGGTCGTCACAGAAACGGTTCCTTTCGGGTTGGTTGGAGCGGACTGACTACTGACTGGTTGCGTGGTACCGGCCGGTGGTGGCGTGCCATTCGCGGCTGCCGCCCAGCCAGGCCCAGGTGTCCGCGAGGAAGCGCACCAGCGTCGGCGACCCGGTCAGGCTCAGCGCGGAGGCCTCGGCCACGAACGTGCGCATCAGCTCGTTGTGGATCTCCACGGTGCGCTTGACCGCCTCGCGGGGCGTGCACTTCTCCTCGATCGCGATCACCCGGGGCAGGTTGAAGTCGGTGTCCGACTCGTGCGAGGCCGAGTGCAGGTCGTTCAGCAGGACGGCGGCGTCGCCGGCCATGGTGAACGCCCGCCGCACCCTGGGGTGGAAGAACTCGGTCGGCGACAGCTCGTAGCCGGCCAGCACGTCCACCAGGATCATCGGCGGCAGGTAGCTGTTCAGGTGCCGCTGCACCAGGTACTCCCAGACCGGCGGGGTGCGACCGTTGGCGTGCCAGTCCGCCTCCTGGTTCCACGCCACGTAGAGGATCGACATCTGGTGCTGGAAGCGGCCCAGCTGGGCCGGCGAGGTGTACCGGGCCAGGTGTTCCATCGCGGTACGGAACGCGGTGGCGATCGGCTCGGCCTCCCGGAACCCGTCCAGCTCCGGCTGGTAGCGGGCCGGCAACGGGGCCGGGTCCACGATGGCGTGCAGCTTGGCCAGCCGCGAGCCGACCACCTTGGGATCGGCGCCGAGGGACACCTCGTCCACGTAGTAGTCGTCCGCCGCCCACTCCGCGACCACGCACTTGGCCGCCGCCAGCAGCCGGTCCGGGTCCTGCGCGGCCGGGTGGGTCAACATGATCAGCCGGCCGAAGTTACAGGTGCGCAGCCGGTCCAGCGCCCCGGGGTAGATGCCGACCTGGTCGGCCCATTCCACCAGCCGCTCGTTGACCTCCTCCCCCAACGCCGGGTCGTCGCGCAGCGGGCCGGGGCAGAACAGCTCCGGCATGTCGTCCTCCCCGGCCGGCGCGGGCTCCTCGGGCACGAACCGCCGCAGCGCCGAGGTACCGAGGCCGCCGGCGAACCGGCGCACCAGCGAGGCGGCCGCCGGCTCCGGCCGCAGCACGGTGGCCAGCTCCGCCGACGGCGCCCCGGCCATGTCCGCCAGCACCGCCGCCCCGGGGGAAGTCACAGCGGTGAGGCTCATGCCGCTCCTCCGAGTTGGACGTTCTCCAGGGCGCCGAGCGCCGAGGGCACCAGCACCGCGGCGGAGAAGTAGGTGCTGACCAGGTACGAGCTGATGGCGCGGTCGTCGATGCCGAGGAACCGCACGCTCAGCCCCGGACGGTGCTCGTCCGGCAGGCCGGTCTGGCGCAGGCCCACCACGCCGTTGTTGTCCTCGCCGGTGCGCATGGCCAGGATCGTGGTGCTGCCGTCGGCCTCGATCGGGATCTTGTCGCAGGGCAGCATGGGCACCCCGCGCCAGGCCATCTGCGGCGTGCCATCCACCTCGACGCCCTCCGGGTACAACCCCCGGCGGGTGCACTCGGCGCGGAACGCGGCAATGGCCCGGGGGTGCGCCAGGTAGAGCCGGGTCTTGCGGCGCCGGGCCAGCAGCCGGTCCAGATCCTCCGGGGTGGGCGGCCCGGTGCGCGCCTGCACCCGCTGGCTCAGGTCCACGTTGTGCAGCAGGCCGAAGTCGCGGTTGTTCACCAGCTCGTGCTCCTGGCGCTCGTTCAGCGCCTCGAAGGTCAGCCGCAGCTGCTGCTCGACCTGGTCCATCGGCTCGCTGTACAGGTCGGCCACCCGGGTATGCACACGCAACACGGCCTGCGCGAGGGACAGCTGATACTCCCTCGGCTCCGGCTCGTAGTCCACGAAGGTGCCAGGTACCGGCACCTCGCCCACGTGTCCCGAGGCCAGGTCGATCACCGCCTCGCCGTACTTGTTGCGCACGGGCAGCCCGTTCGCCGTCGCCGTACCCAGGTGTTCGCGCAGCTCCGGGTCGGCCTCCCGCCAGCGCTCCCAGGCCCGCCGGGTCAGCGCCAGGGTGATGCAGGGGGTCACCGCCCGGTAGCCGAGCCGCCAGTGGCCGCCGCCGACCAGTTCAGTCGCACCGAAGTGGTCACCGCCGGTGAGCGTGCCGAGCAGCGACTCCGCGCCGTGCTGGGTGCTGCCGAGCTGGTCCACCTTGCCGTGCGCGAGCAGGAACAGTTGCTCCGCCGGCGTGCCGGCGGAGGCGATGGTCTCCCCCGCCGCGTACTCACGGCGTTCGAACGCGTCGGCCAGCGCCTCCAGCGGCGCATCGGTGGGCAGTCCGCGCAGCGGCGCCAGCTCGCGCAGCTCGGCCGGTATCACCCGGATGTCCTCGCCGGTGCTGACGAAGGTCACCCGGCCGTCGCCCACGGTGTAGGTCAGCCTGCGGTTGACCCGGTAGGTCCCGGCGTCCAGGTCCAGCCACGGCAGGCTCCGGCACAGCCAGCGCGGTGTGATCGCCGGCGTGTGCGGGACCGTCTTCGTGGTGGTGCTGAGTTTGCGGGCGGCGCCGGTACTGAGGCTCCGCGGCGGCGCCGCTTCGGTCGGCTCGAGCAGCTCGGTCAAGTCATCCCTCCGAGTCGGTGCGGCCTACCTCGACGTCCTCGAGCACCGCCAGCGCGTCCGGCACCAATACCGCGGCGGAGTAGTAAGCGCTGACCAGATACGAGGTGATCGCGTTGTCGTTGATGCCCATGAATCGGACGGACAGGCCGGGCTGGTACTCATCCGGAATTCCGGTCTGATGTAGCCCGACAACGCCTTGGTTTTGTTCACCGACGCGCATTAGCATCACCGAACTGGCATGGCTCTCGGACACTGGGATCTTGTTGCACGGGAAGATTGGAATATCCCGCCAGGCGGGTATCTTGTGGCCGCCGACATCGACCCCGGTGGGATAGATGCCACGTTTGGTGCATTCCCGGCCGAATGCCGCGATCGTGCGCGGGTGGGCCAGGAAGAAGCCGGGCTCCTTCCACACCATGGCGAGCAGCTCGTCGAACTCGTCAGGGGTCGGCGGGCCGTTGCGGGTGGGCACCCGCATGCCCATGTCGGCGCTGTGCAGCAGGCCGAACTCGCGGTTGTTGACGATCTCGTGCTCCTGCCGCTCGCGGAGCGCCTCGATGGTCAGCCGCAGCTGCTGGTCCAGCTGGTCCATCGGCTTGTTGTAGAGATCGGCGACCCGTGTGTGCATGCGCAGCACCGTCTGCGCCACGGACAGCTCGTACTCGCGCGGGGCCAGCTCGTAGTCGACGAAGGTGCTCGGGATGGCCGGCTCGCCGGCGTGCCCGGAGGCCACGTCGATGGCCGCCTCGCCGTGGTCGTTGAGCACCCGCCCGTCGGTGCCCGGACCGGCCTCGACGTGCGCGCGCAGCGCTTCGGACCGGTCCAGCTGCTCCGCGAAGGCCCGCTTGGACAGCGACAGCACGGTGCACCTGGTGACCGCCCGGGCGGTGAACTCCCAGATCCCGTCGGACGCGGCGAGCTCCTGGTCACCGAAGTAGTCCCCGCCGGCCAGCACCCCCAGCCTGGTCGGCTCGCCGTACTTGCCGACGCCGGCCTTGTCCACCTTGCCGTGCGCGATCAGGTGCAGCGCGTCGGCCTGGTGGCCGAACTCCACGATCACCTCGCCCTGGGCGTACTCGCGCTGGGTGAACCGCTCGGCCAGCGCCGCCAGGATGGCCTCGCTGTCCGGGTCCTGGAAGTCCCGCAGCAGGGCCAGCTCGCGCAGCTCCCCGGGCACGACGCTGACGTTGTCGCCGACGTTGGTGAAGGTCAGCCGGCCGTCGCCGACCACGTAGCTGAGCCGCCGGTTGACCCGGTAGGCACCGCCCGCCGCCTCCACCCAGGGCAGCTTTCGCAACAGCCACCTGGAGGTGATCCCCTGCATCTGCGGGACCGACTTGGTGGTGGTCGCCAGGTTGCGCGCGGCCGCCGTACTCAGGCTCTGCGCCGGCTGGTCCGTATCAATCTGCGTGCCCGGCTCCAGTACTTCGGTCAAGGCCTGCTCACACCTTTCCTCTTTGCGTGGACCCACGGGTCAAGAACGGCGAATAGCTGAACAACAATTGACGTCGGGCGGGAATCACGAAAACCCGCTGGGCGGCTTGATCGAGCTTCTTCAGAAGCAGCGCGAAACGTCTTTCTGCGGCGCACAGTTAAGCAGAGTAGACAGCCGAGCGGGAGAGGTTCCCGGGCAGTAACCCTCAGCCGAGTGACGCGGTTGAGTCACCCGTGAAAGCTGAGAATGGCACCCTGAAAGAGATTAAGTAAACTCATGAATTGATATAATGAGTTTGACCGATCCGAGTACCTATACCCGGGATGGGAAGAGGACACGGATAGCCGGTACGGTCACACCCATGGAGATGAAGCTCGAGGTGATCGGCATCCCGGTGTCCGACGTGGACGCCGCGAAGGCGTTCTACGTCGACCGCATCGGCTTCAACCTGGACCACGACATCCGACCGACCGAGGGCATGCGGGTGGTACAGCTGACCCCGCCGGGATCGGCCTGCTCGATCGTGATCGGCGAGGGCATGCCGCTCGGCGAGCCCGGCGCCACCAAGGGCGCACAGCTGGTCGTGCAGGACATCGACGCCGCCCGCGCGATACTGGCCGAGCGGGGCGTGGAGATCACCCCGGTGCAGCAGCTCGGCCCAGAGGGCGCCCCCGGATCCCGGTTCGCGTTCTTCGCCGACCCCGACGGCAACGGCTGGTCCCTCCAGGAGATCAAGCGCGGCTGAGCGCCACGGTCGGCTCAGCAGCGCCGGCAGCGGCACCCAGTTCAGCCCCTAACCTGATTCAGTCGGTTTGGCACGGTGATTCAGTCGGTTTAGCACGGTGAGTCGGTCGGCTTGGCAGGGTGATCCGGTCGATCTAGAGCCTGTTCAAAGTGTGTCGGTCCGGGCCGAGGAGGGACCGGTGCCGGTTTAAGAGACCGACTTGGACGGCGCGGCGTGGAACTCTGCCGCAGCCGCGGTGCCGCCCGGCGGGTTCTCGTTCGTTCCACGACCAGGACCCACGGGCCTCTGGCCGCCTCGCGCTGTCCTTGACGCTGCCGTGGTGGCTGGGCCGGGGCCAGGCGGTGGGTGATCGTCGTCTCGGGCGGTGTCGCCGCGATTTTCGCGGTCGTACCGCCACAAGCAGCGATCAAGGTCGCCCGAGCGCGGCTCTACCGCCAGAAACGACGATCACCCACCGCCTGACCCCGGCCCGCCGTTCCTCGTGGCGATGAGGCAGGCACCGGCCGCCCGAGGATGAGGTGACGGCCTCCCCGTGCGCGGCGGCCCGGATGTCATGGTGACCAGGTGATCGGTGATCAACAGGCAGTCAGCGTGATTGTGGTGGCCGACAACGACCCCGACTGCCTGATGATCAAGCAGCCTCCGGATACCGGCGCCCGTGTCGCACACACGAGGCGCCACCGCGGCCGCGACGGAACTCCCCCGCCGTATCGTCCAGGCGGCCTTCAACTCCGTTCAAACCCGGCGGGTCAGCACTCCGAAACACGTCATAGCAAGGGTGACTCAACACCAGAAGTGACCGAACCAGCCTGCTCAAGTGACTGAATCAGCTAGAGCTTGCGGCTGAGCAGGGATGCCTCGGCGGCCAGTACCGGGACGAAGGCGCGGTGCATCTCGGCGGCGGTTACCCGGGCGCTGGAGGCGCTCACGCTCATCGCCGCGACGGTGACGCCCCGGGCGTCGCGCACCGGCACCGCGACCGCCCGCAGGCCCAGCTCCAGTTCCTCGTCGCTGGTGGCGTAGCCGTCCGCACGGGCGGCGCGCACGATCGCGGTGAGCTCGTCCGGCGCGACCACGGTGTGCGTGGTGCGCCGCTCGCGCCCGCCGGCCGCCAGGTACGCGGCCACCTCTTCGTCGGACATCCCGGCCAGCAGCACTCGCCCGGTGGCCGAGCAGTGCCCGGGCAGCCGGGCGCCGATCCGCACCCCGGTGGACACGATCCGCTTCGCCTCGGCCCGGGCCACGAACACCGAGCCGCCGTCCTCCCACACCGCGAGCGAGACCGACTCGGTGAGCGCGTCGCGGGCGGCCGTCAGGTGCGGGCGGGCCAGGGTGGGTAGGGACGCGGTGTCCAGGTAGGCCCCGCCCAGGCGCAGCATGCGCGGCGTGGGCCGGAAGTTCTTCCCGTCGTGGGTGAGGTAGCCCAGGTCGGTGAGGGTGAGCAGGCAGCGCCGGGCGGCCGCCCTGGTGATGTCCGTGCGCTGCGCGGCCTCGGCCACGGTGAGCCGGGAGACCTGCCCGAACGCCTCGATGACCGCCAGCCCCTTGGCCAGGCCGGCCATCCCCTCCGGGGCGCGCTGAGAACCCGGACGGTTGACACCGTCCGGCGACCCTGGTTCTACTGTTCGAGAAACGGGCATTGCGTTCGTTATACGAACAATTGCGACGCCTGTCAAGGGCGCGCACGAGGAGATCCGCCGATGGCCACTGTGATGTCCCCAACCGAGCTGCCCAAGTGGCCGAGCACCCCCACCCGGGTCCCGTACTGGGTGTTCCAGCGCGAGGACGTCTACGCCCGCGAGCAGGAGCGGCTGTTCCGGGGGCCGCACTGGAACTTCGTCTGCCTGGAGAGCGAGGTCGACGCGCCGGGCCGGTTCCGGGCCAGCTTCCTCGGGGACCTACCGGTGATCGTCGCCCGGGACCACGATGGCGAGCTGTACGGGTTCGAGAACCGGTGCGCCCACCGGGGCGCCCTGCTCGCGCTGGACGACCGGGGCACCGCCAAGGACTTCACCTGCGTCTACCACGCCTGGTCGTACAACCTGCGCGGCGAGCTCACCGGGGTCGCCTTCCAGGACGGCATCAAGGGCCAGGGCGGCATGCCGGCCGGCTTCTGCCGGTCCGACCACGGCCCGCGCCGCCTGCGCCTGGCGGTGGTGCACGGGCTGGTCTTCGCCAGCCTCTCCGAGGACGTGGACGACGTCGAGGACTACCTCGGCGAGGAGATCTCCGACCGGATCGAGCGGGTGCTCGGCGGGCGCACACCGGTGATCATCGGCCGGTACACCCAGATGTTGCCCAACAACTGGAAGCTGTACGTGGAGAACGTCAAGGACTCCTACCACGCGAGCATCCTGCACCTGTTCTTCACCACGTTCGAGCTGAACAAGCTCAACATGCGCGGCGGGATCATCGTCAGCGAGGACGGCGGGCACCACGTCAGCTACTCGGCGATCGACCGGGAGGCGGAAAAGGACGCGTCGTACACGGACATCCGCTCGGACAGCGGCTACCGGCTGGCCGACCCGTCGCTGCTGGACGGGTTCAGCGAGGTCGGGGACGACACCACGCTGCAGATCCTCTCCACCTTCCCGGCGTTCGTGCTGCAGCAGATCCAGAACTCGGTGGCGGTCCGGCAGATCCTCCCCCGGGGCGTGGACCGCACCGAGCTGAACTGGACACTGCTCGGCTTCGCCGAGGACACCCCGGAACAGCGGAGGGTCCGGCTCAAGCAGTCCAACCTGGTCGGCTCGGCCGGCTACATCTCCATGGAGGACGGCTGCGTCGGCGGGTTCGTGCGGCGCGGGGTGGCCGGCGCCGGGGACCAGGAGGCGGTGGTCGAGATGGGCGGCGAGTCGTCGGCGTCCAGCGAGAGCCGGGTGACCGAGGCGTCCATCCGCGGCTTCTGGAAGGCCTACCTGAACGCGATGGAGCTGTCGTGACCAGCGCGTACGAGCGGATCGCCCGCGCGCAGGCCGCCTACGCCCGGTGCATCGACGCCGACGACCTGGAGCGCTGGCCGGACTTCTTCACCGAGAAGTGCTTCTACCTGGTCACCAACGCCGACAGCCACCGCGAGGGCCTGGAGGCCGGGATGATCTGGGCCGACAACCGGGACATGCTGGTCGACCGGGTCACCGCCCTGCGCGAGGCCAACATCTACGAACGGCACAGCTACCGGCACATCCTCGGGCAGCCCTTCCTGCTGGACGAGGCCGACGGCGAAATCCGTGCGGAGACGCCGTTCCTGGTGGTGCGGATCATGCGGGACGGCGCGAGCGACCTGTTCGCCTCCGGCCGCTACCTGGACCGCTACGACCTGGAGCCCGAGGAACCCAAGCTCGCCGAACGCGTGGTCGTCTGCGACAGCTCGCGCATCGACACGCTGCTGGCGCTCCCGCTGTGAGCAGGGTGATTCTGAGCATCGGGGACCCGAACGGGATCGGCCCGGAGATCGCGGTCAAGGCCGCGCGGCAGCTCACCGCCGAGCCGGAGCTGGCCCCGGTGCTGGTCGGGAGCGTCGCCGTGGTCGAGCCGTGGGCGAAGGTGTTCGGCGCGCGGGTCCGCGAGCTGGACTCCGCCCGGGAACCGGAGCCCGGGCTGGTCGACGTGCTGCCCGTGCCAGGGCCTACGGCGCGGCCCGGAGTGGTCAGCGCCGAAGCGGGCGAGGCGACCGTCGCCAACCTGCGCGCGGCGGTGGCCGCGGTCCGGGCCGGGCTCGGCCGGGGCATCGTCGCCGGCCCGCACTCGGAGACGGCGGTGAACGCGGCGGGCATCCGGTTCGACGGCTATCCGGGGCTGCTCGCCGACCTCGCCGGCGTGCCCCGGGACCGGGTGTTCCTGATGCTGGTCGGCGGCGGGCTGCGGGTCGTGCACGCCACGCTGCACGAGCGCCTCGCCGACGCGCTGAGCCGGCTGTCCGCCGACCTGGTGGTTGCCGCCGGGCTGGCCGCGGCCGAGTTCCTGCGCACCCGGGGGGTCGTCGCTCCGAGGCTGGGCCTGTTCGGCATCAACCCGCACGCCGGCGAGGGCGGCCTGTTCGGCGGGGACGACGCGCGGGTCACCGAGCCGGCCGCCGAGCGGCTGCGCGGCGAGGGCCTGCGGGTCGTCGGGCCGCTCGGGGCGGACGTGGCGCTGGCCTCGCCGGTGGTGCGCGGCGAGCTGGACGCCTGGGTGGCGATGTACCACGACCAGGGCCACATCCCGGTCAAGGTGCTGGCCGGGCGGACCGCGAGCGCACTGACCGTGGGCGCCGGGCTGGCCTTCTCCAGCGTCGGGCACGGCGCCGCCTTCGACATCGCCGGGCGGGGCGTGGCCGACCCCGAGGCGGTGGTGCGGGCGATCCGCCTGATCGGGACACCGGCGGCGGCGCCGGCGGGGAGGGTGCCGGCGTGAGTCACCAGGTCCTGGTCAGCGGCACCGAAATCCGGTTCCCGTGCGAACCGGGCGAGACCGTGCTGGCCGCCGCCGAGCGCGCCGGCTATGCGCTCCCCTACTCCTGCCGCAAGGGGGTCTGCGCGAGCTGCGAGGGCGGCCTGGTCGCAGGCTCGGCCGATGTGCGCGGGCGCGGGCCGGTGCACGGGCGGGGGCCGGTGCGCGGCCGCGCCGAGGAGGTGCTGCTCTGCCAGACCCGGCCGTGCACCGACCTGGAGGTCGCGGTGCGGCGGGTCTCCCGGAGCGCACCGCCCGAGCGGCGGACCGTCCGGGCCCGGCTGCACAAGGTCACCGCACCGGCCCCGGACGTCGCGGTCCTGCAGCTGCGCTTCCCGGCCGGGGTGCGGGTGCCGTTCCGCGCCGGCCAGTACCTCACCGTCGCGCTGCCGGACGGCGACACCCGCAACTACTCCATGGCCAACCCGCCCGGGCGCAGCGACGGGGCGCTCCTGCACGTGCGGCGGGTGCCGGACGGCCGGTTCTCCGGGCCGTTCCTGGACGGGCTGGCCAGGGGTGACGTGCTCACCGTGGAACTGCCGTTCGGCGAGTTCGGGGTGGACGACTCCGCGTGCCCGGTGCTGCTGGTGGTCACCGGCACCGGCTTCGCCCCGGCGAAGTCGATCGTCGAGCACCTGGCCGAGCGGGGCGGCGGGCGCCCGGTGTGGCTGTACTGGGGCGGCCGGCGCCCGGCGGACCTCTACCAGGCCGACCTGGCCGGCCGCTGGGCCGCCAAGTACGAGTGGTTCCGGTTCGTCCCGGTGCTCTCCCGCCCGGACCCCGGCTGGGCCGGGCACACCGGCTACGTGCAGGACGCCGTGCTGCGCGACCACCCCGACCTGCGCGGACACCTGGTCTGCGCGTGCGGCGGATCCGCGATGACCTCGGCCGCCCGGAAGGCGTTCCTCGCCGCCGGGCTGCCCGAGGAGCGGTTCGTCCACGACACCTTCGTAGCTTCCTCCGGAAAGGGCCGATGATGTCCCTGGAAACCCACACCGTGCGCCTGCCCGAGTTCGTCGACGACCGGCCGGTCGGCCGGTTCCAGTACGGCGTGATCGGCCTGTGCGGGCTGGTCATGTTCCTGGACGGCTTCGACACCCAGGCGATCAGCTACGCCGCGCCGCACATCGCCAAGGAATGGGGCCTGACCAGCGCGGTCCTCGGCCCGGTCTTCTCCTCGGCGCTGGTCGGGCTGATGATCGGGTACCTGGCGCTGTCCCCGCTCTCCGACCGGTTCGGCCACCGCCGGATGATCATCGTGGCCACGGCGGCATTCGCCGTGTGCACCCTAGGCGCGGTCTGGGCCGGCGGGGTCGAGGAGCTGATGGTGCTGCGCTTCCTCACCGGGCTGGGCCTGAGGGCCGCGGCACCCAGCTGTGTCGCGCTCACCGGCGAGTTCAGCCCCAAACGGCTGCGCGCCACGTTCGTGCTGGTCATCTACTGCGGGTTCTCCCTGGGGTTCGTGGTCGCCGGGCTGGTCGCCGGGTGGCTGATCCCGGCGCACGGCTGGCGGTCGGTGTTCTGGGTCGGCGCGCTGCTGCCGCTGGCGCTGGTGCCGCTACTGGTGCTGTTCCTGCCGGAGTCGCCCGTGCACCTGATCCGCCGGGGCGCCGACCGGGAACGGATCGCCGGGGTGTTCCGCCGGATCGACCCCTCGCTGCCCGGCGAGCCGGCGTTCGCCGCGCCCGCCGAGGACACCGGCCGGCGCGCCGCGCTGAGCAGCCTTTTCACCCGCCACCGGGTGCTGGGCACCGCGCTGCTCTGGTTCGTGTTCGCGATCAACCTCGGCGAGTTCTACGCCCTGCAGAGCTGGCTGCCCACCATGCTCACCGACCTGGGGCACGCGATGAGCACCGTCGTCGCGGCCACCACGCTGACCACGGTCGGCGGGATCGCCGCCGCCTTCGTCACCGGGCCGGCCATGGACCGGCTCGGCGCGTACCGCACGCTCGGGGTGTTCTACCTGGCCGGCGCGGTGTTCGTGGCGGCGACCGGGCTCGCGTTCGGCGCGCCGCTGTGGCTGCTCATGACCGCCAACTTCCTGGCCGGCTGCGCGATCAGCGGCGGGCAGAAGAGCCTGATCGCGCTGGCGGCGGTGTTCTACCCGGCCTCCATCCGGTCCACCGGGGTGGGCTGGGCGCTGGGCATCGGGCGGGTGGGCGGAATTCTCGGGCCGATCGTGGTGGGCGGGGCGCTGGCCGCGCAGTGGTCCGCGCGTGGCATCTTCCTGGCCATGGCCGTGCCGGTGCTCGCCGCCGGGCTGGCCGTCCTGTTCCTGCACCGCCGGTACGCTGAGGAGGCCCCCACGTGAGCACGTTCGTCCTGGTACACGGCGCCTGGTGCGACGGTTCGGTCTGGCGGCAGGTGACCCCGCCGCTCACCGCGGCCGGCCACCGGGCGGAACCGATCGCCGGGCTGCCCAGCGGCGGCCCCGAGCTGGCCGACCTGGCCGCCGACGCCAAGCACGTGCGGGCGGTGGTGGACGGCCTGCCCGAGGGCGAGGACGTGGTGCTGGTCGGCCACTCCTACGGCGGGATGGTGATCACCGAGCTGGCCGACCACCCCCGGGTCCGGCACAGCGTCTATCTGGCCGCGTTCCTGCCCGGCGCCGGTGAGTCGATCATGGATCTGCGCTCCGAGCACACCGTCGAATGGGTCGTCCCGGCCCCGGCCGGCGCCGCGCTGCGGGTCACCGGCGACCCGGAGGTGGCCCAGCTGGTGATGGCCGCCGACCTGCCGGCCGACCGGTTCGCGGAGTTCTTCGCCGGTCTGCGCCAGCAGTCGATCGCCAGCTTCACCAGCCCCAGTGGTGCGCCCGCCCGGCACCACCCGGTGACCTACCTGCTGTGCTCCCGGGACGAGTCCATCCTGCCGGCGAACCAGGAGCGGATGGCCGCCGGCGCGGACCGGGTGCACCGGCTGGACGCCGGGCACATGGTGATGCTCTCCCGCCCGACGGAGGTCGCGGAGCTGCTGCTCGGCGTGTGATGCTGGCCATACCCGGACCTCAATGTGGAGGAGAACCCCGTGTCCCGTCTTCGTTTCGGCATCTTCATGGCCCCGTTCCACTCGCCCGTCGGCCAGGACCCGATCTCCGCCTACGAACGTGACCTGGATGTGCTGCGGCTGCTGGACAGGTACGGCTACGACGAAGCCTGGATCGGCGAGCACCACTCCTGCGGACACGAGATCATCCCCGACCCGATGATCTTCATCGCGCACGCGGCCAACCACACCCGGCACATCAAGCTGGGTACCGGGGTGGTCTCGCTGCCGTACCACAACCCGCTGTGGGTGGCCGATCGCGCGATCTTCCTCGACCACCTCACCCGGGGCCGGTTCATGCTCGGCCTCGGGCCGGGCGCACTGCCCACCGACGCCACGATGATCGGCATTACCCTGGAGGAGCAGCGCGGCGCGCTGGAGCACGACACCGACGTGCTGATGGCGCTGTTGCGCGGCGAGACGGTCTCCGCGCAGACCAACCGGTACACCCTGGTGGACGCCCGAACCCAGTTGGTCCCGTACAGCGACTTCGACGTCTCGGTCGCGGCGATCGCCTCACCGACCGGGCCGAGGACGGCCGCCAAGAACGGGCTCGGGCTGCTGTCGGTGGGCGCCACCGCCCGCGAGGGTTTCGACGCGCTGGCCCTGCACTGGGACGTGATGGAGCAGCGCGCCCCGGAGTTCGGCCACCGGGCGGACCGGTCGAAGTGGCGGCTGGTCGGCCCGATGCACCTCGCGGACACCCGTGAGCAGGCCATCGAGGATGCCCGCTTCGGCCTGGACGCGTTCTGCGAGTACACGCAGGAGGTGGTGGCCGCGCCGCACTTCCGGGCCGCCGGCAGCACCTTCGACGAGCGGGTGGCCTGGGTGAACGAGACCGGGCTCGGCGTGATCGGCACCCCGGCGGACGCGATCGCGCAGATCGAACGGCTGGACAAGCAGTCCGGCGGCTTCGGCGCCTACCTGCTGATGCACCACGAGTGGGCCAACCCGGAGGCCACGGCCAAGAGCTACGAGCTGTTCGCCCGGTACGTCAAGCCCCGGTTCCAGGGCTCCACCGAACGGCTGGAGCGGGCCGAGCAGTTCGGCCGGTCCCGCTGGCAGGAGCTGGACCAGCGGCAGGCCAACGCCATCCAGGAGGCGACCGACCGCCACCAGAAGGAGCGCGCCGAGGCCGGCGGCTGAGCGCCCGGACCAGGGAGCCGACCGCGTCGGTCCGCGTCAGCGGCCCTGGAAGTTGGCCTCCCGCCGCTCGACGAAGGACTGGATGCCTTCCTTGAAGTCCTCGGAGGCGAACACCTGCGCCCGGATCGCCGGGATCTCCGCGATGGCCGCGCGTTCGGCGGCCTCCAGGTAGGAACGGGCCGCCCGCTTGGTAGCCCGCAGCCCCAGCGGGGCGTTCTTGCAGATCGCCCGGGCCAGCTCGAGCGCGCGGTCGATGTGGCGGCCGTACGGCACGACCTCCTGCACGAAGCCGAGCTCCAGTGCGCGCTCGGCATCGAACTCGTCGCACAGCATCAGGTGGTACATCGCGTTGCCCCAGCCGGTCCTGGCCAGGTAGCGGAAGTGGGCGCCGCCGAGCGGGGCGATGCCCCGCCGGGACTCGATCTGGGCGAACCGGGCGGTGTCGGCGGCAACCACTATGTCGGCGGCCAGCGCGATCTCGATCCCGACCGTGAAGGTGATCCCCTGCACCACGGCGACCACCGGCTTGTCGGTGCGCCGCCCCAGCCCGAACGGGTCAACCTTGTCCTCGGGGACGCCCTTCCAGGTCGCGTCCGGCCCGAAGAACTTGGGCATGTCCAGGCCGCCGGTGGTGTGTTCACCGGCCGAGCAGAGCACCGCCACCCACAGGCCGTCGTCCTCGTCGAACGTGGTCAGGTGGGTGGCCAGCTGGTCCATCATGTCGGGGCTGTAGGCGTTGCGCTTCGCCTGGTTGTCGACGGTGATCACGGCGATGTGCCCGTCGGTGGCCATGGTGACCTTGCCCGGCTGCTGGGTCATGGAGGAACCGTATCGAGTTGAGTTTCTCAACGCAACTCAGAGCGAATGTCACATTCCGGCGGGCCGTCCGGTCTATTGGCCATGAGCATCAGCGGTCAGCGGGCGGTCACGGCGGTACTCGGCCTTTCGGCGGCGTTCGTCGGGCTGTGGGCGCAGTTCGCGCCGATGTCGTTCTACGAGTCCTTTCCGCTTCCCGGACGGCACTGGGTGTCCGGCATCGGCGCCTACAACGAGCACCTCATCCGTGATGTGGGCGGCCTGTACCTGGCGCTGTTGACGATCAGCGCCTGGGCGGTGCTGAGGCCGCGCCGGGAGACGTTCCGGCTGGCCGGGGCGGCGTGGTTCGTGTTCAGCCTCCCCCACCTGGTGTTCCACCTGTTCCATTTGCAAGGCCTGCCGGCCATCGACCAGGTCGGGAACGTGGTCGCCCTCGGCGGCACCCTGGTCCTGGCGTTCCTGCTGCTCCTGGTGGACCACTCGGCGACCAGGGCCGGTTCGTCGGCGCCGCCGAAGGTGTAGGCGGGCGAGACGACCGGCTCGGCCTTCTCGACGTGCACCAGTACCGCCTCGAAGGCCGGGTAACCAAGCCCGTTCAGGTCGAGCGAAGGGCGCACACGTCACTCCGGTTGCCTGCCAAACCATGGTCAACAGGACATGGGGGTCGCCCCGGGGCACCTGAAGCGGCCCTCATGTCCTGTTGACCATGGTTCGGGCCGGTGCCCGGCTCGCCGGCCGAGGCAACGAACGCAACGGCCGCCACCCAAGGCCACAACAGCCCCCGCGGCCGTCCAAGCGATCTCTGAACCGGCACCGCACCCGGAGGCCACGCTCCTGCGCACCGGCGGGTCGTCGTAAACCAGGTTGGCGCGCCGCACGAACCGGGCTTCGGCCAGCCGGGGTCAGGGGCTCAGGGAGGCGGTGAGTGTGCCGGCCATCTGCCGGCCCAGTTCCTCCGGGGTCTGCGGACCATCCGGGCGGTACCACTTGTAACACCAGTTCACCGCGCCGAGGCACATGTTCACGTACACCTTCGGCGCCATCCCCAGCCGCACCCTCGGGTGTTCCTCGAGGTGCCGCTCCAGGGCGGCCACGAAGAAGCGCTCGAAGGCGCGGCGGCGGCGCAGGACCTCCTCGGCCAGCTCGGCGGGCAGCTCGTGCTCCTCCTCGAAGCAGACCTTCAGGAGTGCCTGGTGTTCGCAGGTGTAGACCACTCGGGCGGCGATCAGGTCGCGGACGGCGTCCAGCGGGGAGGCCGCGTCGGCGACCGTGCGGCGGGCCAGCACCAGGCTCTCGTCCAGCACGTCCGAGTAGATCCGCACCAGCAGCTCTTCCTTGCTGCGGAAGTAGTGGTAGAGGGTCGGCTTGGACAGCCCGACCGCCGCCGCGATCTCGTTCATCGAGGTGGCCCGGAAGCCGCGCCGGCTGAAGATGTGCGCGGACGTCGAGGTGACCCGCGCGCGCTGCTGGTCGGCGCGGCTCACCGCCGTCTCGGTCATGCCCACCTCCTGTCCGTACGGACCGTACTTGACACAACCGGCGCCATCCGACTCTACTGATTCGACCGCCCGGTCGGTCGGGAAATTCGGGAGCGCGCTCGGAGGCAGCATGAGCTGGGAGCTCGACCAGGTTCACCAGGACTTTCAGGCCAGCTGCCGAGCCTTCGTGGACCGGCAGGTGCGCCCGCTGGTCGACCAGGCCGAGTCCGCCGGCGAGTTTCCCGGCGAGCTGTGGAAGCAGTTCGGCGCCGCCGGGTTCCTCGGCCTGGTGAACCCTGGAGAGGACGGTGGCGCGCTCGCGGTGGCGCTGCTCGCCGAGGAGCTGGCCCGGGCCAGCGGGGGCATCGCGGTCACCGCGCTGGTCAGCGCGTACATGGCCGCGCCCCACCTGGTCCGGCACGGCACCGCCGCGCAGCGGGACCGCTGGACGACGCCGCTCACCGCGGGAGAGGCGGTGGCGGCGATCGCGGTCACCGAGCCGGGCACCGGCTCGGACGTGGCCAGGGTGGCCACCACCGCGCGGCGCACCGACCGGGGCTGGGTGCTGAACGGCCGGAAGATGTTCATCACCAACGCCGGGCTGGCCGACCTGATCGTCGTGGCCGCCCGCACCGGGGCACCCGGGCGACAGGGGCTGAGCCTGTTCCTGGTCGAGCGCGGCACACCCGGCCTGAGCCTGGGCAACCCGCTGTCGAAGATGGGCTGGCACGCCTCGGACACCCGCGAGGTGCTGCTGGACGACGTGGCGCTCCCGCTGGACGCGCTGCTCGGCGCGGAGAACCGGGGCTTCTACCAGATCATGGAGGGGTTCCAGCTGGAACGCGTCGCGCTGGCCGCCATGGGGATCGGGCACGCCGCCGAATGCCTCGACCTGGCCGGCGACTACGCCCGCCGGCGGGAGGCGTTCGGCGAACCGCTGACCGCACTGCAGACCGTCCGGCACCGGCTGGCCGACATGGAGGTGCGGCTGGAGGCGGCCCGGCTGGTGACCTACCAGGCCGCCGCCCGGCTGGACTCCGGGCACCCGGAGGCGGGGCGCGCGGTGGCCCGGGCGAAGTACCTGGCGGCGATCGCCGCCAACCAGATCGTGGACGACGCGGTGCAGCTGTTCGGCGGCGCCGGGTTCGTCGAGGAGTCCGCGGTGGCCCGGCACTACCGGGACGCCCGGATCCTGCGCATCGGCGGCGGCACCGACGAGATCCAGCTGGAGATCCTGACCCGGGGCATGGCGTGAGCGCCCAGACCGAGAACGGCGCACCCACCCGAGCCGACGTAGCCGATGCCGCGAGCCGCGCGCGCCGGGGCGGCGACCCGGCGCGCTGGCCGGACAAGCTCCCGGTGCGGGACCGCCTGGCGGTCCTGTTCGACCCCGGCACCTTCGTCGAGGACGGGCTGCTGGCCGGCGCGGCCGACGCCGACGGAGGTCTGCCGGCCGACGGGGTGGTCACCGGGGTGGGCCGGGTGGACGGGCGCCCGGTGGCGGTGATCGCGCACGACTTCACCGTGAAGGCCGGTTCCTGGGGCGAGCTGACCTGCGAAAAGCAGATCCGCATCCTGGAGCGGGCGGACCGGGACCTGTTGCCGGTGGTCTACCTGGTCGACTCGGCCGGGGGCCGGCTGACCGACCAAATGGGCTTCTTCCCCGGCCGTCGCGGCGCCTCGGCGATCTTCAACCTGCAGGTCCGGCTGTCCGGGCGGGTGCCGCAGCTGTGCTGCCTGCACGGGCCGTCGGCGGCCGGCGGGGCGTACATGCCGGCGTTCTGCGACTGGGTCGGCATGGTGGCCGGGAACGCGTCCATGTACCTGGCCAGCCCGCGCGTCGCGGAGAAGGTCACCGGGGAGCGCACCACGCTGGAGGCGATGGGCGGCGCGATGATGCACGCCGAGGTCTCCGGCTGCGGCGACGAGGTGTTCGACGCCGACTGGGAGGCGATCGCGGCGGCCCGCCTGCTGCTGTCCTACCTGCCCGACGACTTCCGGTCCGCCCCGGCCCGGAAGCCGGCGACCGACCCCGAGAAGGCCTGGCCGGCGGGCCTGATCCCGACCGACCCGAACGTCGCCTACGACGTGCGCGAAGTGGTCGACCGGGTGGTGGACGCCGGCACGTTCTTCGAGGTCAAGGCCCGCTGGGCGCAAGAGATGGTGGTCGGGCTGGCCCGGCTGGACGGCCGGGTGGTGGGCATCGTGGCCAACCAGCCGAAAGTGCGCAGCGGGGCGATCTTCGTCGACTCGGCCGACAAGGCCACCCGGTTCATCTCGCTGTGCGACGCGTTCAACGTCCCGCTGGTGTTCCTGCAGGACGTGCCGGGATTCATGGTCGGGGTGGAGGTGGAACGGCAGGGCATCATCCGCCACGGCGCGAAGATGATCGCCGCGATGGCCTCCGCCGAGGTGCCGAAGTACACCGTGGTGCTGCGCAAGGCCTACGCCGCCGGCTACTACGCCATGTGTGCCCCGGGTTTCCAGCCGCGGGCCACGCTGGCCCTGCCGACCGCGACGATCGGCCCGATGTCCGCCGAGGCCTCGGTCAACGCGGTGTACGCGAACAAGATCGCCGCCATCCAGGACGAGGCGGAACGGGCCGCGTTCGTGGCCGCCCGCACCGCCGAGCAGCGCGCCGACATCAACCTGCTGCGCATGGGCGGCGACCTGGTGGTCGACGCCGTGGTCGAGCCGGAACGCCTGCGCGGGGAGCTGTCCGCGCGCCTGGTCGACGCCGACCGCTGGAGCCGGGAGACCGGCCGCCGCCACCACCCGATCAGCCCCGTCTGACCCGCCACCCAGGAGGACGACGATGTCCGACAGTCTGGCCCAGCTCATCGACACCCCGTTGACACCACCGCGGCCGGAGTGGCTGGTGCCCCACCGGGTCGCCGAGCTGCGCACCGCGCGGGAGTTCACCGACCCGGACGACTACTGGGCCTGGGTGGCCGGCCGGCAGCGCTGGTCGACGCCATGGCACACGGTGCGCACCGGCGGGATCGAGGACGCCCGGTACTTCGAGGGCGGCCGGATCAACGTGGCCGACAACTGCGTCGACCGCTGGGCCGAGGACCCGGCGACCGCCGACCGGCCCGCCGTGGTGTGGGAGGGCGAGCCCGGCGACACCCGGACGCTCAGTTACGCCCAGCTGGCCCGCGAGGTGTCCGCGCTGGCCGCCGGGCTGCTCGGACTGGGGGTGCGCCGGGGTGACGTGGTGGCCATCTACCTGCCCAACCTGGTCGAGGCGTTCACCGCCATCCAGGCGTGCAACCGCATCGGCGCGGTCTACACGGTGCTGTTCTCCGGCTTCGGGGAGGAGGCGGTGGCCTCCCGCCTGCTCGCGTCGCGCGCGGCGGCGGTGGTCGTGGCCGACGCCAGCTACCGGCGGGGGAAGCGGGTCGAGCTGCTGGCCACGCTGCGCGCCGCCCGGACGCGGGCACCGGACCTGCGGGTCACCGTGGTGGTCGACCGCACCGGTGACCGGGCCGCCCTGGAACCCGGCGAGCACGCCTACGCCGCCGTCCTGGAAGCCGGCCGGGACGGCACCCCGTGTGTGCCGCTGGACCCGAACGACCCGTCATTCCTGATCTTCACCAGCGGCACCGAGTCGCGGCCCAAGGGCGTGGTGCACAGCGTCGGCGGGTTCCTGCTCGGCACCTGGGCCAACGCGCACTGGCAGGTCGGGTACGAGCCGGACGACGTGTACTGGGTGGCCGCCGACGTCGGCTGGCTGACCTTCCCGATCCAGGCGGTGGTCGGCGGGCTGGCCCTCGGGATGACCGTGGCCTGTTACGAGGGCGCACTGGACACCCCGAGCAACGCCAGGTTCTACGAGATCTGCGAGAAGCACCGGGTCACCAAGGTGCTGGCCGCGCCCACGCTGATCCGGATGCTGCGCAAGTTCGGCCTGTCCGAGGACCACCCGCTGCCGGCGCTCAAGCTGCTCACCGCGCAGGGCGAACCGTTCGACACCGACACCTTCGACTGGGCGACCGAGGCCTTCGGTGTCCCGGTGGTGAACGCCTACGGCCAGACCGAGACCGGCTCGACCTGGGCCTACCCGGTGTACGGCGTGGAGCCGATCAAACCGGGTTCGGTGGGCACGGCGGTGCCCGGCCACGGCTTCGAGATCGTCGACGAGGACGGCCGGCCGGTGCCGCCCGGGGTGAAGGGGAACCTGGTGCTGACCAGGCCTTTTCCCACCCTGGCCCGCACGGTGTGGGACGACCACGCCCGCTACCTGTCCACCTACTTCGCCCGGTTCCCCGGCCGGTACGCCACGAACGACGAGGCCGTGCTGGACCACGACGGCCACCTCTGGGTGCTCGGCCGGGCCGACGACGTGATCAATGTGGCGGCGCACCGGATCTCCACGATGGAGATCGAGGCGGTGGTGACCGCCCACCCGGCGGTGGTGGAGGCCGCCGTGGTCGGCATACCCGACGAGACCAAGGGCACCGTGCCGGTCGCCTTCGTCACGCTGCGCCCCGGCACCGAGGACACCGGTGAGGTGCGCGCCGAGCTGGACCGCCGGGTGACCGCCGAGATGGGTGGCTACGCCCGGCTCGCGGCGATCTACCCGACGCCCGCGCTGCCGAAGACCCGCACCGGCAAGACCATGCGCCGGCTGCTGCGGGACCTGCTGGTGCACGGCTCCCCCACCGGTGACACCAGCGCGATGGAGGACCCCGCCGCGCTGGACACGGTGCGCACCGCCCTCGGCCCGCTCGTGCCCGAGCGTGGAGGCGGGGCTCAGCCGTAGCGGCGGAGGTCGTGGAAGAAGTCGTCGACGACCCGCAGTTCACCGACGCGCTGGATCTCGTCGTAGACGAACTTGCCGACCGCGAGGTCGAGCACGCCGAGGCCGAACGGGGAGAACACCAGCGGGCGGTCCGCCGGCACGGTGATCCGCCCGGACATCACGTCGTCCAGCGTGCCGGCCAGGAAATCCCGGTTGCCGGTGAGCTGTTCGGCCAGGTGCGGCGAGGTGTTCGCCTTCAGGCAGTGCTCCACGTCGTCGACGATGTTGGTCGAGCCGAGCACGATCTCCGGCGACAGGTCGCGCAGCGACACGTGCAGCACCAGCGGGTTGTGCTCGAACCAGGACAGCTCGTGCACGTGCGGCTCGCCGGCGACCGTGGCGAACACCACCACGTCGCTGGAACGGATCAGCGACTCGGCGGAGTCGTGCACGGTGATCCGGCCCTCGGTGCCGGACCGCCCCAGGTAGCCGCTGAACCCGGCCGCGCTCTCGGCGGACAGGTCGAACACGCCGACCTCGTCGAACGACCAGCCGGTGCTGGCCAGGAAGGTGTGGATGTACCGGGCGATCAGGCCCACCCCGAAGAACCCGACCCGGGCGGGCCGGCCCCGGCCCCGGGTGAGCCAGTCGGCGGCCAGCGCCGCCGACGCCGCCGTCCGGGTGGCGCTGATGATCGAGCTCTCCAGGCAGGCGAACGGGTAGCCGGTGTCGTGGTCGTTGAGGATCAGCACCGCCGATGCCCGGGGGATCCCGGCCGCCACGTTCTCCGGGAAACTGGAGATCCACTTCAGGCCGTCCACCCGCACCTGCCCACCGATCGAGGCGGGCAGAGCGATGATCCGGGAGGTCGGGCGGTCCGGGAACCGCAGGAAGTACGACGGCGGGTTCACCGAGTCGCCGGACCCGTGCACCCGGTAGGTGGTCTCGACCAGTTCGGTGATCCGCTTCTCCTGCCCGGCCAGCGCGCGCTGCACCTGGCCGCCGGAGATCACCGCGAACGGAGGCACCCCGCCCATCACGCGGTCACCTCGGCCGAGAAGCCGCCCATGCCCACCGGGTCACCCAGGCCGACCAGCACCTCACGGGGTCCCTGGAAGGGTTCCCGGCTGTGCGCCGTCCGGATGTTGTCGACCAGCAGCAGGTCGCCGGACTGCCACGGCTCCCGCCGGGTGTTGGCCTGGTAGACCTGGTTGAGCAGGTGCACGATGTCGGGCCCGACCGGGTCGCCGTTGCCGAAGTGGGTGTTGAAGGGCAGCGACTCCCGGCCGTAGACATCCACCAGGAACTCCCGCACGTCCGGGTCCAGCGTCCACTCGTTCAGGAACGCGATCTGGTTGAACCAACAGTTACGGCCACTGATCGGGTGGGCCACCACCGCGTAGCGCCGCTGCCAGGTGCGCAGCCCGCCACCGGACTGCCACTCGAAGTCGATCGCGTTGGCCCGGCAGTAGTCCTCCACGGCCCCCCGGTCGGCGGTGCCGAACGCCTCCGCGTAGGACGCCCCCATCTCATCGTTGTAGTTGCGCGACAGCAGCCAGCCCTCCCGCTCGAACCGGGCGACCAGGTCCGCCGGCAGCGCATCCAACACCGCGGCCGAGTCGCAGACGGCGGTCGCGCCGCCCGCCCCGGGCGCGGTGCGGCAGGCGAACATCATCAGGTTCGGAAACTCCAGCGCATAGCTCAGCTCGTGGTGCATGCACATCGGCTCGTTCGGCTGCCACTTGGTCGAGGAGTACACCCCCGGCGCGTAGGCCGTCCGGGGGGCGAACGACTCCCGCTCACCCATCAGCCCGCCCGAGGCCAACCGCTGGAACACCGCGCCGACCTGGCCCGTGTCACCCAGCCCCAAACCCCGGACCAGCAGCGCACCGTGCTCATCGATCACCGCGTGCAGGGCGTCCCGATGCTCGGCCACCCAGGTCGGTGCGTCGCCGGTGAGCTCGGCCCGCAGGATCGGCGGCTTGCCCGGAGAGACTTCCAGGCCTCGCAAGGAGGAAGCGTGTGGCGTGGACATCTCGGTTCCTTTCGGTGTGGTGGTCTGAGTTTCAGTGGGTCAGCTGTGCGGAACGCGGTGCGGCTGCGGAGTCGAGCAGCCCGGCCAGGTCGGTGAGCACCGGGTTCAGGGTGATGTCCTTGAGCGAGACCGCGCGGTCGAGCGCGATCGCCAGCTTCACGGCGGACAGCGATGTGCCGCCCCGGTCGAAGAAGTTGTCCCACCGGCCCACCTGCTCCGCCGGGACGCCCAGCACCTTCCCCCACGCGGCCGCGAGCCGCCGCTCGGCGGGCGTGCTCGGCGCGTGGTAGTCCGCCTCGACAGTGTCGAGCTCAGCGGCCAGCGCCACCAGCGCCTTCTTGTTGATTTTTCCGTTTCCGGTCAGCGGCAGGCTCTCCCGCCAGTGGTACGTGGTGGGCACCATGTACTCGGGCAGCGACTCGGCCAGCCGGTCTTGGAGCGCGGAGACCTCCAGCGGGTTGTTGCCCGCGTAGAACGCCACCAGGTGCTTGCTCCCGTCGGGCCGCTCGGCCACGACGACCGCGCCGTCCCGGACGCCGGGCGCCCGCAGCAGGGTGTTCTCGATCTCGCCGATCTCGATCCGGAAGCCCCGGATCTTGACCTGGCTGTCCCGGCGGCCGAGGAACTCCAGCTTGCCCTCGGGCAGCCAGCGGCCGAAGTCGCCGGCGCGGTACAGCCGCTCGCCCCTGCGGTGCGGGTCGGCCATGAACGCCTGCCGGGTGCGCTCCGGGTCGTTGATGTACCCGCGCCCGACACAGACGCCGGAGAAGGCGATCTCACCGGGGGCGCCGAGCGGAACCGGCATCAGGTTCTCGTCGACCACGTAGACGTGCACGTTGTTGACCGCGGGGCCGAGTGGGATCCGCTCCCGGTCGGGCACCCGGCGCATCACCTCGTGGTTGGTGTCGTCGGAGGTCTCGGTCAGCCCGTAGGCGTTGACCAGCGCGATGCCCGGCTTGCTGGCGAACCAGCGCTGCGCCAGCTCCTTCTTCAGCGCCTCACCGGTCACCGAGACGCAGTGCAGGTCGGGCAGCTCGCGCGGGTGCTGTTCCAGGTAGGTCAGCACGACCTCCAGGTAGGACGGCACGACCTGGAGCACGCCCACCCGGCGGTCCACGATCTTGTCCACGAACCGCTCGACGTCCAGCACCACGTCCTGCTCCACCAGCAGGGTCCGGCCGCCGACGACCAGCGCGGAGACCAACTGCCACAGCGAGATGTCGAAGCACTGGGGCGCGACCTGGGCGACCACGTCGCCCTCGCGGATCTCCAGGTCACCGATCTTGGCGTACAGGTGGTTGAGCATGCCGGCGTGCTCACACATCGCGCCCTTCGGCTCACCGGTGGAACCGGAGGTGAAGTAGATGTAGGCCAGCTGGTCCGCCGTCACCTCCATGCGGAGGTCGTCCTCGGCGTGGTCCTCCGCGTAGGCCGTGTCGAAGTAGACCCGCTGCGCCTCCGGCAGCGACCCGAGGGCCTGGTCCAGCGTCTCGGTGCTGCCGCGCTCGGTGAGCACCAGCCGGCAGTCGGCCCGGCGCAGCGTGCTGGCGATCCGGTCGCCGGGGAAGTGCGGCTCGATGGGCAGGTAGACGCCGCCGGCCTTGAACACGGCGATCACGGCGGCCATCCAGTCCAGGTTGCGCTCGGCCACCACGGCGACGACGCCCTCCCGGCACAGGCCCCGGGCCAGCAGCGCCCGGCTCAGCCGGTTGGCGCGGGCGTTGAGCTCGCGGTAGGTCCAGCTCCGGTCGCCGTGCACCGCCGCGACGGCGTCCGGGTGGGCGACCACCCGCTGCTCGAACAGCTCGTGGAACCGGCGGTCCGGCAGCTCGCGGCGCGGCCCGGCCAGCCCCTCCAGCTGGAAGTGCATCTCCTGCTGGCTGAGCAGGCTGTCCCGTCCGTGGTCGGCGTAGGAGTCGGTGGTGAGCAGCTCCAGCGCGGTGAGGTGGTAACCGGCGATCCGGGCGGCGGCCGCCGCGTCCAGCGCCTCGGTCCGGTGCCGCAGCCGCAGGGTGAACCGGTCGCCCCGGCGGCGCACGTGCACCGAGAGCACCGTGTCCTCGGCCAGGGCGACCTCCTTGCTCCCGGTCGCGTCGAACACGGTCTCGAAGGCCGGGCCGGCGATGCCCAGCTCACGCCGCAGGTCCTCCACCGGGAACCCCAGGTGCGACATCAGGCCGCACTCGGCGCGCGAGGCCTCCCGCAGCAGCGACCGCCACGAGCCGTGCCCGGTGGACAGCCGCAGCGGCAACGCCTGACCGCCCATGCCCGAGACGTAGCCGGTCACCACGTCGGACTCACCGGACAGCGCGGCGATCACCTTGGCGTACGCGGCCAGCAGCACCGAGCTCAGCGACACCTCCAGCTCGCCGGCCAGCCGTTGCGCCGAGGCCACCAGGCTGTCCGGCACGATCACCTCGTGCTCGGCCACGCCCGGCGCCGGGTCGAGCGACCACCGGGCGATCTCGCTGAACCCACCGGCGGCCAGCACACCACTCCAGTACTCCCGGTCAGCGTTCACAGTCGTGTTCATCGGATTCCCTCAGTTCGTCTTGGCCGGAGAAAGCGAGATCAGTTCGCGGGCCGGGTTTCCGCCCCAGTACTCACCGGGCGGGATCTCCTCGCCCTTCATCAGGAATGAGTCGGCGGCCAGCTCGGACCCGTCGCCCATGGTCACGCCGTAGTGCACGAACGCACCGACGCCGAGCGTGCAGCCGGCGCCGAGCGCGCTGAGGTCGGACTTGAAGGCGCCGTCCTCCTGCGAGTGGCACTGGATGACGCTGCCCTCGTTGAGGGTGCAGTCGTCGCCGATGGTGGTGAAGGTGCGCTCGGTGAGGAAGCAGCCGTCGTCGAACACCCGCCGACCGACCTTGGCCCCCATCATCCGCCAGATGACGTTCTTGAACGGGGTGCCGTTGAACAGGTTGAGGAACTCGTCCGAGACCACCTTCCAGGCGCGCTCGTGCCGCCAGAAGTCGGGGTCGTAGATCGAGCAGCCGTTCGGCCGGAGCACCTCCATGTTCCGCACCGTCCGGTCCACCAGCACGAAGTAGACGGCGGTGAACAGCACGGTCAGCGCATTGGACGCGGCGAACGCGAGCACTCCCAGCGAGTGGTAGAGGTCGATAGCGACCAGCGTGAACAGGCTGACCATGAGGAAGTACAGCCACAGCGACAGCAGTCGGAACAGCATGCTGACCGCGTTGTGCCGGTTCTTCAGGGCCAGGCGCCGGCGCAGTTCCTCGGCGCTGCCCAGGTCGAGGTCGTTGTCCCGAGCCACGGACCGGGGGATCTCGAAGCTGGGCGAACCCAGCAGGCCGACGCCCTCCCGGACCGGGCCGTCAATGGGCACCATGACCTTGGTGGCCAGCAGGCAGTTGTCACCCGTCCGGCCCTGCGTCGGGTACGCGATCCGGTTGCCCAGGAAGTTGTGCGCGCCGATGGACACCTGGGAGACGCGGAAGGACGTGCTGGAGAAGTCGGCGTTGATGATCGACAGTCCGTCGGCGATCACCGTGCCGCTGCCCACCGAGCTCAGGTACGGGTTGTCCTGCTTGACCTCCATGCCGAAGTTGGAACCGGTCTGCTCGACGTCGCGCAGGCCGAACCCGAGGGACCGCAGGTAGTCCACGATGTACGAGCTGTCGCCGAACAGGTGGGTGTAGAACTTCCGGTTCGTCATCCGGGTGACGGTCCGCTGCGCCCAGTGGTGGAAGCCGTACAGCGGGTAGACCTTGTCCGGCTTGATGAACATGGCGAGCAGGCGCGGCACGGTGAACACGAAGAGCAGGCCGCCGACCACCCCGCCGAGGAACAGCAGCACGGAGGCGACGATCGCGTCGGCGTAGAGCGCCCAGTTGGTGAGGGCCAGCGGGGCATCGCCGACCAGGGTGCGCACCCACGGCACGGCGGCAAGCAGCAGGTACGTTCCGCCGATCGCCAGCGGCAGGAGCACGAGCAGCATGCTCAGCAGCTGGGCGAGGCCGTACAGCGTCCTGCGCACGGTGCCCACGCGGGCCGGCGGCACGGAGCGGTAGTCGGTGTCGGTCCGCTGGGCCGGGGACCCGTGCCAGCGCTCGCCGGCCGGCACCGCCTGCCGGGCGTGCAGCGCGGATGAGTTGCCCAGCTGCGCCCCGTCGCCCAGCGAGGTGCCGATGTCCAGCACCGTCGCCTCACCGATGTAGACGTCCCGGCCGAGGGTCACCGGGCCGACCTCGATCACGCCGGCCCGCACCCGGTAGCAGTTGAAGAACGAGTCCTTGCGGATGACCGTGCCCTCGCCGATGGTCAGCATGTCGGTGCACACCGGCGCGTGGTCGGACAGGATGGTGACGCCCCGCCCGATCTTCGCGCCCAGCGCCCGCAGGTAGAGCACCTGCAGCGGGGAGCCGCTCATCTTGGCCAGCGGGCTCATCCGGATCAGCGTCTTGACCAGCCAGAAGCCCACGTAGGGCAGGCTCCAGACCCGCAGCTCCTGGGGCTTCCAGCGGCCGATGATCAGCCACTTGGCGACGATCGGCAGGGTGCACACGCCGAAGAAGGCGATCGCGCCCACCGCGGCCGAGCGCAGGTAGATGTCCAGCTCGGCGGTGGCGGTGGAGATCCACTCCGCGCCCCGGACGGCCAGGACCGCGGCGAGGCAGCAGTACCCCAGGAAGAACAGCAGCTGCAGGGCGCCGCAGAGGACGTAGCGGGGCTTGCCGACCGGCGCCTTCGCCAGGCCCTCGGCGTACCTCGTCACCTCGGCCGAGGGCGGGATCGACGGGGCGGCCTCCGGGAGCACCGCCACGGCGGCGGCCTCCGCCGGGTCCCCGAGGCCGGTGGCCAGCGCGCGGACGGTGCTGTAGCGGTAGATGTCCTTCATCGACACCGACGGCAGGTCGAGGCGTTTGCGGGCCTTGGCGCAGAACCGGGCCATCACCATCGAGTCCGCGCCCAGGTCATCGAAGAAGTTGCCGTCCACCGACACCTCCCGCATGCCCAGCACCTGGGCGAGCACCTCGGCGAAGCCGCGCTCGGTCGAGGTGGACGCCGGGTCGGCGAGGGCGGTGGCCAGGCCACGGATGGTGGTGTGGCGGTAAATGTCCTTCATCGACACCGACGGCAGGTCCGGCTGCTTGCGGGCCCGGGCACAGAACCGGGCCATCACCATCGAGTCCGCACCCAGGTCATCGAAGAAGTTGCCGTCCACCGACACCTCATCGACGCCCAGGACCTCAGCGAGCACCTCGGCCAAGGCCTTCGCGACGCCGGTCGCCGGCGCGGTGCCGGCCGCCGGGGTGGCGGGCGCCGCGGGCAGCGCGAGCGCCACAGTGGCGTCCGCCGCCGGGAGCATCTGGACGGGCAGAATCTGAGTGGGCAGCTGAGCGCCGTCCCCGCCGGACACGACCGTCCGGTCGACCCGCCCGTGGTATTCGATCTCGCCGTTGGTGTTGACCCGGCCCAGGTCGCCGGTGCGGTAGATCCGCCCGGACGGGTTGCCCGGGATGCCCAGGAAATCGGGGATGAACGCCTCCCGGGTGAGGTCCTCGCGGTTGA